>JBBSHM010000009.1:0-45600 GCA_038253125.1 Acidimicrobiales bacterium
AGAAAGCGGCCGGATGATGAAACGTCACCCCACCCCCCCGCGGCCCCGCCCCACCCGGCGTCTTCATGCCAACAGCCTCCCCCCGGTCCACCCGGCCGGCTCAACGAGCCATCCCCTGTTTACCAGATCGAGCGAACCAGATGACAGGCAGGGGGTCGGGAAAACGGAGCGAGAAGTAGCGCCATCGCGTTCATTCTGCTGAACACCAGCTTCGTCCATCCGCGTGTCTTGCCTGCTCAGAGGCCAGGGCGTGAGCTATGACACGTACCGCCGAGCGGCATGACCTTGACAGGACCGACGCGGAGCCCGCTACGAGGCCGACATCCCACGGAAGTTCGCTATGCCTTCTCCTGGCGGCGCGGTCGGGGACGGGCGAAGTAAGCCCCGCCGAACGCCCCCAGGAGCACCAGGCCCATACCCCCTCCCACGGCCAAGGCAGCCAGGGTGGAACCAGACAGCCCACTTCGTGCCGGAGATGGAGCCCCTTGGGTGACGGGCGACGAACTGCCCGTTCCAGCCGACGGGTCAGTCACCTGGAACGAAGCGCTGCCGGCGTTGCCAACGGCGCCATCGGGGCTGCGAGACAAGACGATGATCCCGTGGAGTCCCATGGGAGCTTCAGGGATGGTCACCTCTACAGCGAAGTCAGGGCCGGTCGCCGTGGCCAGGGCTGGCCCGTCCGAGGAGTTCCAGCGGACGTCGACCGTGTTGGGCGCGAGATCGAAGCCGACCCCTTCCACCCTGACGTGACTGCCAGGGGGACCGGAGGAAAGGGGAAGGACGGTAACCAGGCGGGCTTGGGGCCGACAAGCCGCTGCTGGGCTGACCGCGATCAGGCCCAGGGTCAACAGCCCGAGAGCCATGATGCCGTACGCCGGGCGGCGGCGCTGATGTCCCAACCACCTGGTGTTCATGACTGCTCCCAACTCTCGGTGAGGACGAGAATGCTCACAAGCTGCCAGACCGAAACTCTGCGTTCATGCCCTGTAGCTCATGCTTCAGTCCGTCCGGCTCGCGCAGGAAGCAGATCAGCGCATATCGCCGGTTGGGGACCAGGTTCACCGCGAAGCCCCCGTTCCTTCCTGGTGCGAGGATCTCGGTGCGGGCTAAGGGCGTCAGCATTCGCCGCTCGGAGCCATGCAACTGCTTGTCGATGGGAGGAAAGTCCTCATCGAGCGGCCAAAGGCCGAGCTCGTGATCGACGTTCCCGGCATTGTGAACCCGGAACACGGCCCGCCCAGCGGGAATGTGGTCGCCTCGGTATTTGAAGGAGTACTCGGCCATAGTCACGTCGACGATGGTGGGCGGAACTGGCCGCGCCGACGTCGACTGTGAGCGGCTACAGCCAAGAACTGTTGTACCTGCCGCGACCACCAGCACCATCAGCAAGGCGTTTCGCCGCCGGCGACAGCTCCCAGTACCGGGCCAATATGCTACCGCCCCTGGCACTCTGACGGCTCCGGAGATGACTGCGTGCGGCGGGAGAAAGCAAGCAGCAGGATCCCTGTGGCACTGACCAGGAGCAACGCACCACCGACCAGGGCAAGCCACCCGTTGCGTCCACTGGCGGGCACGTGGACGGCAGTGGCGAAGATGTCCTGCTCGAGCCCGGAGAACCGAGAATTGCGGGCGTCGCCCCAGGCCCCGACAACGCCTCCAGGTAAGGACAACAGTCCGAGACGGGACCCGATCTCGAACTGCCCGTCAGCGGCAACGTTGGCGTACTGGGGGCCGATGTGAGCATCCGACGCCGAAGCCGTGAGCCGGATGTTGGGGACGAACTCTAGGGTTCCGTCCCTCGCATAGGTGTAAGAGACGTCGTTGTGGCTGTTCTGGGGATCAGCGCGGCGGTCGTAGAAGATGGCATCCAACCGCCCCTGGGAGGACACCGACAGCCGGGGAAGGTACTGGCGCTTGCCGTTGCCGACCGGATCATCGTTCAGTCGCCGAAGGTCCGTCCAGGCGTGCCCGCCGCCGGTCGAGCAGCGCAAGAGCACATCAGGGTCGCCGAAACGTGCGTCTGTCCACGCCACGCACGCGTCGCCCTCGCCGTAGGAAACCAGCGCCGGTGGCGCCATGGTGTAGATCAACATCACCCGTTCCGACGGGACGACCGCATCGTCGACGATCTGTCCTTGACCGAAGCTGCCTCCGCCGTCCGACGACTGTGCCACCACCAGCGACCAAGTCTTGTCCCAGGTCGGACCTTCGAGGCCCTGGTAGTCCCGCGCGTCGTCTTCGAGGTCGTAGTAGGCGACGGCAACGGTGTGGTCAGGGCCGAGGGAGAGGGCCGGGGCGACGACTCTCGGCCTTGACGGGTCGCTCACTTGGACGGGTTCGGAGAAGGTTTGACCGCCATCGTCGGAGTAGGCAGCGAGGATGGGGTTCGGGGGAGGACCGAACCCTCCGGTAGCTGGGTCAGATTCGGCGTGCAGCCACGTTAGGTGCATGCGCCCACGGGCCCCCATGGTCCGGTCGATGGCCATCCTCACAGAGAAGTTCAGTGGCCCGAGAACCTGTTGGGGCGGGCTGAACGCCCGAGCCTTGTCCGAAGACGTCGACAAGAACACCCCCATGGGACGGTTCCCTCCGCCGGCGAGGCCGACGAAGAGGTAGTAGAGGCGCCCGGCCTGGTCGAACGCCACCTCGGGCGCGTAGCATTTCTCGGCACCGGGCGGCAGCGACGGGGGAGCGCCTGCCGTTGTCCAACTACGCCCCCCGTCACCCGACATCTGGAGGGCACAGCCGAAGTCTGGGGCGTCGACACGGTTGGCCAAAGCGACAACCTCGGGATCCGTCGGGTCGGCCACCAACGCCGGGGAGTTGTTGGCCCGGCTCGTCGCTATGTCCATAGCCGTCACTGGCACCTCGGGCAAAACCTGCGCCTGGTCAGCGGAGGGGGATCCCAGCGGTATGCCAGCCAAGAGCGAGCCACCTAACAGACCGAGCGCCAAGCTGACAACCGCAACGAGCCTGATGGTTGGTCGACGGAGCCTCTGCGTACGAGCGAGAGCGCCAGAGAATATCCGGGCATGGAGATGCTCCGTCACCCAGCGCAACTCAGAGCAACGAATCTGCGGTCCCGGGCCATCGACTTTGCTACGACGTCAGAAGACGCCGTTGCGGGGTGAAAGGAAGTCCCCCAGGTAGGCGGAACTCGCCGGCGCCGCTTGACACCGAGGCCGCCGCCCTAGGTTCCGCTCCAGACACACCCTGCGACGGGCCAGCGATCTGCCGTCCACCGATGGTGGTACACGACGGCATGGCCGTGCCGTAGGTGTTGCGCCGCCAAATATTGGCGTCACAGTCCGGAATCCCGCCCCCACTGTCTTGAGTAATATCCCGCAAGTCAGTGATCGGCACGTCAATTGTTAGGTCGTTGCCGACGGCGTAGTTGTCGATAATGCGATTTTGTAAACTGTAAACAAAAATGCCTTCTTCGTAGTTGTCTACGACCCTGTTATTTGACACGAAGTTCCGCCCGGGCAACGCCACTTCTTCCAGAAACCCTACAATCCGAATTCCGTTACCTCCACCACCGATCAGAAAGTCTTGGCCGGGGATACCGAATCCGTTGTGCACGACCAGATTGCCTATAATGACGTTGTCAGAGCTGACACACGGGTTACCCTTTTCGCTGCAGGCAGTTATGCCACTCTTGCCGCTATCTCTGACCACGTTGTTACTAACGATAGTACGATTGCTGCCTCCACCACCGGTGAAGCCGAGGTTGATGCCCACGTCGTCAGAAAATTGACGTTCGATCCGACATGGGCAGTTGGCAAAGTCAGGCCTACCCATGAAGTCCTTGGGAATGATGAGGACGAAGTTGGTGTTGTTGTCCACCACCCTGTTCTTCGAGATGCGATTTCCAGTGGAGGTTTCGCCAAAAACGCCGATCCCGTCAAACGGGCCGTTGTGGCGGATCACACTGTGGATGACTGTGTTGTCCTGCGACGACATGATCGTGATCCCGTCACCGAAGTCGCCAAACTCCTGGCCAATGTTGTCCCGGGCCACCAGGTCAGCCACCTTGTTCCCCGAACCTCCGAGAATTGCAACACCGGCGGCGAAATTCGACACCGTCCCGTTCAAGACGGTCGTACCAGTCCGTCCCGGAAGGCGCACACCGACGCTGTTGTTCGAATCGTCACTAGCCCCTACCACCTTGTGACCGTTCAGGTTGAGGATGATCCCATCGGCGCCGATGATGATCCCGTCACCGGGACAGGGCCCGACATCACCCAAGAGGGTGGTGTTCTGAGTGATGGTCTGGCCGCAGCTCACGTTGACCCGCCGATCCGTCTCAACGGCACTGGCCGCATCGCCAAAACCGGCCAGCAACATGGCAACCAATGCCAACACACCGACACATACGCGACAGCGAGTCATGACTTGGTCAGATCCTCTCAGAATGGGTACACGAGCTACTAGGTAGTGGACACGGTAGAAATCAGGCTTGCCGGAAACAGCGGTTGCACCAACACACCCTCCGACCAAGCGCCGGAGATTGTGTCAGTGCGAATTGGCCTTTGACCGGGAGGCTCAGAGATGTCGGCTAGGAGAAGGTCGCCGGGATTTGCATCCCGATGGTCCCGTCCGACTTGGAAACGCAGATCTGAACGTCGCCAGTTCCCGACTCGGTCGTAGGAATGGTGTAGGATCCGCTCTTCGACCCGCTGACGATCGCTATCGTGCCGATGTTCTTCACTCCGTAGATGGGTATGGTGTCGGTCATGCAGTCATTGGTGCCTGGCGGTCCCGCACCCATCTTGTAATTCACGTCCGCGGTTATGGTACCCAGGTTGTTGGCGCAGGCAGTAGAGGGCGCGACGCTCACCGTGAACGCAGTACCTTTGGTTACGCCGGCCTTGGCCGGCGTTGTGCCGCCGCAGTAGTTCATACCGCTGTTGCTGCCGGTGCCCGTCGAACTGGTCCTGCCGCTGACTGTCATGTCGCCCTTGAAGGTGGTGCAGGCGTACGCGGCCGAGGATAGGGCCAGGATGAACGCGATGACTCCGAACGGCCCCAGCAAAAGAGCTCGTCTGTCTTTCATACAGTTTCTCCGTCTTCGAGTATAACCCAATGGACACTTCAACTCGTTGAGACAAGCTTGCAACGCTCATCTCTGGGACAGCCGCTTCCCCGCTGATCTCGCATGACGATGGTGCCCACTGGCAACGATCACCTGAGAGGCATCGTCCGACGAGACCGTACGTGCGTCCGTACCTCGCGTCAATAGGGACAGTAACTCTATAGTTAACGAACATCTAGTGTCGACGCAGCCGCAGACCATCGGGGCCCTCCTCGAACGGTCGGGCCTCGACGCCGTCCCCTTCCCGAGTTGATCGATAGTTACCTGACCTCCCGCCTGGACAAGTTCCCCACCTGGCGGCGGCGCCGGCTGCCGCACGCCCTGCTCGTCGCCCCGCCCCGCCAGTCCACTCCCCCGCCGACACTGCGGGGCTGAGGGCGCCGGCCCACCGCCGACCAGCTGGGCTACCTCCTCCGCCAGGTCCTGATCCCCGCCGGCATCGGGAGCCGCAAGCCGGAGGGCGAACGGCTACGCCTACCGGCACAACTACGGGACCCTCCGCGCCGCCGAGGGGACGCCCGTCGCCGACCTGCGCGGCCTCATGGGCCACTCCTCCCTCTCTACACATGACGATGAGCACGGCAGTTCGTCTCCTCGCCAGCGCATGAGCATCACTACGCTACATGCGATTCTGACAATATTTCGTGTGAGAGGCGGGGACCAGGCTGCCTCCACCGGCCGTGAGGTTCAAGTTCGACGGTGGAGTCCTGGCTAGTGGGCGGCGTCGAAGGCAGCGAGAAGCTCGCCGGGCACTCGGCCCCTGGTGCTGACCTCCAGCCCGTGTGATCGGGCCAAAGAGCCTCCCTGAAGCCTAGGCGGTCGACCTCCCCTTCGCTCAGGTGCTCCACGGCACCGCCCAAGCCAAGCGGGAGTACGACAAGCTGCTCAACGAGGGCCCGCACCCGAGACGTAGCGGTGCTGGCGCACCCCTGCCGACCTCAGCTCAGACCGCCTCCCGCCGCACGTCGATTCCGGCAAAACCCGATCCGGATAGTCAACATTGGTGGTAGGGTCGGGGTCGTGCCAGTCACCACCGCCTTTCGCGAGGCTGCCGAACGGGACATCGACAAGCTTGAGCGCGACATCGTCGCCAACCTGGCCGGCGAGCTGGACGACGAGATCTTCCGGGTCTGCCGGCTGAACAACGGGATCTACGGCCAGCGCCAGGGCGGCCACAACCAGATGCTGCGGGTCAAGGCCCCCTATGGGGCGATCGACGCCGAGCAGCTGGAGGCGATGGCGGAGGTGGCCGAACGCTGGAGCCGGGGCTGGGGTCACCTCACCACCCGGCAGAACGTCCAGTTCCACTACGTGCAGCTGGAGCAGGTGCCCGCCGCCCTGCGCCACCTGGCCGCCGTCGGCATGACCAGCCGCGAGGCGTGCGGCGACTGCGTGCGCAACGTCACGGGATGCCACCTGGCCGGGGCCTGCCCGCATGAGGTGCTCGACATCTCGGCGTGGGCCGAGGCCGCCTTCCAGCACTTCCTGCGCAGCCCCTACGGCCAGCGGCTGCCCCGCAAGTTCAAGATCAACTTCTCGGGCTGCGCCACCGACTGCGGGCAGGCCATGTTCAACGATGTCGGTGTCGTCGCCGTCAACCGGCCCCTGCCCGACGGCACGGTCGAGCCCGGGTTCCGGGTGTTCGTGGCCGGCGGGCTCGGGGCCAACCCCTTCCCGGCCTTCGCCCTGGAGGAGTTCACCCCGCGGGACGACCTGCTGCCGACCATCGAGTCGTGCCTGCGCACCTTCGACCACTACGGCAACCGCGACAACAAGCTGCGGGCCCGGATGAAGTGGCTGGTGCAGACCATGGGCGCCGACCAGCTGCGCGAGCGCATCCTGAAGGAGCGCAGGTTCCTCCGGGCCTCGGCCGGGTGGCCCGGCCCGGGTGTGCCCGCCATCGTGGCCGAGCGGGGCGACCAGGCGGCCGGCATGGGCGACGGACCGGTCACCTCGCTCGACTCCCCGGTGGCCTTCCTGGGCCGGGGCGGCCAGCGCGAGCGCTGGGATGAGGCCAACGTCGTGCGGGGCCGGGCCAACGGCACCGTCTCGGCCTACGCCTGGTGCCGCCTCGGTGACATCACCAGCGCCCAGTTCCGTGGCCTCGCCGCCCTGATCCGCGAGGTCGGGGCCGACGTGCGCATCACCAACCGCCAGAACTTCGTGCTGCGGGGCCTGGGAGAGGACCAGCTCGACCTGGTGCACCAGCGCCTCGCCGCCCTCGACATGGCCGAGCCGGGCGCCGAGCTGGCCCGTGACGTGGTGGCCTGCCCGGGCGCCGACACCTGCAACATCGCCGTGACCCAGAGCCGGGGCCTGGCCGACGCCATCGGCACCGCCCTTGAGGAGGCCGGCCTGGCCGAGGTCGGCGGCGTGCGCATCAACATCAGCGGCTGCACCAACTCCTGCGGCCAGCACCACGCCAGCGACATCGGCTTCTTCGGGGTCGAGCGCCGGGCCCACGGCCGGCCGGCGCCCGGCTACACCATGCTGCTGGGCGGACACGTCGGCCAGACCTCGGTCCAGTTCGGGGAGAAGGCGCTGCGCCTGCCGGCCAAGGCCGCCGCCGCCGCCACCGTCGATGTCGTCGGCCGGTTCGCCAAGGACCGCGATGCCGGTGAATCGTTCCAGCACTGGCTCGGCCGCTCTGGTGGTGCCGCCGGCCTGGGCCAGGAGCTGAAGGGCTACGACTACTTCCCCACCCCTGACGAAGCGCCGGGGATGTACGTCGACTACGGCGAGCAGGGGCCCTACGTGAAGGAGATCGGCACCTCGGAGTGTGCGACATGAGCCTGGCCGAGGTGAGCGCGCCGGAGCTGTCGAACGCCGCCCTGACCGAGCTCAACGAACGCTTCGAGAAGCAGTCGGCCTCGGCCATCATCCGCTGGGCCGTCGACACCTTCCACCCCTACCTGTGCCTCAGCGCATCTATGACCGACGCCGTCCTGATCGACATCGCCACCAGGATCGAGCCGGCGATCGAGGTGGTTTTCATCGACACCGGCTACCACTTCCCCGAGACCCTGGAGACAGTCGAGACGGTGCGGCGCCGCTACGGGCTGAACCTGCGGGTGATGACCGTCAAGCCATTCGACACCCCCCTGTGGCAGAGCGACCCCGGCGCGTGCTGCGAGGCGGTGAAGGTGGGCCAGCTCGACCGGGCCCTCTACGGCAAGCAGGCCTGGATGAGCGGGCTGCGGCGCTCGGAGTCCGAGACCAGGCGCAACGCACCGATGGTCGCCCGCGACCTGCGCGGCCTGGTGAAGATCAACCCGATCGCCCGGTGGACCGACCTCGACGTCGCCGCCTACATCAAGGACCACGACGTCCCCACCAACCCGCTGCTCGCCCAGGGCTACCCCTCGATCGGCTGCTGGCCGTGCACCAAGCCGGTGGCCGAGGGCGCCGACCCCCGCAGCGGCCGCTGGGACAACTCGTCCAAGACCGAGTGCGGCCTCCACAGCAGCTGAGGGCTGGGCGCCGGGCCCCGACCCCGGCCAACATGGCTGGGTGCCGAGCATGGATGGTCCCGTCGAGGTGGCAACGCCTCCCCGGATGGTCCTGCGCGGCGTGGTCGGCCGGTGCCCGCTGTGCGGCGGGCGGGGCCTGTTCGTGCACTGGTTCACCCTGCGGGAGCGCTGTCCCACCTGCGGGCTGCGGTTCGACCGCAAGCCCGAGGACGGGTTCTTCCTCGGCGCCTACACGCTCAACCTCGGGCTGGTCCTGGCCCTGCTGTGCGCCGATCTGTTCCTCTACGGGCTGGCCGTCGGTGACGTGGTGCCCGTCCCGCCGTGGACGCTGATCGTCACCGCCGTGGCCATCGCCGTGGTCGTGCCTCTCCTCGGCTACCCGGCCAGCAAGACGACCTGGTCGGCCATCGACCTCTCCATGCACCCGCCCGACCCGGTGGAGCAGGCCGAGGCCGCCCGCTTCTGTCGGGAGTAGCTGTCGCTCAGCGCCGGTGTTCTCCCGACAGAACCCGGGCGGGGTCTGAGGCGTCGAGGTGGGCCCGGTCGTTGTAGCGCTCGAGCCACCAGGGGTGGCCGTCGTCCTTCGACCAGACCGTGAGCCCGGTGTTGTCGGGGCGCAGGCGGATTCCCGGCGCCGCCTGCGCCAGCCCACCCCAGGCGGTGAAGGAGGCCTCGATGACCCCGCCGTGGCAGGCGATCACGGCCATCTGGCCGACACGTTCGTCGGCCACCGCCTGCAGCCCGGCCGAGGCCCGCTCGACGAACCCCGACCACGACTCGCTGCCCGGCGACAGCGGGACGCTCGGGTCACGTTCCCAGGCGGGTCGCCCATACGCCTGGGTGAACTCGGCCCACGGGAGGCCGTCCCCCTCCCCCACATGCAGCTCGCACAGGGCGCAACGCCTGGCGACATCAAGCCCGCCCGCTCCGATCCCCGGCGCTATCACGTCGGCGGTCTCGACGGCCCGGGGCAGCACCGAGGAGTAGAGGGCGTCGGCCCGGCGCAGGAGCCCGGTTGCCACCAGCCTGTCCCGGAGCAGCCCGGCCTGATGACGCCCCCGGTCGGAGAGCCCCGAGCACGAGGCGTGGCCGCCGACCACCTGGTCGACGGTGGCCTGGCTCTCGCCGTGGCGCACCAGGACGATGGTGGTGGGGGCGGGAGCCACGGCCGTCGACGCTACGGCGCGCCAGTGCCATCCCCGGCGCAGAACACCCGGGCTTCGGGGCGCCACGGCGTGGACCACGCCGCCCGGCGGTCCTAACGTCGGTCCTCCATGGAGGACGACGCTGCACTGGTGAGGGAGTCGGTGGCCGGCAGCCTCCCCGCCTTCACCGCCATCTTCTCGCGCTACGAGGCCCAGATCCACGACGCGGCGCTGGCCCTCCTCCGGGATCGCAAGCTGGCGTGGGAGGTGGTGAACGCCACCTTCTCCGAGGCCAGCGAACGTCTTGAGACGCTCCGGGAGCCCGGCCGGCTGCTCGTGTGGCTCCTGGCCATCACCCGCTTTGAAGCGAGCGAGGTGAGCGACGGGGTCGGCGGCCTGGACCGCCAGCCGGCCCTGCCGGAAGACGATCCGGAGAGGGTCCACCTGGCCGGGCTGGTGTGGGAGGCCACCGGCGACCTGCCGCTGCGCGAGCGGGCCCTGCTCGATTTCAGCCTGCGCCAGGGCCTGGAAGGACTTGACCTGGCCGACGCCCTCGGGGTCGGAGAGGCCGAGGCGGCCGGGCTGCGGCTGCGGCTGGTCGACCTCGACAAGGGCCTGGCCGGCTACCTTGTGGTCCGCAAGGCCGAGGGGCGCTGCCCCGACCTGCCCCTGGTCCTGCGGGGATGGGACGGGATCTTCACCCTGCCCGTGGCCGAGGGGATCGCCGCCCACGTGTCGGTCTGCGGTGTGTGCGAGCAGAGCCGCTCGGCGCTCCCCTCGCCGTTCGCCCTCTACGCCTCGGCCCTACCGGCGCCGCTCCCGGGCCATGACGTCATCCGCCAGGCGGGCACCGACGAGGTGCGGATCTGATGTCCGCGCCGCTGCCGCCCGGTCAGGGCCCGGTGTGGGGGGACGACGGCTTCCCGCCGCGCTCGTTCCCCGTTGAGACCGCCCGCCTCCGGGCTCCCGCCGGGTCGCTCCGGGGCGGGACGGCGGTCGTCGCCGCCGGGACCGCCGGGCGGGGCCGCCCCGGCCGGGGTCGTTGGATCGCCGCCGCCGCCGTGCTGGTCGGCCTTCTGCTCCTGGCCTCGGGGCTCCTGCTGGTCAGCGGGCGGGGCCGCGGCGGCTCCAAAGTGGTCGCCTCCGCCACCAGCACCACGACAGCCGACACCAGTATCCCAAGCTCGGAGCCTACGACCAGCCTGCCCACCACCACGTCGTCGGTCGAGCCCGACAGCACGACCGTCGCCGACAGTCCCTCCAGCACCGTGGCGCCGGCCGTCCTCGAGACCTCGGTCGGCTCGCTGGCCTTCCCCAAGGTCAATGCTGCCGACGGGCGGCAGACCGGCTCGGTGATGCTACGCAACAGCGGCGCCACCGCTCTCAGCTACACCACCCAGTCCAGCTCCGCCGGCCTCACCGCCAGCCCGGCCCGGGGCACCATCCCGGCCGGAGGCTCGGCCCCGATCACCGTCAGCCTCGACCCCGCCAGGATCACCGCCGAGGGGCCGTTCAGCGGCACCCTCACCATCGGCGGCACCGGCGGCGTCAAGACCGTCCAGGTCACCTCGACGGTCGGGCGGCCCCCGGCCATCGCCGACGATGCCGGTGAGTCGTGCGCCCCGCCGTCGGCCACGTGCAGCCGGCAGATCAAGCTGGCCTCCACCTCGGTGCCCGCCCCCAGCCCCTGCAACACGGCCTGGCTCTACTCGGTTTCGGTCACCGACCAGAGCCAGATCACAGGCGTGAAGGCCTTGGCCCGCAAGGGGCTGGCCAACGCCGACACCCCGCTAATGCCGGGCGGGCAGCCCCGTGGCTTCCAGTCGAGCCTGATGGCTCCGCTTCCCGCCGGCATCGTCCTGCGCTTCATGATCGAGGCCACCGACCAGTACGGCTTCACCACCCGCCGGGCCGAGCAGACCATCACCTGCTGAGCATCACCGCAGGACCTCTCACCCCAGGACATCGACGAACCGTTCCAGCTGGCGCAGGTTGCGGCACTCGAACACGCCGTCGCAGTGGCTGGCGTACTCACCGACGATCGAGTCCCCGGTGTTCCAGTAGCTCCTCGGCTCGGGGTTCAGCCAGTAGACGTGGCGGGCCCGGGCCCGGATCTCCTTCACCACCCACGCGCTGGCGGCGTGGTAGTTGTTCCGGGCGTCGCCGAGGAGGATGACCGTGGTGCGCGGCCCGATGTCGTTCCCCCACGTCTTCCAGAGCTCCTCAAAGGCGTGCCCGTAGTCGCTGTGGCCGTCGACCCAGATGACGTCGGCCTCGGTGTTCACCCGGTGGATGGCCTCGGCCGCGTCCTCGGCGGCGTCGAAGTGACGGGTGACCTCGTCGATGCCGTCGATGAAGACGAACGACCGGACCTTGGAGAACTGTCCGGCGATGGCGTGGACCAGCATCAGCGTGAACCGGGCGAAGGCGGCCACCGACCCGGAGATGTCGGCGACGACGAAGATCTCGGGCTTGGAGGGTCGGGGGTGGCGGAACTTCGGCTCCGCTGGCACGCCGCCGTAGCTGAGGGAGTGGCGCACGGTGCTGCGGAAGTCGAGCGGGCCCTTGCGGCCGTGGCGGCGCTTGCGGGCCAAGCGCACGGCCAGCTTGTGAGTCAAGGGGACGAGAGCCTTGCGCAGCTGGGCCATCTCGTCGGCGGAGGCGTGCATGAAGTCGATGTCCTCGGGCAGCGGCCTGCGCAACGTCTTGGCCACCGCCGAGGCCCCGCGATCAGCCACCAGGCGGCGACGGATCTCCGCTTCGATCGCCCGGCGCAACCGGCCGATGCGGCTGTCGTACTCGTCGCGGGCCAGCCGGCGCTGGAAGTCGGTGAGCCCGTCGGCGGCGTCCGCCTCGGCCTGATCCAACAGCCGCTGCATAATCGACTCGAGGTCGAGCCGGCGCAGAGTTCGGTGCAGGTAGTACGTGCCACCCACCGGCCGGCCCGGCTCCATGCCGCTGAAGCGGGTGACGGCCTGGGAGGCCAACGCCTTGGCCACGGCGTCGTCGCCTTCCAGCAGCGCCCGGTAGAGCATCTCCGCCAGCTCGTCCGAGGTGAGGTCAGCGAGCCTGCCCCCCCGGTCGGCTGCCGCGTCCTGCAGATGCTGCAGCATGACGTCGAGGTCGTCGTGCGGCCCGGCACCAATATCGGCCGGCGCCAGCGCCACACGGCCGCCGAGCGACGAGAAGTACACCTCGAAGACGACCTCGAAGGGGCGCCAGTGGGTGTGGTTCTTCACCAATGTTGCCGCCAGCGCGTGCTTCAGCGACTCGCGGTCGGCCAGGTCGACCACGCGCACCGCCTCCATGGCGTCGATGTGCTCGGTCAGCGAGACGGGAAGGCCGGCGCTGCGCAGCTCAACCACGAACCCGTTCATCACCTCAAGGAGGGAGCGCGTGGCCACCAGGGCTTCAAAGGGCCTTGAGGGGGTCGTTCGCCGTGAGCTCCTTCGCCGCCCGCTGCATGTCCGACTGGTACTTGAGGAGAATGTTGAGCGTGCTCTTGGCCGTCGCTGCGTCGATGTCGTCGACACCGAGGAGCAGCAGGGTGCGGGCCCAGTCGAGCGTCTCGGACACCGAGGGGTGCTTCTTCAGCTCGAGCTGGCGGATTCTGCGGACGATGCGCACAATCTGGTCGGCCAGGTGCTCGGAGATGTCGGGCACCCGGGTGAGCACGATCTCCTTCTCCCGGTCCAGCTCGGGGTAGTCGATGTGCAGGAACAGGCAGCGCCGCTTCAGCGCCTCGGACAGCTCGCGGGTGTTGTTCGAGGTGAGGAGCACGAGCGGGATCTGCTCGGCGACCATCGTCCCGAGCTCGGGGATCGACACCTGGTAGTCGGACAGGACCTCGAGGAGGAGCGCCTCGGTCTCGACCTCGAGCCGGTCGACCTCGTCTATCAGCAGCACGACCGGGTCGGTGGCCCGGATGGCCTCGAGCAGAGGTCGGCTCAGCAGGAAGCTCTCGGAGAAGATGTCCTCCTCGAGCTCGCTCCAGCTGGCGCCGTCGCCTTCGGCGTTGCGCTGAGCCTGGATGCGCAGCAGCTGCTTCTTGTAGTTCCACTCGTACAGCGCCTTTGACTCGTCCAGGCCCTCGTAGCACTGCAGGCGGATGAGCCGTGAGCCGGTGACGGCGGCTACCGCCTTGGCCAGCTCGGTCTTGCCCGTGCCGGCCGGCCCCTCGACCAGGATCGGCTTCTGCAGCCGGTCGGCCAGGAAGACCACGCCGCTCGTGGCGTCGTCGGCCAGGTAGGCCACCGCCTTCAGGGCGTCCTTGACGGCGGCGGATGATTCGAAGCGGTTGGTCACGGGCTCAGCGGACGTGGCCGCAGCCGTCGATCAGGTACTTGGTCGTGGTCAGCTCACGCACGCCCATCGGCCCCCGGGCGTGGAGCTTCTGGGTGCTGATGCCGATCTCGGCGCCGAACCCGAGCTCCTCGCCGTCGGTGAAGCGGGTGGAGGCATTCACCATCACCGCGGCGGCGTCGACCTCCTGCTGGAAGCGGGCGGCGCTGGCCAGGTCACGGGTGACGATGGCCTCGGTGTGACCGGACCCAAACCGGGCGATGTGGGCCACCGCCTCGTCCAGCGAGCCCACCACCTTCACCTTCAGCACCAGGTCGAGGTACTCCCGGCCCCACTCGTCTTCATCGACGATCTCCTCGGCCCCCGGGCCGAGGAGGGCCACCGCCTCGGCGTCGCCCCGCAGCTCGACGCCGTCGAGACCAGCGGCGGCCATGGGCAGGAACGTCGCCGCCACCTGGCGGTGGACCAGCAGCGCCTCGGTGGCGTTGCACACCCCGGGCCGCTGGGTCTTGCCGTTGACGACGATGGCGAGCGCCGAGTCGAGGTCGGCGGCGGCATCGACGTAGACGTGGCAGTTCCCGTCGCCGTCGATGACGTAGGGCACGGTGGCGTTCTCAACGATCGCCTCGATGAGCGAACGGCCGCCGCGGGGGACCAGGAGGTCGATCGACCCCCGCAGGCGCATGAATTCGCGTGCCCCGGCCCGGCTGGTGTCGGTGACCAGGGCCACGCAGTCAGGCGGCAGCCCCTCCTTCGCCAACGCATCACCCAGGATGGCGGCGATGACCAAGTTCGACGAGATCGCCGCCGCCGAGCCACGCAGGAACGCGGCGTTGCCGGCCTTCAGGCACAGGGCGGCGGCGTCGCTGGTGACGTTGGGCCGGCTCTCGTAGATGACGGCAACGACCCCGAGGGGCACCCGAACCCGGCGGATGCGCAGGCCGTTGGGGCGGACCCAGCCGTCGACAACCTCACCGACCGGATCGGCCAGCGCCGCCACCTGACGAAGCCCCGCGGCCATGCCCTCGATGCGGGCCGGGTTGAGGCGGAGGCGGTCAACCAGGGGGGTTGCGGTGCCATGGCCGAGGGCGCGGGCCACGTCCTCGGCGTTGGCGGCCAGGATGGCGTCGGCGCGGTCGGTGAGCAGGTCGGCGCCGGTGAGCAGGACGGCGTCCCTGGTGGCCGACGATGCCGTCGCCAGCACCCGGCTGGCCGCCTTCACCCGCCGGCCCAGCTCATCGAGCGGGGCGATGGTTGCCGGGAGATCGGTGGCAGCCACGGCTGGCCAGGCTACCGATCCGTCCGGCGGCGCTTGGCCTCGTCCAGCTCGTGGTCCACAGAATCGTCGGCGTCGCCCTCGCGCCGGTCGGCTCGGACCGAGGCCAGGATGGCAACCCCGAGGACGACGAAGATGACGGCGAGCGAGAGCCAGGTCGGAGGGTGAAGCTCGAGCGGCTTTCCGCTGGCCAGCATCTTGAGGCCGACGAAGCCCAGGATCACCCCGAGGCCGACGTTCAGGTAGCGGAACCTGCCCGCGAACCCGGAGAGGAGGAAGAACAACGAGCGCAGGCCGAGGATGGCAAAGGCGTTAGAGGAGAAGACGATGAACTGCTCACGACTGACGGCCAGCACCGCCGGCACCGAGTCGACAGCGAAGACCACATCGGTGGTCTCGATGAGGATCAGGACGGCGAACAGAGGGGTGGCCAGCAGCTTGCCGCCCTGCTTGGTGAACAGCTTCTGGCCGTCGTAGTCCTGGCTGGAGGGGATCACCTTGCGCACGAAGCGCAGGGCGAGGTTCTGGGAGTAGTCCACCTCCTCGTCCTCGTCGTGGCGGGCAATCTTCCAGGCCGTGTAGAGAAGGAAGACACCGAACACGTACAGGATCCAGTCGAGGCGCTGGATGAGCGCCACCCCGGCGAAGATGAAGATCGCCCGCAGGATGAGGGCGCCGAAGATGCCCCAGAACAGCACTCGGAACTGGAACTGCTTCGGCACCCCGAAGAACGACAGGATCACGGCCCAGACGAACACGTTGTCGATCGACAGCGACTGCTCGATCAGGAACCCGGAGATGTATTCGGTGGCGGCCTGGCCCCCGTGCCATCCGAGGATGACGCCGGTGAAGGCCAAGCCAATCGACAGCCAGACGGCGGACTCGATGGCCGCCTCTTTGAAGCTGAGGACATGGGGCTTGCGGTGCACGATCAGCAGGTCGGCGACGAGCAGGGTGGTGAGGACGGCCACGAGGGCACCCCACTGCCACGGGTGCACGACGAACGAGGCGAAGTTCCCCTTTGCGGCGGCGTCGGCAGCGGCTAGCACGGTCGGCACGATCACATCCTGTGGGCTCCGCGGGGTGGGTCCACCCCGACAGCCAGCTCGTCCATCGTGCCGCCTCCCGGCGCCTGTTGTCAACCTGCCCTTGACAGCAGGCTCCAGCCACAGACGGCTGCGGTTCCCGCTCGTCGGGCCGCTCGGCCCCCATTAGCGTTTCCGGGGTGAGCTTCCTTGAGAGCGCCCTGCGCACGGTGCTCGGCGGTGGGCGCTCCGATGGCGTTCCCGCGCCCCTGGTCGAGCCGGTCGAGCGCTTCGTGACCGAGGTGAGCGAGGTGCTGGTCGGCCTCGCCGGCACCGTCGCCGGCCCGCTCGCCGCCACCCCGGCCGAGCTGGAGCGCGACGTGGCCATCGAGGCGCTGAACATCGCCATGGCCACAGCCGACGCCGACGGGCGTCACGGCGACACCGAGCTGGCCGCTCTGGCCGAAGCGTTCGGTGGCCGCTTCGGGGCGGCGGCCACTGTCGGCCTCCACGGGCGGAGCAGCTGGGTTGATCGACCGTCGACGCTGTTCGAGATCCTGGTAGGCCACGACGCCCGTCACGGCACCCGGACGGCGTGGCGGTACTACGAGCTGGCCATGCGCATCGCCCACACCACCGCCGGGCTCGACGCCGTCACCTCAGAGGCGGAGCTGGTGGCGATCGACCGGTTGCGCTCCACCCTCCTCGACGCCATGCGGGCCGGGCCGCCGTCGCCCTCGGCCCGCCAGGCCGCGGGGGATGGCCCAGGGGAGCCGGGGGCGGCTACGGAAGGGGCGGCCGTGCTGGCGTCGGTGGCAGCACCAGGATCGGCAGGGGCGGCGACTGCGGCCCCCGATGAGCTGCCGCCTCCCCGCCCTCTGGCCGAGCTGCTGGCCGAGCTCGACGCCCTCATCGGCCTGACCCCGGTGAAGGCCGAGATCCACCGGGTGGCCGACCTGCTGCGGGTCATGCAGCTGCGGCGGGAGCGGAGCCTGCCCACCACGCCCGGCAGCCGCCATCTGGTGTTCACCGGCAACCCGGGCACCGGCAAGACAACGGTGGCCCGGCTCGTCGCCCAGATCTACCGCACCCTCGGCGTGGTGCCGAGGGGCCACCTGACCGAGAGCGACCGCGGCGGCCTGGTGGCCGGCTTCGTCGGCCAGACGGCCACCAAGGTCCGGGCCGTCGTCGAGTCCGCTCTCGGTGGGGTCCTGCTGATCGACGAGGCGTACGCCCTGGTGCGGGGCACCGAGGGCGACTTCGGCCGGGAGGCCATCGACACCCTGGTGAAGCTGGTCGAGGACCACCGGGAAGACCTGGTCGTCATCCTGGCCGGCTACCCGGACGAGATGGCGCTTCTGGTGGCGGCCAACCCGGGGCTTAAGAGCCGCTTCCCGACCACCATCCACTTCCCCGACTACTCGACCGATGAGCTGGTGGGCATCTTCACCTCGATGTGCCACGCCGCCTCGTACCAGCCGACCGAGGGCGCCCTCGCTGTCGTCCGCCGCCGCCTCGACGCCGACCCGAGGCTGCAGGGCTTCGGCAACGCCCGGACGGCCCGCAACCTGTTCGAGGCGGCTCTCACCCGCCAGGCCAGCCGCATCGTCGATCTGACCGAAGCCGGCACCACCCCGACCGACGAACAGCTGTGCGCTCTGGAGGCGGCGGACCTGGCGGTGGACGTCCTCGACGCGAGCGGCCTCGACACAGGCGGGCTCGACACAGGCGGGCTCGACACAGGCGGGCTCGACACAGGCGGGCTCGACACAGACGGGACCGAGGCCGAAGCGTGATGCCGCCGGCGGCCAAGACCCTCACTGCGCTGGCGGCCGCTGCCGCCATGGTGGCTGCGGCGATCCTCGGGCGCGGCGCCCTCGACTCCAACAAGGAACGGGAGGGCCTCCGCCTCACAGTGGCCTGCGACCCGCTGGCCCAGGACTTCTGCAACGCCGCCGCCAACATCGACAGCCGCATCACGGTTCGGGTGGAGCCGCCCGACATCACGACCAAGGGGCTGGTGGGGCTGCCCGAGGGAGCCCGCCCGGACATCCAGGCGTGGGTCAGCGTGGGACCGTGGCTGCAGATGGCCGACGGGCGCCGCTCCGGGCAGGCGCCACTGCAACGGGATGTTGTGTACGTCGCCTCCTCCCCGGTGGTGCTGGTCACCCGCACCGGCCAGAACCTCGGGTCGTGTGGCAAGCCGCCGGCCGGGTGCCTGCCTCTCCCCAGCACCGCGGTGGGCCTCCCGTCACCCCTGGGCAGCGGGGTGGGCCTCGCCGGCCTGGCCCAGGTCGTGCTGGCCCGCGCCGGTACCCAAGCGGCTGACCTGGACAGGAGCGCCATCGAATCCGGACCGGCGGCAACGGTCATCGACGAGCTGGGCCGCCGCACCGACCCGCGAGCGGGGCTTGAGCAGCTCAACGCAGGCTTCTCCCAGGCCAACCCGCTGGTCACCACCCAGGCGGCCGCCGCCCCCGTCGCCGCCCGGGCGTCGGTCATCACCAGTGGCCCGCCGGTGCGGGCGGTGCTCCAGCTGGGGCTCCTCGACGTCGATGCCGGGAGGCTGCTGAGCGATCACCAGCCGGGTGGCCGGGCTCTGGCCGAGGCCGCGACCCACGCCGGCTGGGGGCCCGCCGGTGACCCGACCGGCGGCTTGCCCGATCCCGGAGTCCTCGCCGCCCTCCAGGACGCCTGGCGAGGTCCCTGAACCTTGTCCGGTGCCTCCGCGACTTCTGCCCGGGCAGAACCCGTCGCCCCGGCGCCACCTTCTGCCCGGCCAGTTGATCATCGGCGGATGAGGGCCAGGGTGAGCCCGTCGCCGCAGGCCCGCTCTAACCTGCGGCTGGTGCGGACCCGGCTGGCGCTGCTCACCGTGGTCTTGGCGTTGGTGGCCTCGGCCTGCATACAGGGAGGCGGCCAGGCCAACGGCGACGCCCCGAAGGGTTGCAGCACCGTGCAGGTCACGGTGAGCCCCGAGAAGCTCGACCTGATGACCGGCCTGGCCGCCGACTTCAACCGGACCAAGGCGGCCAAGGACGGGGCCGCCGGCAGCTGCGCCTTTGTCAAGGTGCGCCGCCTCTCCTCGGGCGACGGCGCCACTGCGCTGGCCGGCGGCTGGGGTGACGAGCAGGCCTACGGGCCCAAGCCGACGATCTGGTCTCCCGCCTCTTCCGGCTGGGGGGCGGTCGCCAACCAGCGGCTGGCCGACAAGGGCCAACCGGCCATGGCCCCCCGCGACGCCAAGTCGCTGATGCTCACGCCGCTCGTCATCGGCATGCCCAAGCCGATGGCCGACGCCCTCGGCTACCCGGCCAAGCCGGTCGGGTTCGGCGACCTGGTGGCCCTGGCTCAGGACCCGGCTGGCTGGGGCGGCAAGGGCCACCCCGAGTGGGGTCCGTTCAAGCTCGGCAAGACCAACCCGAACTTCTCCACCAGCGGGCTGAACGCCACCATCGCCCAGTACTACACCGCGGTCAACAAGACCCAGGGCCTCACCGCCGAGGATGTGGCCCGGCCCGAGGTCGCCGACTTCAACCGCAAGATCGAGGCTTCGGTCGTCCACTACGGCGACACCACCCTTACCTTCTTGAACAACCTCTACCGGGCCGACCAGCGGGGCACGTCGCTGACCTACGTCTCGGCCGTGGCGGTCGAGGAGAAGTCGATCATCGACTACAACCGCGGCAACCCCGACGGTGTGCTCGAGCAGGGCGAGAGGCCCCGGCCGCCCCGGGTGCCCCTGGTGGCCGTCTACCCCAAGGACGGCACCCTGTTCTCCGACAACCCGCTCTACGTCCTTGACGCCCCTTGGGTCAGCGCCAAGCAGCGGGCCGGCGGTGAGTCCTTCTCGCGCTATGTGCAGGAGGCCGACAACCAAGCCAAGGCGCTGGCCACCGGCTTCCGACCGGCCAACCCGGCCGTCGCCCTCGCCGATCCCATCACCACCGCCAACGGGGTGGACCCGGCCCAGCCGGCCACCACGCTCGGGGTCCCCGAGCCGCCGGTACTGGCGTCGATCATCACCAAGTGGGGTGAGCAGCGCAAGGCCGCCCAGGTCCTGCTCGTGATCGACGTGTCGGGATCGATGAGCGAGGAGGGGGGCAACGGCCAGACCAAGCTGGACCTGGCCAAGCAGGCGGCGGTCAACGCCCTGTCTCAGTTTGGTCCCAACGACCTTGTCGGCCTGCGCATCTTCTCGACCGGGATCAGCCCGAAGGAGCCCACGGACTACCTCGACCTCGTCCCTGTCGGGCCGATCGGCACCAACCGCGAGCAGATCGCCGCCCGCCTGCGCAGCCTGGTCCCGACCAAGGGCACCCCGCTCTACACCACGGCCACCGCCAGCTTCGACCTGCTCACCCAGCAGTACAAGCCGACGCTCATCAACGCCGTGGTGCTCCTCACCGACGGCAGGAACGAAGACTCACGCAACGACGACCTGCAGGCCACCCTGGCCAAGCTCACCTCCGGCAGCGAGGGCGGCAGCGACAAGCCCGTGCGGCTGTTCACCATCGGCTTCGGCAAGGACGCCGACCAGGGAGCGCTGAGACGGCTGGCCGAGGCGACGTCGGCCAGCGCCTACGACTCCTCCGACCCGACGGCCATCGACCAGGTCTTCACCAACGTGATCTCCAACTTCTGACATGGCGGTCGAGCGGCTGCCGGAGCAGGTCCGCACCCCGGCAGTGGCCCGGGCCATGTTCAGCCCATCGGCGATACTCCTCGGCGGGGGCGCCGCCTCGCTTTCGATCCTGGCCGGCCTGTGGCCCCTGGCACCGGTCGCCGCCCTGGTCGTCTGGGGGGCGAAGGTGGCGTTGGCCATCCCCCGCCGGCCTCGCCTGGCCACGATCAACCCGGGCCGGCTGCCCGACCCGTGGCGCACGTTCGTGATCGAGGCGGCGCAGGCGGCCAAGCGCTTCTCCGACCTGGTGCGCACGCTGCCCACCGGTCCGCTGCGCACCGAGCTCACCGAGGTGGACCAGCGGGTCGACGAGGGTGTCCGCGAGTGCTGGGAGATAGCCAACCGCGGGACAGCGCTCGACCAGGCCCGCAAGCAGCTCGGTCTCGGCCAGGCCGCCACCGAGCTCGACCGGCTGAAGGGCCAGCGCGACCTGCGGAGCCGCCAGGGCATCGACCTCGCCTCGATCGACCGGGCCATCACCGCCGTGCAGCGCCAGCTCGCCGCTGGTCAACGCATAGAGACCGCCGCCTTTGAGGCCCGGGACCGCCTCCGCGTGCTCAACGCCCAGCTCGACGAGGCGGTGGCCGCGGTGGTGGAGATGACTCTGCGCCCCGCCGCCGCCGGCTCGGCCGGCGCCGTGCGGGGCCAGGTGAACGGCATAGTGGACGAGCTCGAAGCTCTCCGGCTGGCCCTCGACGAGACTGACTCTCTGACCACCGCTCCGTCACCCGACGGGACACTCTCGAACACCACACCCTCGAACACCATGGAGAAGCGATGATCAAGCTCTTCCGCAAGATGGGCAAGTACATGACCGCCATGTTCACCGGCAAGTTCAACGAGGTGGCCGACCCGAAGATCCAGCTCGAGCAGGCGATCATGGAGGCCCAGGACCAG
Organism: Acidimicrobiales bacterium; assembly: GCA_038253125.1. Classification (GTDB taxonomy): domain Bacteria; phylum Actinomycetota; class Acidimicrobiia; order Acidimicrobiales; family JAUJNH01; genus JAUJNH01. The sequence goes on from JBBSHM010000009.1 coordinate 21,895, forward strand.
CACCGCCGGCTGACCGAGCAGGCGGCCAACGTGATCGCCAACCAGAAACAGACCGAGATGCGGCTCAACCGGTCGATGGAGGAGCTGGAAACGACCTCGGGCCGAGCCCGCCAGGCCCTGCTCATGGCTGACGACGCCAGCAAGAAAGGCGACGCCAAGCGGGCGGGTGAGCTCGAGAAGACCGCCGAGATCCTGGCCAACAAGCTGATACAGGTCGAGCGGGAGGTCGAAGGGCTGAAGCAGATGCACCTGTCGACAAGTGAGAACGCCAACAACGCCAAGCGGGCCGTGCAGTCCAACTCGGCCGCCCTGCAGAAGAAGCTGGGCGAACGGCAGAAGCTCCTCTCCCAGCTCGACCAGGCGAAGATGCAGGAGCAGATGAACACGGCCATGACGAGCCTCAGCGCCTCGGTCGGCCAGGACGTCCCCACCCTCGACGAGGTGCGCCAGAAGATCGAGACCCGCTACGCCAAGGCGCTCGGCTCGGCCGAGCTGCAGGGTGACTCCGTTGAGACCCGGATGCTCGAGGTCGAGCAAGCCAGCGCCGACATGGAGGCCCAGGCCCGCCTGGCCGAGCTGCGCACCCAGCTGGGCCTGTCGAGCGGGACCGCCGGCGCCGGCCAGGTCGGGACCGGCTCGGTGTCAGAGCAGGTGCCGCAGCCCGCTCCCGGCACCCAGGTACCCAACCAGCCCTAGAGGCGAGCGACCGCCGGGTCAGGGCAGGATGACGAGGTCGTCGCGGTGCACGACCTCGTGCGGCACGTCGGCGGGGAGATTCGCGGTGCGGCGGCCGGCTAGCGCCTCGACGGTGGCGGCCGACTGGCGCACCAGGCCCTTGGCGAAGACCCGGCCCTCCGGGTCGGCCAGCTCGACCGCCGCTCCCTCGGCGAATTGGCCCTTCACGGCCACCACCCCCGCCGGGAGAAGGGAGACGTTCCGCTCGGTGAGAGCCCGTCGGGCCCCGTCATCGACAACCACGGTGCCGCTGGCTCCGAGCGCAAAGGCGATCCACAGCTTGCGGGCCGGGAGTCGGCGGCCTCGGGGAAGCACGACGGTGCCGACCCCCGGTCGTCCGGCCACGGCGTCGGCCAGCACGTCGGGACGGGTGGCGGCGGCGATGACCGCCCGGACCCCGGACCAGGCGGCGATCTTGGCGGCAGCCAGCTTCGACGCCATGCCCCCGCTGCCCCGGGCCGATCCGGCGCCCCCGGCCAGCGCCTCGAGGGCGGCGTCCACCTGCACGATCTCCTCGATGAGGGTGGCGGCGGCGTCGAGCCGGGGATCGGCTGAGAGCAGGCCGGGCGTATCGGTGAGAAGGACCAGCAGCTCGGCGTAGACCAGGTGGGCCACCAGGGCGGCCAGGTTGTCGTTGTCGCCGTAGCGGATCTCGTCATCGGCCACGGCGTCGTTCTCGTTGACCACCGGGACCACGCCCAGCTCGAGGAGGCGGGCGAGGGTCTGGCGGGCGTGCAGGTACTGGGTGCGCTCGACGAAGTCGTAGGCGGCCAGCAGCACCTGGCCGGACACCAGGCCGTAGCCGGCGAGGTGCTCGTCCCAGGTGCGCATCAGCCGGTGCTGGCCCACCGCCGCCGCCGCCTGCAACGTGGGCAGGTCGTTCGGCCTCACCAGCCCGAGTGCGGGCAGGCCGGCGGCGATGGCCCCGCTCGTCACCAGCACGACCAGGTGACCTGCGGCCCGGAGCACGGCCACTTCGGCGGCCACCTTGGCCACCATGGCGTCGTCGATGCGTCCGGACCGGTCGGTAAGCGAGGACGTCCCGACCTTTGCCACCACCAGCACGGACCCACGTTAGGAGCGCTCCTCCCCCGGCCGGCCGTCAGCGGTCACTCCTCGTCGTAGTCGAACTCCAGGTTGCCGATGCGGACGGGGTCGCCCTGGCGGGCACCGGCCTTGGCCAGCTCCTTGTCGACGCCCATCCGCTTCAGGCGGGCCTGGGCGTACATGAGCGCCTCCGGGTTGTTCAGGTCGTTGAGGGCCACGGCCCGCTCGGCTTCCTTGCCGTGCACCAGATAGGTTCCGGCGTCGTCACGGGTCACCAGGACCCCCGACGGCACCAGCCGGTGGACGGTGAAGGTGCCCTCGGCCTCGACCTTGGCCTCCTCGGCCCGGGCCTGATCGACCAGGTCGGCCATCCGACCCACCAACGGGCGCAGACCCTCGCCCGTGACGGCCGAGATCAGCTCGCCCTCCCACATCGGGTCGGCCCGGGGATCGTCGACCTTGGAGCCGACCACCAGGCGGGGCCGCTCGAGCAGCTCGGGCCGATAGGCGCCCAGCTCGTCCAGCAGGATGCGCTCCTGCTCGGCCGGGGTGTGACCGCCGGCGTCCTCGGCGGCCAGGTCGACCATCACCACCAGCGCCCGGGCCCGCTCGATGTGTCGCAGGAACTGATGGCCGAGGCCGCGTCCCTCGCTGGCCCCCTCGATCAGCCCGGGGATGTCAGCCACGGTCAGCTCACGCTCACCGATGCGCACCACGCCCAGGTGGGGCTCCAGGGTGGTGAAGGGGTAGTCGGCGATCTTGGGCCGGGCCGCGGAGATGCGGCTGATCAGCGTGCTCTTGCCGGCGTTGGGGAAGCCGACCAGGGCAACGTCGGCCATCAGCTTCAGCTCGAGGTTGAACCAGTGCTCGCCTCCCACCTCACCCTGCTCGGCGAACGACGGCGCCTTGCGCCGAGCCGAGGAGAACGAGGCGTTGCCCCGCCCGCCCCGCCCACCCTCGGCGCACAGGAACCGGTCACCGTGGCGGGCCAGGTCGGTCGCCGGCTCGCCGTCCAGCGCCACCACGACGGTCCCGACGGGCACGGTCACCGTCACGTCGTCGCCGCTGGCTCCGTGCCGCACCTTCCCCGACCCGTGGGTGCCGTCGGTGGCCCGTCGGTGCGGGTGGTCCCGGAACTGCAGCAGGCTCGACACGTTGTGGTCGGCCAGCAGCCAGACATCGCCGCCCTTGCCTCCGTTGCCGCCATCGGGCCCACCTTCGGGGACGTGCGCCTCGCGCCGGAACGACACCGCCCCGGCGCCGCCGTTGCCGGCCTTGACGTGCAGCTGCGCCTCATCGACGAACCCGGACTCCGGGGCCACGGGCCGCCCTCGGCTAGTCGGTGGGCGGGGCGGCGGTGGCTTCGGCGAGCGGACGCACGTCAACCACCTTGCGACCCTTGCGGGCGCCGAACTTCACGGTGCCGGTCGTGAGGGCGAAGAGGCTGTCGTCGCCGCCGCGGCCCACGTTCTCACCGGGGTGGAAGTGGGTGCCCCGCTGGCGCACGATGATGGCGCCGCCCTTGGCCACCTGACCGTCGAACAGCTTCACGCCGAGGCGCTGGGCGTTGGAGTCACGGCCGTTCTTGGTGCTGCCCGCACCCTTGGTCTTGGACATCTGGCCCTACTCCCCTGCGTCGCTTCGCTGGTCACCCGTGGCGCCGCCCGGCGCGGCGATCGTGGTGATCTCGATCGTGGTGTAGTGCTGCCGGTGGCCCCAGCGGCGCCTGGTGCGGGCCTTGGGGGTGTAGGTGAGGCCGCGGATCTTGGGGCCCTTCTCGGCGCCCACTATGCGGGCGGCGACGCGGGCGCCGTCCAGCTCGGCCGGGGTGGCGAGCATGGTGGCACCATCGACGAGGAGGACTGGGGCGAAGGTGACGTCGTCACCGTCGGCACCGCTCAGCCGCTCGACGGCCAAGCGGGCACCCTCTTCGACTCGGTGCTGCTTGCCCCCGGTGGCGATCACTGCGTACACGAGGGCCAGACGATAGTCGACCGGCTACTCCAAGAGCTCCGCCGTCAGGGTGAACCCCCGGCCGGCGCAGACGGGACAGGTCTCGGACAGGCTCTCGACCAGCCCCTCGCTCACCCGCTTGCGGGTCATCTCCACCAGGCCCAGCTCGGAGATGTCGAAGACCTGGACCCGCGTCTTGTCGCGGGACAGCGCCTGGCGGAAGCGCTTGCCCACCTGGTCACGGTTGGCCTTCACCTCCATGTCGATGAAGTCGATGACGATGATGCCGCCGATGTCGCGCAGGCGCAGCTGGCGGGCCACCTCTTCGGCCGCCTCCAGGTTGTTGCGGAAGACCGTCTCCTCCAGGTTGGTGGTGCCCACGTTCTTGCCGGTGTTCACGTCGATCACCGTCAGCGCCTCGGTGCGCTCGATGATGAGCGACCCGCCGGACGGCAGCCAAACCTTGGGTTCGATGGCCTTGTGCAGCTGCTCGTGGACGTGGTGGCGCTCGAACAGCGGGAGCGGGTCGACGGTGCGGTCCTGCAGCTCGACGCGGTTGGCCAGCTCGGGGTTGATCGAGGTGACGTAGGACAGCACCTCGGCGTGCAGCGCCGGATCGTCGAGGATGACGCCCCGGAAGTCCTTGTTCAGCTCCTCACGGATGAAGCGCAGGGCGATGTCGGGCTCGCCGTACAGCAGGCTCGGGGCCTTCGCCCGCTTGGCCCGGCCCTCGATCTGGTCCCACTGGGACACGAGGCGAGCCACGTCACGGCGCAGCTCATCGTCGGTGCAGCCCTCGGCAGCGGTGCGCACGATGACGCCGTGGCCGGCGGGGCGGATGGCGTCGAGCATCCGGCGCAGGCGCTTGCGCTCATCATCCGGCAGGCGCTTGGAGATGCCGTAGGTGTCGGAGCCGGGAACGAGCACGACGAAACGGCCCGGGAGCGAGACCTCCTGGGTGAGCCGGGCACCCTTGTGGGCGATCGGGTTCTTCGTGACCTGACAGACGATGACCTGGCCGGGCTTCAGCAGCTGCTCGATGCGAGCGTCGTCCGGCTGCGCCCTTCGGCCCTCGATGTCGTCCGCCTCGGAGTGCAGGTCGCTGCGGTACAGAACGGCGTTCTTCGGCGTGCCTATGTCGACGAAGGCAGCCTCCATGCCGGGCAGGACGTTCTGGACCCGGGCCAGGTAGATGTTGCCGTCGATCTCGGTCGTGTTGTTCTGGGGACGGCTGACGACGTGCTGGATCAGCGTGCGGCCCTCAAGGACGGCGATCTGGGTGGCCTGGGGCTGGGTGTGCACGACCATCAGGTAGCGGCCGACGGGGCGACCGTTGCGCTCCCGGCCCCGGCGACGCTCTAGCGCCTCGACGGTCCGCTCGGCGGCATCGGCGCCCGGCGCCACGGCGCTTCCCGCCGTGGCGGCTGTCGCTGGTCGCTTGCGCTTCTTGCGCCGGGCCGCGGCGGCTTCGGCGTCACCCTCAGAACCCGAGGTGGACCTTCCCGATGGGCCGCTGACGGCTGGCGAAGGCGCCGCCCGGGTGTCGCCGATCCTGGGGCGTGCACCAGCCCGACTCCGGGCGGCCACGCCAGCGGCCACCGGTCCGCCCGGCAACGGCTCCGGTACGGCGGGACCAGGCCGGGTGTCGCCCACCTTGGGGCGGGCCACGGGCGTTCGGGCCCTCGGGGGTCCGTCGGCGGCCTGTTCGGTCGGCCGGCCACCTGCTGCTGGAGGCTCCCCGGCACGACCCGTCGCCGGAGCGACGGCCTCCGGCTTCGCCTGCACCGGTTCACCCCGCGACCGAGCCGGCGACCCGGCCGACGCGTCGGAGCCGCCCTCGCTGCCGGTCAGCTCGCCCTCGTCCACGGCGCCAGCCCGGGGCCGTCCCCGCCCCCGGCGCGACCCGCGCCTACGGCCCTTGCGGCCGCCCGGCTGCGATCCCCCCGACTGCGCACCCTTCAACGCCGATCCCTCCAACGCCGATCCCTCCGACGGCGATCCCTCAGCTGGAGCCCCGTCGCCGCCAGCGCCTAGCCGGCGGGGGGCGGGCGGCGGGCTGTTCGAGGCGGCAGGGCCGAGCGGCGATGGGTCCGGGGCGGCGGGCAAGGACCCGTTGGCGGCGGAAGGTGGGACGACAGCGGCCTCGGCGGGTCGCTCAGCCGGCCGCTCCGGTGTCGTCGGCGGTGTGGAGGCCGCAGGGGTGAGCCCGGGTTCCGACATGGATGCTCCTAGAGAAGGGGGGCACGCCGGTGGGCGTGCAGGGCAGCGGCGACCGCCGAGGAGAGGCAGAGCTGCCCCCGCTGCTCGCCGCTGTGATCAAGCTCGCAGATCCTGTGCATGGGCTCGACAGGTGCGGCGGCTGCATGCGACCGGCGCGCTCCCAAGTTCTCCCGCGGATCATGACGACCCGAGCCTACCGAGGGCGCCCTGATAGCCACCGAGCATCGGCCCAGGGTCCCAAAGCAACCTGTTGCTCTCCGGTGGGAGCCGGTAGGGTCGACACTGGATGCCCCTCATGGTGCTGACCGACGTTGGCGTTGCGTCGATGGTCTCATGCTGCTGGTGCAACAGCGGCCCGATCGCGGGGCTCTGACGGGACCCGAGGCCGGGCGCCTGGCTCGCATCCTGGTGATCGAGGACGACGCCGTGATCGGTCCGTCGCTGGTCAGGCTCCTGGTCGGGGCCGGGTACCAGGCCGAGCTGGCATCGTCGGCGACCGACGCCCGTCGCCTGGTCGAGCCTGGCATCGATCTCATGCTCCTCGACCTCAATCTCCCCGACGCCGACGGCATCGACCTGTGCCCCGACCTGAGAGCGGCGGCACCAGGGGCGACCATCGTGGTGCTGACGGCCCGCACGGCTGAGATCGACGTGGTAATCGGTCTGGACTCGGGAGCCGACGATTACGTAACCAAGCCCTTCCGTCCAGGAGAGCTGCTGGCCCGGATCCGGGCCCACCTCCGCCGCTTCGACGACGCTGGCCTGCGTGCCCTGGACGTGCTGTCAATCGGACTGTTGGAAGTCGACCTCGGGGCCCGGCGTGTGCGTTGGCGGAGCCGGGAGATCGACCTGCGGCCGAAGGAGTTCGACCTGTTGGCCGTGCTGGCCCAGCAGGCCGGCCTGGCGCTGACCAGGGAGCAGCTCATGAGCGAGGTCTGGGACGAGAACTGGTTCGGCTCCACCAAGACCCTGGACATGCACGTCTCGGCGCTGCGCCGCAAGCTGGCCGACGAGGTCGGGGGGATCCCGCTCACGACCCTGCGCGGCGTCGGCTACCGTCTCGAGCTGGGCTAGAGCTTGCGGCGCCGGGTCCTGCTGGCCATCGTGTCGGCCACCGCTCTGGCCGTCGCCCTGTTCGGGATCCCGCTGGCGGTGGTGGTCCGCAACCTGTACCGGACGCAGGTGGTGCTGCGCCTGGAGCGGGAGGCAGCCAACGCCGCCGCTTCCATCCTCACGCCCGGGGGTGGCGCCGGTGACCTGACCGAGCTGCCCACCGGCGGACCGGCGCGACTGGCCGTATATGCCCCGGACGGCACGCGCCGGGCGGGCGAGGGTCCCGGCCGGGCCGACATCACCGTGAGGCAGGCGGCGGCGGAAGCGACCGTGCAGGACGGCCAGGTGGGGCGCCTGCACGTGGTGGCCTATCCCGTCGTCGTCGACGAGACCGTGGTGGCGGTGGTCCGTGCCGTGGAGCGCACCGACGAGGCCAACGTGCGCACGCTCCTGGCCTGGGGGCTGATGGCCCTGCTCGGCAGCGGCGTGATCGTGGCGTCCGCCGCCCTCGCCTCCTGGCAGGCCCGGGGGGTCACCCGGCCACTGGTTGGCCTCGGGGTCGCCGCCACCCGGCTGGGCCAGGGAGACTTCTCGGCCCGCGCCGAGCACAGCGGGCTGCCCGAGATCGACCGCGTCGTGACTGCTCTCGGATCCACCGCTGACCGTCTCGACGACCTGATCGCCCGCGAACGCTCCTTCAGCGCCGACGCGTCGCATCAGCTGCGCACCCACGTCACCGGGCTCCGCCTGCTGCTGGAGGAGGCGGCGGCCGCCACGCCCTCCCCGGCCCTGTCCGGCGCAGCCGACGTGGTCGACCGGCTGGAGAGCACCATCGACGACTTGCTCGCCCTGGCCGGCCACCACCGGCCTGCCGCGTCCCTCCTTCAGGTCGACCAGGTCCTCGGCGAGCTGAGGGACGCCTGGGCAGCCCGCTTCAGCTCGGAGGATCGCCTGATGGTTGTGGAGCTGCGGCCCGATGCACCCCCGGCGTCGGCCCGCGCCGCCGCGGTGCGCCAGGTGCTCGCCGTCCTGGTCGCCAACGCTTTTGAGCACGGTGACGGCCAGGTGGTTGTCTGCGCCCACGACGCCGGGACGGGCCTGGCCATCGACGTGTCCGACGAAGGCCCCGGCCCGGCCGAGCCCGCCGAGCAGCTGTTCCGGCGCGGCGACCTCGGCCGACCGGGCCGTGGCATGGGCCTGGCCCTGGCCCGGCGCCTGGCCCGCGCCGAACAGGGCGAGCTCCTCCTCCACCGGAGCGGCCCCGCCCCCTGCTTCCGCCTGCTCCTGCCGCCGCAGCGCAACCCCGCCGAGCCCTGATCGCCGGGAGAAGCCTTACCTTCGGCACGCGCTCGGTTGACCTGCCGGTTACCGGCCGATCCGTACCCTCAACCGGATGCAGACGAGCCGGGGGCCTGCAGTCGACCGCTGCAGTGGTCATCAGCAAGGTCCCTCAAGTCATCATCCCCGGCTTTCTGGGTGGCCCAGGTGCTGACGCGGCCGTTGGGTGCCTCGCCCGGTCGGCTTGAGGGTGCCTAGGGTCGACCCGGTGGACCCGGACAAGCTGAGCCGGCGCCAGGTGCTCCTCGGTGCCGCGGCCGGCGCCGTGGCCGCCGGGTGCGCGGCCAAGGACGGGTCGGCGGCCCACCCCGGCCCGACGACCGTCGCCGGCACGCAGACGCCGAGCGAACCGGCCGCTCCAGCTGCCTCGACCACCGCTGCCCCGGCCGCCACCAAGGGGCTGGCCGCCTACGTGCCGAACGGCCCGAAGGACGTGAAGGCGGTGGCCCTCACCTTCCACGGCAGCGGCGACCCTGCCCTGGTCTCACGGCTCCTCGACGCCGCCCGGCAGGAGCAGTGCCCGATCACGGTCTTCGCCGTCGGCCAGTGGCTGAGCGCCAACCCGGCGCTCGCCAAGCGGATGCTCGACGACGGCCACGAGCTGGCCAACCACACCTTCACCCACCCGTCGCTAGGCCGCTCGAGCGGGCCGGTGGTGACCCAGGAGATCGACGGCTGCCGCAACGTACTGACGAAGCTGACCGGCGGGCCCAGCCGGTGGTTCCGGCCGTCGGGGGTCGAGACCAGACCGAGCGACCTGATCCTGGCCCGGGCCGCCCAGGCGGGCTACGCCACCGTCGTCGGGTTCGACGTCGACCCGATGGACTACAAGGACCCAGGCTCAGCCACCGTTGTCAGCCGGACCACCGACGGTCTCCACGCCGGTGCCATCGTCAGCCTGCACACCGGCCACGCCGGCACCGTCACCGCCTTTCCCCTGATAGCAGCCGCCCTGCGCGATCGCGGGCTGCGCCCCGTCGTCGTCGCCGACCTGCTGCCTGCGACAACACGGCCGTGACGCCCAGGCTCCGCCGTGGCCTGGCCATCGTTATGGCGCTCGGGGCGGTCGTCGGCTGCTCGAAGGTGCCAGCGGCCGCGCCGGCGCCGACGAACGACGCCACCGTCACCAGCGAGGCCGCGCAACCCGACGCCGCCGGCCTCCCACCGGTCACCGCGCCGCGCGGGCCGCTCGACGTCTACGACCACACCCGGGCGGGTCAGCTGAGCCCCAAGGTGGACGGCGTGCCCAGCCGGGTCTACGTGCCCAACAGCGAATCCAACACCGTCGACGTCATCGACCCCGCCACCTTCACCGTGGTGAGCAGCTTCCCGGTGGGCAAGCTGCCCCAGCACGTGACCCCGGCCTGGGACCTGTCCACGCTCTACGTCGACAACGACAAGGGCAACAGCCTCACCCCCATCGATCCCCGGACGGGCCAGACCGCCCCGCCCATCCCCGTCGAGGACCCGTACAACCTGTACTTCACGCCCGACGGCACCAGGGCAGTTGTCGTGGCCGAGGCCCAGCGCCGGCTCGACTTCCGCGACCCCCGCACCTGGGTCGTGATCAAGAGCCTTCCGGTGCCGTGCAAGGGCGTGGACCACGCCGACTTCACAGCCGACGGCCAGACGATGATCGTCAGCTGTGAGTTCTCAGGACAGCTGCTCGAGATCGACGTGGCCAGCATGTCGGTACGGCGCACGCTGAAGCTCGGTGGCGTGCCCCAGGACGTCAAGCTGAGTCCCGACGGGCTGGTCGTCTACGTGGCCAACGGCACCGACGGGGTGGAGATCGTCGACCCGGTCACCTTCCAGCGCACCGGGCACCTCGCCACCGGCCGGATGGCCCACGGCCTGTACGTGAGCCGCGACTCGTCGGTGATGTACGTCTCGAACCGGGGAGAGGGATCGGTGTCGGTCGTGGACCTGGCCTCGCGCACCGTGCGTGCCACCTGGCGCATCGGGGGCAGCCCCGACATGGGCGGTGTCTCGGCCGACGGCACCCAGCTGTGGCTGACCGGTCGCTACAACGCCGAGGTCTACGTCATCGACACCGGGTCCGGACAGCTGCTCCACACCATCAAGGTGGGCAAGGGCCCCCACGGCCTGTCCATATTCCCCCAGCCCGGTCGCTACTCGATCGGCCACACCGGCGTCTTCCGCTAGCGCTGGCGGGGCCGCACCGCCGTCACGAGTAGCGGCGCATGTGGACGTTCAGCACCAGGCCGATGGCCCCGAAGCAGGCCAATGTGGACGAGCCTCCGTAGCTGACGAAGGGCAGGGTGATCCCGGTGATCGGCATGATCCCCATGGTCATCCCGACGTTCTCGAACATCTGGAAGCACAGCATGGCCAGCACCCCCACGCAGATGAGGCTGCCGACGCTGTCGTTGGCCAGCACCGCAGCCCGCCACGTCCGCCACATCACGATGCCGAACAGGGCCAGCAGCAGGGCGGAGCCGAACAGCCCCGTCTCCTCCCCCACCACCGAGAAGATGAAGTCGGTGTGCTGCTCGGGGACGTAGCGCAGCTTGGTCTGGGTCCCCTCGAAGATGCCCTTGCCGACCAGGCCACCAGAACCGATGGCGATCTTCGACTGGTTCAGGTTGAACGCAGCGTCGCGGGTGCCCTTGGTGGGGTCGAGGAACGTTGTGAGCCGGTCCTTCTGGTACTGCTGGAGCCGGCCGCTGTTCAACACACCGGCGCTGACGGCGACCACGGCGACGGCCAGCACGAGGAGGTACCGGCCCTTGGTGCCGCTGACCGAGAGGATGGCGACGGTGACGGCGCCGTACACCAGGGCGGTGCCCAGGTCGGGCTGGAGCATGATGAGGAGCAGGGGCGCGGCGGCCAGGGCGAGGGCCTTGGCGATCCGCCGCGGGCCCATCTGGACGAGCTGGCCCGAGGAGGTGGCCAGGCCGCAGGACGAGGCCAGCATGAGGATGACGCCGAGCTTGGTTAACTCCGACGGCTGCAGCTGGAAGCCGCTCGGCAGGGTGAACCAGGCCTGGGCTCCCCGGGTGCTCGACCCGAGCGGCGTCAGCACCGCGAACAGCATGAACAGCGTGGTTGCGTAGATGAAGGGGGCCAGCTCTCGCAGGCGGCGGTAGTCGATCGCCGCCACGAAGGCCATGACGCCGAGGCCGATCACGATGTAGAGGCCCTGCCGCTGGAGGAAGTAGGGGTCGGCGGTGCCGGGGCCCCGCCGGCCCCGAGTGGAGGAGTAGATCATCAGCGCGCCGATGGCGGCGATGGCGGCGACAGCCACGATCAGCACCCAGTCGACGTGGCGCCAGGCGGCCCCCGGGTCCTGGTCGACGTTGGTGAGCGCCGGCCGCCGGGGGATGACGGACGATGGTGATGCCGTTGCCATGTGTGCCCTTCCTAGTCTGCGCTGGCGGTGGCCCGAAGGTCTCCGGGGGGTTGGCCCGACAGCTGCTCCCAGATGCGGCGGGCGACCGGGGCGGCGGTCGTGCCGCCGAACCCGGCCTCCTCGAGAACGACCGAGATGGCGTAGCGCGGCGCCTCGGCCGGTCCGTAGGAGTTGAAGATGGCGGTGTCCTGTTGGGGTGCGGGCTGCTGGGCCGTCCCGGTCTTGCCGGCCACCGCCATGCCGGTGTAGCCGGCAAAGGCGCCTGAAGCCGTGCCCGAGCCCGATGCCACCGCCCCCCGGAAGCCCTGGGCGATCGGGTCCCGCACCTCAGGCGGCAGGGGCATCGTGCTCCTGGTCACCGGTCCCAGCCGGACAGCGGCGGCTCCGGTGGGATCGTCCGGCGTTGAGACCTGGCCGGCGATGCGGGCCTGGTACAAGGTCCCGCCGTTGGCGAAGGTGGCGTACTCCATGGCCATCTGGAGCGGGGTCACCACCGTCTCGCCCTGGCCGATGGCGGTGATGATGTTGTCGCCGATGAACCACTTGGGGTCGGGGAACGCCTTCGGCTGCTTCTCGTTCAGGCGCTTGCGCACCTCCGGGTCGCTCACCCGTCCATCGACCTCGCCGGCCAGGCGGATCCCGGTGCGCTGGCCCAGCCCGAGCTGACGGGCGGTGTCCTGGATCATCGACTGACCATAGACGGACCGCCCGATCCAGAAGCGGGCCCCGACGTCGTAGAAGTAGGTGTCGGAGGAGACGGTGATCGCCTCCCGCAGGTTCACCGAGCCGTGGGCGATCCTGCCGGCGTTCTGGAAGTCGCACTTGCCCGAGCAGGGTGGCGGGATCTTGTAGACCCCAGTGTCGTTGTAGCGGGCGTCAGGGCTCGGGATCACGCCCTTCACCAGCCCGGCCACGGCGGTTGGCAGCTTGAAGGTGGAGGCCGGCGGGTACAGACCCTGGATGGCCCGGTTCGTCAGCGGCTTGTCCGGGTTGTCGTTGTAGGCCCCGAACGCCAGCTTGGAGATGCCGCCCACGAAGTCGGCAGGCTGGAAGTCAGGGGCCGAGGCCATGGCCAGCACGCCGCCGTCGGTGACGTCGACCACCACCGCGGCGCCGCCGGGAGCGCGCAGGAACCGCGGGTCGGCGTTGGTGAACTTCAGCTGGCGAGCCCGCGTCATCCCGAGCTTCAGCGACTCCTCGGCCGTCGCCTGCAGCTTGGCGTCGATGGTGAGCCAGACATCGTTGCCCTGGACGGGCTCGGCCAGGCGGCGCTCGGCCAGCACCTTGTTGCTGCGGTCGACCTCGAGGGCGACCACGCCCGGCTTGCCTCGAAGCTCGGCGTCGAACGAGGCCTCGACCCCGGTCTTGCCTATCTCGTCGTTGTCCTTGTAGTCGCGGCACTCGGCCACCGGGTCGACCTGACCGTTCACCGGCGGAGGCGCCGACCGCCGCAAATCGAGCTCCCGCTGGGTGATCGGCCCGACGGTGCCGACCACGTGGCTGGCCAGCCGGCCGAGGGGGTAGCGGCGGCTGGCCAGGGGGATGGCCTCGACACCGGGGAAGGTGTTCGAGTTCTCCTTCATGAAGATGACCTTCTCCGGGGGCACGCCGACGGCGATGGGCACCGGCTTCAGGTTCGAGTAGCGGGGGTCGCTCAGGCGCTTCTCGAGATCGGCCACGGGATGGTCCCGGGCCCCGAGCAGGGCCGACAGGCGGGGGAGGGTGTCGGGCTGGTCGGCCACGGTCTTCTTGGAGACGGTGACCGCAGTGGTGACCTCGTTGTCCACGATGACCGCACCGTTGCGGTCGCGGATGCGGCCGCGAGGTGCCGGCTCGCACAGGATCCGGACCTCGTTGCGCTTGGCCGCCTGGACGAAGCTCGACCCGTCCAGCACCTGCAGGAACCAGAGCCTGGTGAGCAGGGCGGCGAAGAGGGAGATGACGACGACCCCGACGATGGTCAGGCGCAGCCGGGGGGTGCCAGCGGTCGCCATCAGGCCAGTCCGGCCGGGACGGCCGCATCGTCGGCGCCGACAGCCCACCGCATGCCATAGGCGACCGGGACGGCCAGCACGGCGTTGGCCACGCTGACCACGCCGACCACATAGGCGATGGCCTTCGGATCGCGCAGGACCAGCGACTGGTCGGTGACCGTGGCGACACCGACGTAAAGCAGCTCGCCGATCGCCGTCCCGACCGCACCGGTGAGGGGCACCACCCACCACGGACCCTCGATGAGGGCCTGGACGATCGAGCCGACGGCGAATCCGGTGAGGGTGAACACCAGCGCCGACAGGCCGAACGCCGAGGGCAGCGGCAGGTCGGCGGCCAGGCCGGCCAGGAAGCCGACCCAGGCCCCCTCGCCGGGGCCGCCCACCAGGCCTGCCACCACGGGCAGCAGCAGGAGCAGGTCGGGGTGCGACCGGGCCACCTGCATCCGGTCGAGCACCGGGCCCTGCACGATGACGGCCACGAGGATGAGCAGCACGACACGCCCGTTGCGACCGAGGAGAGCGGCGATCACGGGCGAGCCCGATCAGACGGGCCGCGGCGCAGCAGGACGCTCACGAACTCAAGCCGGCTGAAGTCGACGACCGGCTCGACCTCGACCCGCTGGTAGGAGACGCCGGCCACCGCCTCGGCCCGCACCACCCGGCCGATGGGGATGCTGTCCGGGTAGTTGCCGCCGATGGCGCTGGTGACGACGGCGTCGCCCTCTCCCACCTGCTGGTCGGGCTTGACCTCCTCGGCCCGCAGCCGCGCCTCGGCACCGTTCCCCCTGACCGAGGTCAGCGCCCCGCTCGGCGACAGCCGGGCCGACACGTTGACGTCGGGGTCGGTGATCAGCCGGACGACGGACCGCTTCCCGCTGGACGACTCGATCCGGCCGACGAGGCCGCTCCCCACCACGACGGGCATCCCGGTGTCCACTCCGTCGTTGGTGCCACGGTCGATCTGCACGGTCAGCTGGACGTTGGACGGGGCGGTGTTGACGACACGGGCGGCTACGTGCGGGATGTCCTTCACGACCTCAAGCTTGTTCAGGTCGAGCAGGGCGGTGAGCTGGCGCTGGGCGTCCGAGGCCTGCAGCACCTGGCTCTGGAGGCGCCCGTTCTCGTCGCGCAGCCGGCGGTTCTCGGCCTTCAGGTCTCCGGCGTTCACCAGGCCGTCGGCGAACTCGGCCACCGGCTGGGTCACCCGGCTCAGGCCGGACTGGGCCGGGACGAGGACATCGCTGGCCCTCGACCGGACCTTCGACAGGACACCGCCCCCGTTGGCCTTGGTGTCGATCGTGATCAGGGTCAGGCACACCATGACCAGGACCATCACCGTGAAGCGCGACCGCTGGCCGCTGCGGGGCGCCGCCATCACTGGATGGTCGAGGAGAGCAGCACGTCCTTCAGGACCTCGAACTCCTCCAGGCACTGGCCCCCGCCTATGGCCACCGAGTGCAGGGGGTTGTCGGCCACGATGATGGGCATGCCCGTCTCGGCGTGGAGGCGGACGTCGAGGCCGTTCAGCAGCGCCCCACCACCGGTCAGGACGATGCCCTGCTCCATGATGTCGGCCGCCAGCTCGGGAGGGGTCTTGTCGAGCGTCACCTTCACGGCGTCGACGATCGCACCGACGGGCTCGGAGATGGCCTCGCGGATCTCCTCGGTCGAGGTCACGACGGTCTTCGGCAGCCCCGTGATGAGGTCACGCCCGCGGACCTCGGCGTAAAGCTCGGACTGCAGCGGGCAGGCAGATCCCAGCTTGATCTTGATGACCTCGGCGGTGTGCTCGCCGAGGGCCAGGCTGTACTCCTTCTTGATGTAGCTGATGATCGCCTCGTCCAGCTCGTCACCGGCGATCCGCACGCTCTGGCTGGTGACGATTCCGCCCAGGGAGATGACCGCCACCTCGGTGGTGCCGCCGCCGATGTCGACGACCATGTTGCCGGTCGGCTCGTGCACCGGCAGGCCGGCGCCGATGGCTGCCGCCATCGGCTCTTCGATGATGTACGGGGTCTTCTTGGCGCCAGCGTACTCGGCCGCCTCCTGAACGGCCCGCTTCTCCACCCCGGTCACCCCGGAGGGGACGCAGATGACCATCCGCGGCCGGTTGCCGAACCGCCGGGGGTGCACCTTGTTGATGAAGTACTGAAGCATCTTCTCGCAGATCTCAAAGTTGGCGATGACCCCGTCACGCAGCGGCCGGATGGCCTTGATGTGTGCCGGCGTGCGACCGATCATGCGTTTGGCCTCGGTGCCTACGGCGAGCGGGCGCCCGGTTCGGATGTCGATGGCCACGACCGACGGCTCGTTCAGGACGATGCCGCGGCCACGGACGTAGACCAGTGTGTTGGCGGTGCCGAGGTCGACGGCCATGTCGCGGCCGAGGAACCCTCCGAAGAGGTTGTCGGACATGTTGGCGGGGCGCCTTAGGGTCGTCGGACGTTGCCGGCCAGGCTAGGCCTCCCGCGCCAGCAGTTGTTGTCAGGTTGGCGGCGGCGATCCCAGCTCGGGGAAGAACAGGGCGATCTCGCTGGCGGCGGAACCCGGGCCGTCCGAGCCGTGGACCAGGTTCTCGCCGAGGAGGGTGGCCAGGTCGCCCCGGATGGTCCCGGGCGCCGCGTCCCTCGGGTTGGTGACGCCCATGAGCGTTCGCACCACCTTCCAGGTGTCCTCGGGGCCCTCGATCACCATGGCCACCACCGGGCCGCGGGTGAGGAAGGAGACGAGCCCGTCGAAGAACGGCTTGCCCTCGTGCTCGGCGTAGTGCCGGCGGGCGGTGGCCTCGTCGAGAAGCCGCAGCTCGAGGGCGACCAGCCGCAGGCCCTTGCGCTCGAGGCGTCCGACGATCTCGCCGGCCAGCCCCCGCTCCACGGCATCGGGCTTGGCCAGGACGAGGGTGCGATCCACGAGGGCGTGAACCTAGCGCGACGGTGGACCGGCGCCGGATCCCGTCGGGGCCAGTACGGCCCGAGCGGCCCCGACGACGTAGAGCGAACCGGTGACCAGGATCGCCTCGTCGCTCGCGGTGTCCGCCTGGGCGGCCTCGACCGCCTCGATCACCGACGACACCTCAACGGCCTCGATGCCCCGGCGGCGGGCGGCGGCGGCCACCACCGCGGGGTCCAGGGTGCGGGGCGAGGGGGCCGGGCAGGCCACGACCAGGCGCAGCCGGTCAGGACCGAGGGCGTCGAGCAGATCCCCGGGATCGTGGCCGGCGAGGACGCCGAGGACGCCGACCATCGGGCCGGCGCCGTGGAACTCCTCTTCGAGAGCGCGACCCAGGGCGGACATGCCCTGGGCGTTGTGAGCCCCGTCGAGTAGCACCAGCGGGTCGCGGCCCACAACCTCGAGGCGGCCCGGCGAGGTGACCCGGCCCAGCCCCTCGGCCACGACCTCGGCTGACAGCGGCGCATCGAGGAAGGCCTCGGCGGCGGCCACGGCCAGAGCGGCGTTGTGGCCCTGGTGGCGGCCGTGGAGCGGGAGGAAGACCTCGACGTGCTCCGACCAGGGGGTGCGGATGTCCAGCATCCGCCCCCCGACGGCCAGCTCGTTGCCCTCGCAGGCCACGTCCCGCTCGATCAGCACCACCCGGGCCGCTCCGATCGCCGCCGAGCGGTGCTCGACGGCGGCGATGGCGGCCGGGTCCCGCTCCCCCATGACGACGGTGGCACCGGCCTTCACGATCCCCGCCTTCTCATCTGCGATGTCGGCCACCGTCGGACCCAGGTACTCGGTGTGGTCAAGCGCCACGGTGGTGATCACCGCCACCTGGCCGTCGGCCACGTTGGTGGCGTCGAAGCGGCCGCCCATCCCGACCTCGACCACCGCGGCATCGACGGCCACATCGGCGAACCACCGGAAGGCACAGGCGGTGACCAGCTCGAACCACGATGGCCGCTCGGCCAGCAGGCGCTCGATCCCCTGGAGCACCCGCAGCTGGTCGGCCAGCTCACCGTCGGGGATCGGGTCGTGCTGGCGACGCACCCTGTCGCGGCGGCGGGGGCCGAGCGGCGGGCCGGTGATCCGCTCGTTGATGCGCTGGAGGTGGGGGCTGGTGGTGGTGCCGACGGCCAGGCCCGAGGCCACCAGCAGCGACGCCAGCATGCGGGCGGTCGAGGTCTTGCCATTGGTGCCCGTCAGGTGCAGGACGGGGTAGGCGGCCTGAGGATCGGCCGAGGCGTCGACCAGCGCCCGCATCCGTTCGAGGCTGGGCGCCCGGGCCGAGGCGCCGGGAGCCACGCCGAGGCTCAGCGCCTCCATGTTCCAGTGACCGTCGAGCCAGGCGAGCAGATCCGGGAGGTCCGACGCCATCGCCCCGCCCGACAGCTGGGTCAGGAGGCGGCCCGGCGGGGCCGCTCGGGCTTGGGCTCCTCGCGGGGCACCAGCGTGGGGGCCACCTTCTCAAGGACCACCTCTCGGGTGATGAGGCAGCGGCCCACGTCGGTGCGGCTCGGGATGTCGTACATGACCTCGAGCAGCACCTCTTCGAGGATGGCCCGCAGGCCCCGGGCCCCGGTGCCCCGCAGCAGGGCCTGCTCGGCGATGGCCTCGAGGGCATCTTCGGAGAACTCGAGCTCGACGTTGTCGAGGGCGAAGGTCTTGCGGTACTGCTTGACCAGGGCGTTGCGGGGCTCGACCAGGATCTCGATCAAGGCGCCCTTGTCCAGCGGCTGCACGGCGCCGATGACAGGGAGCCGGCCCACGAACTCGGGGATCAGGCCGAACTTGAGGAGGTCCTCGGGCAGGACCTTGGTCATCAGGTGGTCCAGCTTGGCGTCGCCGCTGCGGGGGCCGATCTCGGCCCGGAAGCCGATCGACTTCTTGCCGATCCGGCTGTCGATGATCTTCTCGAGCCCGGCGAAGGCACCGCCGCACACGAACAGGATGTTCGTGGTGTCGACCTGGATGAACTCCTGGTGGGGGTGCTTGCGGCCCCCCTGGGGCGGAACCGAGGCCGTGGTGCCCTCGAGGATCTTGAGCAGGGCCTGCTGCACGCCCTCGCCCGACACGTCACGGGTGATCGACGGGTTCTCGCTCTTGCGGGCGATCTTGTCGATCTCGTCGATGTAGATGATCCCCGTCTCGGCCTTCTTGACGTCGTAGTCGGCGGCCTGGATCAGCTTGAGCAGGATGTTCTCGACGTCCTCGCCCACATAACCGGCCTCGGTCAGGGCGGTGGCATCGGCTATGGCGAATGGAACGTTGAGCATCCGGGCCAGCGTCTGGGCCAGCAGCGTCTTGCCGCACCCGGTGGGGCCGAGCAGCAGGATGTTGGACTTCGACAGCTCGACGTCGCCCTCGTGGTTGGCCACCGACGGCGACTGAACCCGCTTGTAGTGGTTGTAGACGGCGACCGACAGCTGCTTCTTGGCCTGCTCCTGGCCGATCACGTAGTCGTTCAGGAAGTCGTGGATCTCCTTGGGCTTCGGCAGCTCGTCGAAGCGCACCTCGGAGGTCTCGGCCAGCTCCTCCTCGATGATGTCGTTGCACAACTCGATGCACTCGTCGCATATGTAGACCGAGGGCCCGGCGATGAGCTTCTTGACCTGCTTCTGCGACTTGCCGCAGAAGCTGCACTTCACCAGGTCGTTGCCATCTCCGAACTTCGCCATCTGTTGAGCTCCCGGTCCCTTGACCCGAGCCTCAGGCGACGCCGGCGGCCACGGGCACGCCCTGGAGCTCGCGGACGGTGATGACCTCGTCGACGATCCCGTAGTCCCGGGCCTCGGCGGCCGACAGGATGAAGTCACGGTCGGTGTCCTTGGCGATCCTGTCCACGGTCTGGCCCGTGTCGTGGGCCAGCATCTCGTTGAGCAGCTCCCGCATGCGCAGGATCTCCTTGGCCTGGATCTCGATGTCCGAGGCCTGGCCGCCAGCGCCGCCGTAAGGCTGGTGCAGCAGGATGCGGCTGTGGGGCAGGGAGAACCGCTTCCCCTTGGTGCCGCCGGCCAGCAGGACCGCAGCCGCCGAGGCCGCCTGGCCGTAGCAGAAGGTCGTGATGTCGTTCTTCACGTACTTCATGGTGTCGTAGATGGCGAACAGCGCGGTGATGTCGCCGCCCGGGCTGTTGATGTAGATCGAGATGTCCTTGTCGGCGTTCTCGGACTCGAGGAACAGCAGCTGGGCGGATATGAGGTTCGCCACGGTGTCGTCGATGGGCGTGCCGAGGAAGATGATGTGCTCCTTCAGCATGCGGCTGTAGAGGTCGAACGCCCGCTCGCCACGGTTGGTGCTCTCCACCACGGTGGGCACGAGGTAGTTCTGGGCCCGCATCGGCTACTCCTGCTCCTCGGTGACGGCGTCGGTTTCGAGCTCTGCGGCCCGCAGTGCGTCCCGGTCGACCGGGTTTCCCTCTGTGTCCTTCACCTCGACGTGCTCGACGAGCCAGTCGAGGGCCTTGCCCTTGCGCACATCGGAGCGTACCGCCTGCACCCCGTCGTTGCGCTCGAACGCCCGGCGCAGCTCGGCCACGCTCTGGCCCAGCTCCTCGGCCAGCTTGGCCACCGCCTGCTCAAGCTCCTCTGCGCTGACCTCGATTCCCTCGGCGTCAGCGATGGCCCGCAGGGCCAGGTCGACCTTGATGGCCGGGACGGCCTGGGTGCGCAGCTGGCCGATGATCACGTCGGAGCCCCCGATGGCGCTGACGTACTTGCCGAGCTCGACGCCCTGGCGCCGCAGGTTGCGCTCGAGCTCGCCGGCCTGGCGCTGCACCTCCTCGGCTATCAGCGGCTCGGGCACCAAGTCGTCGGCCACCAGCTTGACCAGCTCGGGCAGGGCGCGCTGGCGGACTGCGGCCGCCGCCGTGCGGGCCCGTCCAGTTGCCAGGCGCTGCCGCAGGTCGGCCAGCAGGTCGTCGACGGTGGTCAGCTCGCTCGACTCCTCGACCCAGGCGTCGGTGAGCTCGGGCAGGTCCTTTCGCTGCACCTTTTTCACAGTGATGGCGAAGCGGACCCGGGTGGCGAGGTCGCCCTCGCCGACGGTGGCCTCGAAGCTGCGGGCCTCCGCGGCGCCGGCCCCGGTCAGCTGCTCGTCCACCTCGGGGGGGAACCCGGCGGCGTCGCCGATCTCATAGGAGTAGTCCTGGACATCGTCCAGCACCTCCTCGTGCTCCCCGTTCTCGTGCCCTTCGTTCTCGTGCCCTTCGTTCATCCGGGTCGCCTTCAGGTCGATGGTGACCACGTCACCCTTCTCGGCCGGGCGCTCGACGTCGACCAGGGCGGCGTCGGCCGAGCGCAGGCGGCGCAGCGCCCGCTCCACGTCCTCGTCGGTCACGTCCATCCTGGGCACCGTGACGCAAAGTCCGCCGTAGCCCTCGACCTCGATAGAGGGGCGCACCTCGACGGTGGCCTCGAAGGTCACCGGTCCGGCGTCCTCACCGGCGGTGATGGCAATCTCCGGCTGGGCGATGGCGTCGACCTCGTTGTCCTTCAGCGCTTCGACGTAGTAGCCGGGAAGGGCGTCGCGCAACGCCTCCTGGCGGGCGGCCGAGGCGCCGACACGGGCCTCGAGCACCCGGCGGGGCGCCTTGCCCGGCCGGAAGCCGGGTACCCGCACGTCCCGGGCGATGCGCCGGAACGCCTGGTCGAGCGCCACCTCGAACTCGGCGACTTCGACCTCTACCGAGAGCTTGACCTTGTTCCCCTCAAGGGGCTCGACGGTGCTCTTCACACTGGGCCCTTCACATGACGCTCCATACGTGGATGCGATGCTACCGGGCCGCCGCCTCCTTCCCGTCGTGATGCCCGCCGTGACCCCTGCCGATGCCTGCTGTACCGTGCGGGCAAGACCGGGGAGTGGCGCAGCGGTAGCGCTCCTGCTTTGGGGGCAGGCGGTCGGGGGTTCGAATCCCCCCTCCCCGACGGGTAGCGTTCCGCAGCGCGCCGCGGCTGTAGCTCAACGGCAGAGCTCCTGCCTTCCAAGCAGGTGACGCGGGTTCGATTCCCGTCAGCCGCTCTCATGGCGCCGGGGCTAGGGCTCGACCGTCACGCCCCGCCAGAAGGCCACGTGGTCCACGATCTCCTTCGCGGCATCCTTGGGCGAGGGGTAGTACCAGGCGGCGCCGTCGTTGCGCTGGCCGTCCACGACCACGTCGTAGTAGCTAGCCGTGCCCTTCCAGGGGCACACGGTGTGCCTGTCCGAGGGCTGCAGCACCCCGTCGACCACCGAGGAGGGTGGGAAGTACTGGTTGCCCTCCACCACGACGGTCTCGTCGCTCTCAGCCAGCAGGGTCCCGTTCCAGGTCGCACGTGCCATGAAACGAGCCAACCGGTACCGATAGCCTCTGATTCCCATGAGCATGCTCAGCAGCGTCCTGGACCCGAAGACGTTGATCGACAAGGTCGGCCTGATCGGCGTCATCGCCATCGTGTTCGCCGAGTCCGGCATGCTCGTCGGGTTCTTCCTGCCTGGTGACTCGGTGCTGTTCACGGCCGGCTTCCTGGCCACCCGGCCCACCGGCGCCGGCCTGGCCAACCTCCCCCATCCGAACATCGTGGTGCTGATGGTCGGCTGTGCGCTGGCGGCGATCGCTGGTGACCAGATCGGCTATGCCTTGGGCCGCCGGGTCGGCCCGAGCTTGTTCAACCGGCCCGACAGCCGGCTGTTCAAGCAGCGCCACGTCCAGAAGGCGCAGGAGTTCTTCGACCGCCACGGTTCCAAGACCATCGTGCTGGCCCGCTTCGTCCCTGTCGTGCGGACGTTCGTCCCGGTCCTGGCCGGCGCCTCGAAGATGCACTACCGCACGTTCGTGATGTTCAACGTGGTCGGCGGCCTGATCTGGGGCGCCGGCATGTGCGCCCTCGGCTACTTCCTGGGCCAGGTCGACCTGATCGCCAACCACGTCGAGATCGCCGTCCTGGCCATCGTCGCCCTCAGCGGCATCCCCATAGTCGTCGAGGTCATCCTCGGTAGCCGGCGCCGCCGCCAGCCCGTCGCCGCCGCCGACTGACGCCAGAGCCGACCACCGGCCGGCGCCCACGGACCGCAAGACCGGCGCCGCCAGCAACTACGTTACGCCGGGTGCGATCCCGGCTGGTGGTGGCGGCGGTTCTGACCATGGGCGTGCTGGCCGGATCGGCGGCTTTGGCGCCGGCTTCCCAGGCCAGTCCCGATGTCGGCTGCAGCGACTCCTTGGTGGCTCGTCCGCCGTGCCCGGCGGCGCCCGCCCGGGCGGCGGCGGCCGGCGGGACCCTGACCTACACGTGGTCGGTGGCCACCCGGGGGGCGGTCCGCTCGTCGGCCAATGACTTCGCCGGGCGGGTGGCTGCCGTGCTGGCCGATCCCCGCGGCTGGTCGCTCGGTGGGTCGATCCGCTTCGTGCGGGTGCCGAGCGGCGGCGCCTTCACCGTGTGGCTGGCCCAGGCGTCGACGGTGCCCTCGTTCTCGAGCGCCTGCAGCTCCACATACAGCTGCCGGGTCGGCCGCGACGTCATCGTGAACGACGACCGGTGGTCCTTCGGCTCCTCTTCGCTGGCCATGGCCCTGCCCGACTACCGGGCCCTGGTCGTCAACCACGAGACCGGCCACTGGCTGGGGCTGAGCCACTCCTTCTGCCCGGGCCCGAACCAGCCCGCCTTCGTCATGCAGCAGCAGAGCAAGGGCGGTTCGTTCCTGGGGCCATGCCGGCCCAACCAGTGGCCCCGCGACGAGGAGCGCCGGGCCGTGGGGTCGGCCCGGGGGCTACCGGTCCTGCCGCCGGTGGTGCCGCGCACCGGGGTGGTGGCGCTCACCGTCTCGGGGACCGACGGCTACCTGGTCGTCGATGTCGCCGGCCGGGTCCGGGCCTTCGGCCCGGCTGTGACCGTTGGAGACCTCACGGGGCGGCCGCCCGCCGCCATCGTCGTCGGGATGGCCCGGACCCCGTCTGGTGGCGGCTACTGGCTGGTGGGCGCCGACGGCGGCATCTTCAGCTTCGGCGACGCCCCCTACCTCGGCTCCACCGGCGGCCAACGGCTCAACCAGCCCATCGTCGGCATGGCCACCACCACAACC
>JBBSHM010000010.1:0-45242 GCA_038253125.1 Acidimicrobiales bacterium
CAGCGAGTCCAAAACCGGCGCCACCCCGAGCGAGGTAGCCCGCCTCCAAGCCGAGATCGATCAGCTCCGAGCCGAGCGGGTTGGGGTGCAGGAACGCCGCCCGACCGATCAAGAGCCCGTCTCATGACCACGGGCGCGGCGCCAGCCCGCCGGTCGCATCGACGTCTGCGGGGGCCTGCCCCGACGGCCGCCCGCAGGCCTGGATGCGCGGGGCACGGGGGCTTCCCCTCCTCAGGGCCGGCATGACGGCAACAGAGCCCCCTCCCCCGCACAAACCAGAGCACCGCGCCGTCGACGTGCTGATCGTGGGGGCCGGCCAGGCCGGCCTCGGCACCGGCTACTGGCTGGCCCGACGGACCTCGGCCTCGTTCTTGATCGTCGACGCCGCACCTCAGCCGGGGCAGAGCTGGTGCGACCGGTGGGACAGCCTGACGCTGTTCACGCCGCGACGGTTCAGCGGTCTACCCGGGCTGCGCTTCCCGAAGGGGCAAGCCCGGTATCCGACCAAGACCGAGATGCAGGCCTACCTCGCCGAGTACGCCCGACGCTTCGACCTGCCCGTCCAGCTCGACACGCCCATCGAGGCGGTCGAGCCCGTCGAAGGCGGCGGTTTCCTCGCCCGCACCAGCCGCGGCACCATCAGCGCCCGTCACGTCGTGGTCGCCACCGGTCCGTTCTCCCGACCGGCGCGGCCCGCCGCCGCCGACGGCCTCGACGCCGAGGTGCACCAGCTCCACTCCTCGGAGTACAAGCGGCCCGCCGACATCCTCCCCGGGGACGTCCTGGTCGTGGGCGGCGGGAACAGCGCGGCCCAGCTGGCCGTCGAGCTGGCAGCATCCCACCGGGTCACCGTCGCCGCCCCGCAACCGCTCTGGTACCTGCCGGAGGACATCCTCGGGATCAGCTTGTACTGGTGGATCTACGCCACCGGCATACTCAACGCCGGCTCGAGTTCCTCGGTCGGCCGCTACGTCCGACAGCGGGGCGACGCCATCATCGGACGCCAACTCGCCCACCTCGTGGACGACGGCACCGTCCGGCTGCACCTCTCCCCCGTCGCCATCGGCCACCGCCGCACCCTGACCCTGGCCGACGGGACCCGGCTCACGCCGAGCACGGCGCTGTGGTGCACCGGCTTCCGCCCCAGCTACCCCTGGCTTCGGGTGCCCGGCGCCCTCGACGCCGACGGCGCCCCCCGCCACCAAGCCGGCGCCTCCCCCGTCCCCGGCCTGTCGTGGATGGGGCTTCCGTGGCAGACTCGGCTGAACTCCTCCATCGCCGACGGCGTCGACCGCGACGCCCAGGCACTCGTCAGCCGACTCCCCTCGCCCCCTCTTCACGCTTCGGGTTCCGGGGTCACTCCCGCAGCTCTCCAACCGACCCCCGAGCGGTAGGAAAAGGATTGTCGAGTGCGACGACGAGGTGGACGAGGCGGTGGTCGAGGCGGTGACTCCGCCGCCGACCGGGACGGGGACGAGGGGTCTCCGGGGCAACGGCGCCAAAGTGGCGGGAGACAGTTCTACTAACGCTTCTTAGGGAAAGCAACACCGGGCGCCACGAGGAGTCGCCTGAGAGCCAGCCCGTTCAGCGGTCGAACGTTGTGAAACTCGGGCGTGGCCGGTCAGGTGGTGGCAAGGCGATCTCGACGGTTAGGGCGACGGCGAGGATGATGCCTTGACGGGATTCTTCGGAGAAGGCGACGCCGAGGAGCAGTCCGTCGATGAAGATGTCGAGGCCGATGAGGGCGAGGAGGCTGACGCTGCCGTTCCCGCCCCGGGCTTCTGCCCGTTGGGACAGGGTTCGTAGGGCGGCCATGGCGCCGATGCCGAGGGCGAATCCGATCACGATGCCGGTCTGGTTGTGCTGGCGGACCAGGTCAGGGACGAGGCCGGCGGCGAAGTGCTGCGTGGCGCTGCGCAGCCACGGGCCGGGGGGCCGGTAGGCGGCTGCGAGGGAGCCGAGGCCTGCGGCGGTGATCGGGGCGGAGACGAGCGCGAGGAGCTGGAGCGTCTGGACCAAAGGGTCTCAGCCGATCAGGATGCGGCGGGCTGCGGGTGGGTGGCGTCTGTGGATCATCGGCTTCTGCTGAATGCGGAGATGGACGCTCACGGTCGGCGGCCAAGGGTGATGCCGGTTGCACGGGTGCAGCAGTCGTCCTCGCAGCCCTGGACCGGGTCGGGCGGTGCGGTTGTCGACGTAGGTGGTGCGGGGTGGTCGGCGAAGGCGGTCCGGCGGCCGGCCCGGATGCCGTTGGTGATGACGACGACTTCGGCCAGCTCGTGGATGGCGACGACGGCGGCGAGGCCGAGGACGCCGGTGGCGGCGAGTGGGACGAGGACGGCGAGGATCGTCGCTGACAGGAAGAGGTTCTGGGTCATGATCCGGCGCGCTCGGCGGGCGTGGCTGAAGGTGTCGGGCAGGTGCCGGAGGTCGTCGCCCATGAGGGCCACATCCGCGGTCTCGATGGCCACGTCGGTGCCCATGGCTCCCATGGCGATGCCGACGCTGGCGGTGGCCAATGCGGGCGCGTCGTTGATCCCGTCGCCGACCATGGCTGTGAGTGCGGTGGCCTGAAGCTGGTCGATCGCTGCTGCCTTGTCGGCCGGGAGCAGGCCGGCGTGGACGTCGTCGGTTCCGGCTTGGCGGGCGATGGCCTGGGCGGTTCGGTCGTTGTCGCCGGTGAGCATGACGGTCCTCATGCCCAGCTGGTGCAGTGCGGCGATGGTCTCGGGGGCCTCAGGGCGCATCTCGTCGCGGACGGCGACCGCCCCGACCGTCGCGCCGCACCGCTCGACGAGGACGACGGTGGCTCCTGCGGCTTGCAGGTCGGCCACCTTCGTGCCGATCCGGTCGGCGGAGATGAACCCGGGCCGTCCGAGGCGGACCGGTCGGCCTTCGACGAGGCCGACCAGCCCACTGCCCGGTACCGCCTCGACGCTCGCCGCGGCCGGCACCGAGGCGGCGGCGGCGACGATGGCTTCGGCCAGGGGGTGCTCGCTCACGGCTTCCAGGCCGGCCGCCAGAGACAGGATCTCGTCACGACCGGCGCCGTTGGCGCTGATCACCTCGACGACCTGCGGTCGGTTCTGGGTGAGGGTCCCAGTCTTGTCGAGGGCCACGATCCGGACTCGGCTGAGCGCTTCCAGGGCCGCGCCGCCCTTGATCAGCACACCGGAACGGGTGGCGGCGCCGATGGCGGCGACGACGGTGACGGGAACCGACAGGGCGAAGGCGCAGGGGGCGGCGGCGACGAGCACAACCAGGGCCCGCAGCACCCACAGGCCGGGGTCGCCGGTCAGGCTGCCGATGGCGGCGACTGCTGCGGCCACGACCATGACGCCAGGAACGAGGGGGCGGGCGATCCGTTCGGCCAGGCGCTGGCTGGCGCCCTTTCGTTCCTGGGCCTGTTCGACGATGCGCACCAGACGGGCCAGCGAGCTGTCGTCGGTGGGGGCAGTCACCTCGACCTCAAGGGCCCCCAGCCCGTTGACGGCGGCGGCGTAGACCGGGTCTCCGGGGCCCCGTTCGACCGGGACCGACTCGCCGGTGATGGAGGAGAGGTCGAGTGCCGAGCGGCCGACCCTGACGACCCCGTCGGTGGCGAGGCGCTCCCCGGGGCGGACCAGGAGCCGGTCACCGGGGCGAAGCTCGCCGGGCGGGACGACGTGGGGGGTGCCGTCTTGGAGGACCGTGGCCTGGGGTGGCACGAGGTCGAGCAGGGCCCGCAGGCCCTGCCGGGTCCGGGACACGGCGTAGCCCTCGAGCGCCTCGGACACCGAGAACAGGAAGGCCAGGGTGGCGGCCTCGCCCACCTGGCCCAACGCGACGGCACCGACCGCGGCGACGGCCATCAGCGTCCCGACACCCAGGCGACCTCGAAGCAGGCCTCGGGCGGCGGCGGGAACGAAGGTCGACCCGCCGACGAGCAGAGCAGCGGCAAGGGCCACCGTGCTCACGGTGCCGGCGGTGCTGACCCGCCCCGCCATCAGTCCGATGGCCAGGCAAAGACCGGCCAGGGTGGCAGCCCAGACGGCGGTGAGGTCCCGCAGACGGGACGGCGTGGCACCGGCCGGGCCGGACGGTCCGCAGCAAGCGTCGCTCATCTCATCATCCCGCAGGTGTTCTCATCGCCTCCTCCGACGGCGATCATGACGTCGGTCGACCCGTTGGCGGGGCGGTGCTCAGTGGGCCATGACAGTTCCCGGTTGAGGTGCCGGTGCCGCCGGCCCGGTCGTGGTCGGGCTCGTCGCAGGCGTGGCATTCGAGCTCGAGGGTGGCGTGGCTGATCCCAAAGCGGTCGTGGAGCTGCACTTTCAGCCGGTCGCCGGTGACCTGGGCGTCGTGCATGCTGCAGGCGTCGGTGAGCACGACATGGGCGGACAGGGCGGCGTCCTCGGAGGACACGTTCCACAGGTGGAGGTGGTGCACGCCGGCAACCCCAGGTTCGCCGGTGATGCACCTGGTGACCTCGTCCGGTTCGATGCCGGCCGGCGTGGCCTCGAGGAGGACCCTGAGGGTGTCGCCGAGCAGCCCCCAGGTCGACCACACCACCAAGGCGGCGATGGCCAGCGAGGCGACCGGGTCGACCCAGTCGGCGCCGACGGTGAGCACGGCGACGGCGGCGATGATGACAGCCACCGAGCCGGCGGCGTCGGCGGCCATGTGGAGGAACGCCCCCCGCATGTTGAGGCTCCGCCCGGCCGCTCGGAACAGCACGACGGCGCTGATCGCGTTCACGGCCAGGCCACCGATGGCGATCAGCAGCACCGGGCCACCGCGGATCGGTTCGGGGTGCTGGAACCGGCGGACCGCTTCCACGATCACCCAGGCGGTGACGGCCAGGAGACTGGCGGCGTTGGCCAGCGCCCCGAGAACCTCGGCCCGAACCCACCCCCAGGAGTGGCTCGGGCTCGGTGGGCGGCGCGCCAACCGGGCGGCGACCAACGCGATGATCAGCCCGGCGACGTCGGAGGTCATGTGGGCGGCGTCGGCCAGCAACGCCAGGGAACCGAACGCCAGACCCCCCACGACCTCAGCGACGAGATACGTGATGTTGAGGCCGAGGGCGATCCACAGCGCCCGCCCTTTGCCGCCGCCGTGGTCGTGGCCGTGGCCCATCAGACGCCCTGACCAGGATGGGCCAGGTGGGCACGGGACAGGTCGAGGAGGAGGCGGACGTGGGCGTCGTCGAGGGAGTAGATGACCATGCGCCCGGCGCGGCGGTTGCGGACCACGCCAGCGGCCCGCAGCAGCCGCAGGTTCTGAGAGACGTTCGACTCGGGAACCTCCACGCAGGCGGCCAGGTCGCAGACGCACAGCTCCCCGGCCTCGAGGAGCGCGAAGAGCATGCGGACCCTGGTCGGGTCGCCGAGGAGACGGAACAGCGCCGCCGTCCGGGCCGCTTCCGCACCATCGAGGAGGCGTTCCTGGGTGGCCCGGACCTTGTCGAGATCCTGGCAGCGCACGGCGCAACGATCGGCGTCTTCGCCCATTTGGACCGTAGTCACAGCTGCTCCTCCTACCGCCGGCGGATCCGCTCATCTGCGGATAGGTTCACATGATGGTGCGCCACCCGGCCATCGGCGCAAACCGGAGGCCGCTCCCTCGCCGCTCACCATTGCGCTCGTCTTGGCCGCCGCCGGCCTGACCGGCGGGTGCCGCCTGCAGCGGAACGAGGTTCACCGACCGCACCAGCCGATCCACCGGGCCGGCATCGTCGATGGGGCTCTGCATGGCCACAGTCGCCCGGTCCAGGCCGCGGCGCCCAGCACTGCGGCCACCCGCGGTGCTGCCGAAGACCATCCATGGACGGGGGGACAGCCGCCGTCGGAGACCGTGGATCGGCTCAGCCGATGGGAAGAGCCGGCTGGCGGCGGCGCCGGGTGAGCTGCGCCGCCTTGATCAGCATCCGCGGGGGTCCGGTCGCGAGTGAGGTCAGTGCCAGGTGGCCCAGTCGGCGCCGAAGGCGATGCCGGCGGCGAAGATGAGGAACGGGGCCACGGTGGCGATGTCGGCGGCCCGCCGCGCCGGGAAACCCATGCGACGAAGGCTCGCCCGGAACGTGGCTGCCGCAGCCGCCGCCCCGAGCCACCAGACGACCCGCACTGGTTGCGCCCAGGTGAGCGGGATGAACCGGGGTGCTGGTGCCGTCGACGTTGCGGCACCCTCGCCGGCGAGCACCTCGAGGGTGAGGGCGGCGGCGATGAACAGGAACGATCCGAGAAGCAGGGCGACCCATAGGGAGCCGGAGGGGGGTTCGATCGGCCCGGACAGGTCTGTCCGGTCGACGTCGCCGAGGTCACCCACCCGGCCACCGGTCGGCGATCTCGGCTCTGAACTCGGCCTGGTTGAGGGCGGTCACGACGGGGAGTGGCACGCGCGGTCGAGGGTCGGCCGCAGGTTCGACCTTCGGCCCGCAGGCTCGCAGCCCGGGTTCCCCCAGCGGTGGCGACTGGCCGTCGGGCGGTAGCCGGGGTCATGGCGAACGACAGCGCCATCAGGATCCAAGGGTCGGTCGGCCGCCGCCTCCCGGATCTTCGGACGAGGTGGCCGCAGCGCCCGCTGGGCGCACATGCTCTGGTCCGCGACAGCGCGGGTCCTCGTGTTCTGATCCTCCGGCACGCCAACACTTTACCCCACCCCGGATGGGGTAGGTTGGGTGTGTGTTCGGGTATGGGTCGACTTCTTTCCGTCCAGAGCCGGTGGTTAGATGTTGCCCGTCGTGAAGAAGGCGCTGATCGTCGTGCTGGTGGTGCTGGTCGTGGTCACCGGCATCCCGTTCCTGATGGGGCCGGGTGTGGGCGGCTGCGCCGACTGCAGCACCGGGGTCCTGGCCGCAGCGACCACGTGTGTCGCTGTGCTCGCGACGTTCCTCACGCTGGCGATCGCTGCCGCGCTGGTGCTGCTGGCCGCGTGGGCGGCGCACGCTTTGACCGGTCGTGTGGGTTCTCGCCCACCGCTCCGGCCTCCCCAGCTGGTGTAGCGGCGCGCCAGTCGGCGCGCCCGGACGGATCCGCCCCGCGCCCTGGATGGGCGCACGGCCTGCCCGACCCGCCGGCGCGACAACGCGTCGCCACCCCTGAGGATCATCGTTGCCCGGTTCTTCCCACATCGGCACCCTCCGGCACCCCCGCCCGCCGCGGCCTGGCGCGGCCGCACCGACGGCGCGGTTCCCGGTCCGCCCGCGCCCCGAGCGGCGTCGCGTTCGACCTGACGCCCAGGCCTTTGGCTGGTGGTGTCGGTGACGCTGAGCGGGCTGGCGCTGCCGTTCTTGGCGGTCGCCGCCGGTGCGGTGTCGTTCAGCTCACCGTGCTGCCTGCCGCTGCTGCCCGGCTACCTGTCGTATGTCTCCGGGCTTCCCGTCTCCGAGTTGGGTGACCGCCAGTCGCGGCGGCTGACTACCCGGGCCGCCCTGTTGTTTGTCGTCGGGTTCACCACGATCTTCACCCTGCTGGGCATGGCCGCCACCCTCCTCGGGTCGGTCCTGTTCGACCACCAGCGGCAGCTGGTTCGGGTCTTCGGGGTGTTCATCATCGCCCTCGGCCTGGCCAACCTCGGGGTCCTTCGACTGCCCGGCCTTGGCCGTGACCGCCGGTTCACCCTGGTGCGGCGGGGCCCGGCGTGGGCGTTCCCGCTCGGAATGGCGTTCGCCTTCGGGTGGGCGCCGTGCATCGGGCCGGTCCTGGCCACCATCCTCACCACCGCCGCCGTCTCCGGGTCGGTGGCCCAGGGGGGAGTCCTCCTGGCCCTGTACTCGGTCGGCCTCGGCTTGCCGTTTGTCGGCCTGGCCATCGGGTTCCGCCGGGCCCAACGCTCGGTCGGCTGGCTGAAACGGCACGGGCGCGGCGTCGAGCGGGTCGGCGGGGCCCTCCTCGTCGGTGTCGGCGTGCTGTTCGTCACCGGACGGTGGCAGATGTTCTTCCTCCCCCTCCAACGGCGCTTCGCCCAGCTCGGCTGGCCACCGGTATGACCCCGCCGACCTCCAGGAGCGACATGACCCACGCCGCACCCGACGACACCGACACCGATCCTCCTGAGCAGGGGGCCGACCACTTGGCCACCCCTACGTCGGCTGCACCGGTCGCCGACTCCCCTCCCCCCGCGGAACCCGCCGCCCAGCGCCGACGTCGAGAGGGCGACGCCTTGGCCGATGAGGAGCAGCAGGGCGAGGACCGGCGGGGCCGCCGCCGGCTGGGTCCGTGGATCGCTCTGCCGGTGCTGGTCGTGGTGGCTGGCCTGGTGTGGATCGCCGCGGCCGGGAAGCCCGATGCCTACGACGCCCGGTCACCGCTGCTGGGCAATCCGGTCCCGGCGGTAAACGGGGCGACGGTGCAGGGCGGCCGGTTCGATCTGGAGGCGATGCGGGGCCGGTGGGTGGTGGTGAACTACTTCGCCACCTGGTGCCGGGAGTGCCGGGTCGAGCATCCCGAGCTCGAACGGTTCTTCCAGGCCCATGAGGCGGTCGGGGACGCGACGGTGGTGAGCGTCGTGTTCAACGACACGCCGAAAGCGGTCCGGAAGTTCCTGGCCGACAACGGCGGGAGCTGGCCGATGGTCATCGACCCGGGCGGCCAGATCGCCGTGAACTTCGGCGTCGGAAAGGTCCCCGAGTCGTACCTGGTCAGCCCGAACGGCTACGTCGTCGCCAAGATCGTCGGCGGCGTCCAGGCGTCCGGGCTCGACGCCCTCCTCCAGCGGGCCAAGACCGCCGCCGCCAACGGGCCCCCACGATGACCACCCCCCCGACGAAGACGGTGTTTTTCGACCGGGCTCATCAGCCGATCCACGAGCTGGCAGCAACCAACTTCGCCGGCCCGGACCGGACCGCCGCCGCCCACCTCCTGGAGTCGACCCAGCGGGTCGAAGCCGACCTCGGCGACCGAGGGGTCACCGATCGGCTGGCCGAGGACCTCACCGCCGTCGCCGACGCCGTCCTGGCCATCCCGACCCCGTCGGGCCAGCCGACGCCTCCCCGTGCCGAGGAGGCACCCGATGACCCCACCCCCGAACAGCCGCATCCGGCTCCTGACCCGAGCACGGATCGGTCCGGTCGCCTTGGCTGCGGTCATCTTCGCCGCCGGGTGCCGGTCGGCGGCGACGGCGACGCCTCGCCGGTGGCGCCGAGCGTGGCCAGCTACGACCTGGTCGCCGGACGGACGGGCCGGTTCCTGCTCGGCCTGTTCAGCGCCGACAAGAGCCAGCTGGTCGCTTACGGCCAGGTGAACCTCCGCTTCTCCTACCTGGGCCCGACCGGCCACCCCCTCCCCAAGCCGCTCCCCGGCCCATCGGCGACCGCCGGGTACGACCCGATCCCCGGCCAGCACCTCAACCTGGCCGACCCTGGCCCCCGGCTGGTCGACCCGTCCGATGCCAGAGGCGTCTACCGGGCCACCGGCATCACCTTCGACCGGCCCGGCATCTGGCAGGTCGCCGCCACCGTCACACTGAAACCGGGGGGCACGACCACGGTCACGTCCCCATTCGAGGTCCTCGCCTCCTCCAAGATCCCCAACGTCGGCGACCAGGCCCCGGCCACCGTCAACCCCATCCCCGGGGACGGCACGCCGGCCAAGGCCATCGACTCCCGGGCCAGCGACTCGACCCCGATCCCCGACCCGGAGCTCCACCGCACCACCGTCGCCGCCGCCCTGGCCGCCCACCAGCCGACGGTCGTGGTGGTCTCCACTCCCACCTACTGCGTCAGCCGCTTCTGCGGCCCCGTCACCGACAGCGCCTCCACCCTGGCCAAGACCTTCGGCGACAAGGCCGCCTTCATCCACCTCGAGGTGTGGGAGGACTTCGACAAGAGCCAGCTGAACCCGGCTGCCGCCGAGTGGATCAAGCCGTCGGGGACCGAGGACGCCTTCGAGCCGTGGACGTTCGTGATCGACCGCACCGGCCGGATCAGCCACCGCTTCGACAACGTCGCCGGCGAGGACGAGCTCCAAGCCGCCGTCGACCAGGTCACCCGATGACACCCACCATCCCCGACGGCACCACCATCCCCGATGGCCCCGATGGCCCCGACGGCCCCGGACCATCGGGCCGGTCGGCGTCCAGACGGCGGCGGGTGGTTCTGGTCGGTCTGGCGATCGCCGGGGCTGTCGGCCTGGTGGTCCTCGTCATTCGACCCGGGCCAGCATCGAGGAGCGGGCTGGCGCCGCAGATCTCGCTGCCCGACCTCGCAAACCCGGCCAGGACCCGAAGCCTGACCGATCTGCGAGGCCGGCCGGTGCTGGTCAACCTCTTCGCCTCCTGGTGCGTCCCGTGCCGCCGTGAGCTCCCCGCCCTCCAAGCCGCCTCGGCCGCTCACCCCGAGGTCCAGTTCTTGGGCGTCGACCACCAGGACAGCCGCCGGGCCGCCCTCCAGCTGCTACAGGAGACAGGGGTGACCTACCCGGCGGTCTACGACCCGAAGGGCATCACGGCCACCGCCTACCGGGCCCGGGGCATGCCCACCACCGTCCTGCTCCGACCCGACGGGACCATCGCCGCCCAGCACACCGGTGAGCTCGACCCCGCCGCCATCGAGACGCTGCTGACCAAGCTCAGCGCCCCATGACCCTGCCTCCCAAAGGATCTCTCACGACAAGGACCGGCCATGCCCACCCACACGCTCCCGTTTCCTCCCACCCGCCCCAGACCCCCGAGGACACATGTCCCCCACCCCCACCAGGCCGACTCAGCCACTGCGGCTCGACCGGCGACGCCCGCTGCTGTCCGCATCGGTCGACACCGTCGACGGCGCCCGGTTCCTCCTTCCCGTGGCCGTCGCCGGGCTCCTGGCCGCCGCCGCCCTCACCCTCGTCGGGCTCCCCCCGGTCGACCTGCACAGCCCCCTCCACCATCTCGGCGTCATGGACCCGTTCTGCGGCGGGACCAGAGCCCTACGCCTCACCGCACGGGGCGATTTGATCGGCGCTTGGCGGTGGAACCCGCTCAGCCCGCTGCTGGCCGCCGGTGCCGCCGGCTACCTGATCCGAACGGGGGTCGGACTGGCCACCGGCCGCTGGCTGAACCTCCGCTTCGCCACCGACCGCCGGCTGTTGATCCCCCTGCTCCTCGCCATCGGCACCCTCGAGGTCCGCCAGCAGGCGCTCGCCCCGATGCTCATGCGCCACGGCTACTAGCCCCATTCCCCGCCTCCGAGAGAAGGACAGCACGATGCCGACCCACGAACACCACGACGCTCGCTCTACCACCCGGACGTACCAGCACCCGACCCCACAGCGCCGCCGCCACCACGCCGACGCTCGCGGCAACCCCAGGTCGACACGCGCCGCGAAGGCTCAGCCGAGCGCGGCGTCGCGCCGAGCGGCGAGGGGACGCTCCTCATGAGCCAGGTGCTGTTCGGAACGACCGTTCTCACCGCGATGGTGGCCGGCATGGTCGCCCTGTTGGCCCCGTGCTGCATCTCAGTCATGCTGCCCGCCTACTTCGCCAACAGCTTCCGCCGCCGCCGCGCCCTCGTCTCGATGACCGCGGTGTTCGCCCTCGGCGTGGCCACCGTCATCCTGCCCGTCGGGTTCGGCGCCACCGCCCTCAGCCGGCTGGTGATCGGCCACCACTTCGTGGTGTTCCTCACCGGCGGCTTGGCCATGATCGCCCTTGGCGTGGCCACCGCCACCGGCTGGAGGGTCCCGCTCCCCATGCCCGGCATGCGAGCCGGGAACAGCCGGGGCGGTTCCGGGTCGGTGTACTTCCTCGGGCTGTTTTCCGGCACGGCCAGCGCCTGCTGCGCCCCCGTCCTCGCCGGCGTGATCGCCCTCTCCGGATCGGCCGGCTCGTTCCTGGTGTCCACCGTCACCGGCGTCGCCTACGTCTTCGGGATGGTCCTCCCCCTGTTCCTCCTCGCCCTGGTCTGGGACCGACGGGACTGGGGCACCAGCCGCCTTCTGAAAGGCCGCACCTTCCACCCCCGGGTCCTCGGCCGGGAGCTGGCCGTCCACTCCTCAGCCCTGATCGGAGCCGTCCTCCTCGTCCTCATGGGCAGCCTCACCGTGGTCCAAGCCTTCACCGGCACCTCGATGGGCCGCAAAGGATGGCAAGCCGACGCCACCGCCACCCTCGGCCACTGGGGGAACGTCACCGTGCGAGCCCTCTCCCACCTCCCCGGCTGGCTCACCGCCCTCGCCGCCGCCCTCGCCTTCGCCGTCGTCATCCGCACCGCCTTCCGCCAAGCCGTCGACGCCGGCAGCGACCCGCAGGCTCCCCCCGCAGAGCCCGACTCCGACTCCGGCCAGACCGAGAGCCCCGAACCCATCACCGTACCGGCCGCCCCGGCACCCGACCAAGGACATGACCTGTGACCAACCTACCAACCCGCGCCCAACAGCAACAGCGGCAGCAACGGCAGCATCGGCTCGTCATCCAAGTCGTCGCCGTGGCCGCCGCCGCCAGCCTCGGGCTGTTCGTGCTCTACATCCGCTCCACCTCCACCCACAGCACGGCCGCCGCCCCCGAAGCCGGGGTCGTAGGAGCAGGCCAAGCCGCACCCCAGATCCGGCTTCCGGCCACCTCCGGCGCCACGTTCGACCTGGGCGCCGAGAAAGGCAAGACGGTCCTCCTCTACTTCCAGGAGGGAGTGGGCTGCGAACCGTGCTGGAAGCAGATCCACGACATCGAAGCCGACTGGGCCTCGTTCAAGGCCGCCGGCATAGACGAGCTCGTCTCCATCGCCGGGAACAAGCTCGACCAGCTCAAACAGAAGGTCGACGACGAACAGCTCACCACCCCGGTCGTGGCCGACCCCGACCTGACGCTCGGCGCCACCTACAAGGCCAACCAGTTCGGGATGATGGGCACAAGCGCCTACGGCCACACCTTCATCGTCGTCGGCCCCGACGGGACGATCACCTGGCGGGCCGACTACGGCGGTCAGCCCAACTACACGATGTACGTGAAACCGGCCGACGTCCTGCGCGACCTCAAGACCGGCACCGGACGGCCCGGATGACCCAGGTCACCCTGCTCACCACCACCGACTGCCACCTCTGCCACCACGCCCGACAGGTCCTCGACCGGGTCGCCGCAGACCACCCGATCGACATCGACGAGGTCCCTGTCGAGACCGAACGCGGCAAGCGCCTCGCGGCCGAAGCCAACCTGGTCTTCCCGCCCGGTGTCCTCCTCAACGGCCAACCGTTCAGCTACGGACGACTCTCCGAACGCAAACTGCGCAAGACCCTCCTCGCCGCCCCATGACCTTTGCTAATCACCGCTAGCAGCGACCGCTCATCTCCCGTGCTCCTACCACCCCCACCCCTGATGGGGTAGGGGTGCAGCACGGGGCATGAACTTCCGCGGCTAAGGCGGGCGCTCCGACCATCGCCCATGACAGGCCGGGTGGGAGGTAGCCGTTCCGGAAGTGGCCGAAGGAGATCCACAACGACCAGGTCAGCCCTCCCGCGGCCACGGCGCCGACAGCGGGCAGGGTCAACGGAGTGAGGCGCTTCCCGACCGCTAGCGCCAGCTCGGTATCGCCAACCCGTAGAAGCGGGAAGCCGACGATCACCGTTGTGCCCTGCAAGTCGTACTCGCCGAGGATCACCGCGCCCAATGCTGCGGTCACCAACGGGCACTCGCTGGAAATCTGTCCACACGCCCGAAACATTTGCGTACGCTGGCCCTGCCTGCCAGCCATTCCCCTGCTTCCGGATGCTTCCGCGCACCTCTCAACCGTTGCGGTTGGACAGCCGGGTTGGACAAGAGTTGGACAACGGATCCGAGACGCGGATCAGGGAGGGTCCGAAAACCCTCCCTGACCTGGACTTTCTTGGAGCGGACGACGGGATTCGAACCCGCGACCCTCACCTTGGCAAGGTGATGCTCTACCAGCTGAGCCACGTCCGCGTTGGTCCTGGCATCGTAGCCGGGGCGGCTGGCGCCGCCAAGGCCATGCCCCAGCGCCTCGGGACGGCCGCCCCCCGGCCGGTCCGTCCCGAGGCCCCCCTCATACTGGGGCTGGCGCCGCCTCGCCTCGGTCTGGCGGCCGATCCCGGGCCGGCATCTGCTCGACCGGGCGCTCGGCGGCCGACTTCAGCAGCTCGTCCAGGCTGTCCTGAAGATGGTGGGCGATGCGGTCGAGGTCGGGGATCGTCTCACGGCAGGCGACCAGCCCGAAGTGGATGGTGCCCCGGTAGGAGAAGATCGTGATGTTCAGGCCGACGCCGTCGGTGATCGGACCCATCGGGTACATGGCCTCAAGCTCGGCCCCGCAGGAGTAGAGGGCGATATTGGGGCCCGGCACGTTGGAGATGATCACATTGAACAGCGGCCGCACCCTGTCGGCGACCCGCATCGAGCTGTAGAGGCGGGCGGCCAGACCGGCCACAGCCGGGGCCATGAACTCGGTCCAGTCGCTGAGAATGTCGGCCGGTATGGCCCGCTCCTGGTCCTTGGCCCGCCTGGTGCCCTCGACGATCGCCGCCAGGCGCTCACCCGGGTCTTGGATGGTGGTGGCGAGCGAGGTGAGCATGGCCGAGACCTTGTTGCCCATCTCTCCCTTCTCGTCCTCGGTGCGGACGCTGATCGGCACCATCGCCACCAGGTCGCCGTCGATCTCCTCATCGATGTCCTGGAAGTGCTTGCGCAGGGCGCCGGCGCACAGGGCGATGACCACGTCGTTCACCGTCGAGCCAAAGACGTTCTTCACCCGCTTCACGTCATCGAGCGAGACGTCGACCATGGCGAAGCGGCGGTGCGGGGTGATCGGCACGTTGATCGATGTCCTGGGGGCGTCAAAGGGCGCCGGCGGCGGCTCGACATCGGGGTGCTGGTTGCGCAGGCGCAGGTTCAGGGCCATCTCGGCCGTGCGGCGGAGGGCCTTGGCCGCGGCCAGGGGCTGGAGAGCCAGGCTGGAGGCGGCGAAGGCGACGAGTTCGACGTCGGTCGGCACCCGGTCGGGCCTCCACTCCTGCGTCGGCTCGTGGATCTGGACCTCGGGCGACAGGTCGAGCAGGTTCACGACGATCTCGGACCCGCTCACCCCGTCAATGGCGGCGTGGTGGGTCTTCGACACCACGGCGATGCGACCACCCTCGAGCCCCTCGACGACGTAGAGCTGCCACAGCGGCCGGGCCCGGTCGAGCGGGATGGCGTGGAACTCGGCGGCGAACTGGGCCAGCTCGGCCCGGCCCCCCGGCGACGGCAGGGCCCCCCGGCGAACGTGGAAGTCGAGGTCGAAGTCGGGGTCCTCGATCCACAGCGGGTGGTGCAGGCCGAAGGGCACCTCGACCAGCCGGCGGCGCCAGGGCGGCGCCAGGTGAAGCCGGTCGGCCACCATCTGGCGGTAGCCCTCGAAGGAGAAGCCGGCGGCCGTCGACGGGTTCGCCACGAAGACCCCCGAAACGTGCATGGGGGACGACGGCGTCTCCAGGTACAGAAACGTGGCGTCCAGCCCCGACAGGCGCTTCACGAGGTCATCACCGGCAACGTCGTCACGGGCAACGTCATCACCTGCGGCACAGGACCCAAGCCTAACGACCTGGCGGCCGGATGCTCACCTGAGCAGTCTGGAGAGGCGACGGTCGGCCAGCACCTTGCCGCCGGTCTGGCAGGTCGGGCAGTACTGGAACGCCTTGGTGGCGTAGCTGACCTGGCGCACCGTGTCGCCGCACACCGGGCAGGGCTGGCCGGCGCGGCCGTGAACCCGCAGCCCCTCCTTCTTCTCGGCCTTCAGGCCGGCGGCGGGCAGACCCAGGCTGCGCCCGAGGGCGTCCTCCAGCACCGAGCGCAGCGTGGCGTGCAGTCGGGTGAGCTCGGCGTCGGACAGCTTTGACGCCGGCTTGAAGGGCGACAGGTGGGCGGCGTGCAGCACCTCGTCGGAGTAGGCGTTGCCGACCCCGGCCAGCACGCTCTGGTCGGCCAGCACCGCCTTGAGCGGCGAGGCTCCGGCCTCGGCCAGGCGCTCACCCAGCTCGGCCACGCCGATCTCGAACGGGTCAGGCCCGAGGCGCACCACCCCGGCCACGTCGTCGGGCGAGCGCACCACGTAGAGGGCCAGCCGCTTCTCGGTGCCCGCCTCGGTCACCTCGAACCCACCACCCCCGACGAAGCCCAGGCGCAGGGCGAGCGGGCTCTTCGGCGAGGGCTTGGCCCGGTTGGCCGCCAGCTCGTCCCGCCACCGGATCCAGCCGCCCCGGGCCAGGTGGAGCACGAGCCACAGGTCATCACCGAAACCCAGGGTCAGGAACTTGCCCCGCCGGCCGGCCTCCCCCAACACCTGGCCCGGCAGGGCGTCGAGAGGCGGGTCGAAGGTCTTCAGGGCGGAGAAGGACGACAGCTCGGCCCGGTTCACCTCCAGGCCGCCGGCCTGCGCGCTGACGAAGCGGGCCAGCGACTCGACCTCCGGCAGCTCGGGCATCAGCCCCGCCCCTCCTCCCCCAGGCCGAGGACGGCGGCCACCCGGGGCGGTTCATAGGTCGGGCCCTTCAGCACTTTGCCATCGGCTCGGTACAGCGGCCGCCCGTCGCCGCCCAGCTTGGTCATGTTCGAGCGGTGGACCTCGGCCACCACGGCGTCGAGATCGATCCCGTAGGCGTGCGCTGTGCCGCAGGCGATGTAGACGATGTCGGCCAGGGCATCGGCGATGCCCACCACGTCGCCGTCGCCCACAGCAGCGCGCAGCTCGTCAACCTCCTCGTCCAGCAACGCCTGGCGCAGGATCGCCTCGGCGGCGGGGATGTCGCAGGAGGGCCGGGCGCGCACGGGCAGCCCGAACGCCTCGTGGAACAGCCCGACCGACCGGAAGGCGCTGGTCGGCGGCGTCGGCGGCCTCATGCCTGCGATGCTACGAGTGATGCTGGCCTGGATGGACCTGGAGATGACCGGCCTCGACCCGGGGCGCCACGTGATCGTCGAGATCGCCACCCTGATCACCGACGACGACCTGACGGTGGTGGCAGAGGGCCCCGACCTGGTGGTGCACGCCACCGACGAGCAGCTGGCGCTCATGGAGGAGGTCGTGGTGTCCATGCACACCCGATCCGGCCTGCTCGAGGCCGTGAAGGCCTCCCCCACCAGCCTGGCCGAGGCCGGCGCCCGGACCCTTGAGTTCCTGAAGGAGCACGCCCCGGCGGGGCAGGTCCCCCTGTGCGGCAACTCGATCGGGACCGACCGGCGCTTCCTCGCCGTCTTCCTGCCCGAGATCGAGTCCCACCTTCACTACCGGTCAGTGGACGTGTCGACGGTGAAGGAGCTGGCCCGCCGCTGGTACCCCGCCACCACCACCGGCGCCCCCCGCAAAGCCGGCGGCCACCGGGCGCTGGACGACATCAAGGAGAGCGTGGCGGAGCTGCGCTACTACAGAACCGCGGTCTTCGCCCCCCCGGGCACGCCGGTACCGCCCGACCCGTCGGCGCCGGTCCAACCCTGACGGAGGTCGGGGCGACGCCGTTCAAGCTCCCTGGCCAAGGTTCCGCTGGATGGAGCGTCCAGTGACCGGCCTTGGGGTCGAGCAGTCGGCCGAACACCGAGGGTGCGTCGAAGCGGGAAGGGCACCACCAGTCGACAGAGCCCATGCGGCCCAGCCCGACCATGCCAAGTCTCGCCGTCACGCTGAATTCGCACGGTTACGCGCTTCGAGCTGGTCGGCCAGGTCTCGCAGGGCGGGTTCGTAAGCCTCGCTGAAGGTCGGAAAGGGGTGGACCACGTCAGTCAGGACGGCTAGGGGGATCTCGGCTCGGATGGCGAGCACGGCCTCGCCGATCCACTCGTCGGCCCCCGGACCGACGGCCGCCGCCCCGATCAGGACCCCTCTGCTCGCGTCGGCTGTCAGCACCAGCCGCCCCCGCCGTTCGCCCTCGCTGCCCGAGCGGGCCGTCTCGCCAAGCTCGAAGCTCGCCGTGACCGGTTCGATGCCCTGGTCCACCGCCGCGGCACCGCCGATCCCAACCGAGGCTACGGGAGGGTCGGTGTAGATGGCCCGCGGCATCGCTCGGGTGTCCATGGTCGCCGAGCCGCCCAGCAGGTTGGTGGCGATGACCCTGGCCTGATAGTTGGCGGCGTGGGTGTACGGCGCGGCGCCGGTGACGTCGCCGGCGGCCCACACATGGTCGTGCCCCGGAACCCGGCCGGCCGCGTCGGTGGACAGTCCGGTGGCTTCGACCTCGATGCCGAGGATCTCCAGGCCCAGGTCCTCGACGTTGGGGCGGCGGCCGGTGACGACGAGCACCCGGTCGCCGTCGACAGTCGTCCCATCAGCCAGGTGAAGGCGAGCCCGGTTGCCGATCGACTCAGCCCTTTGCACTTCGGCCCCGAGGCGCAGGTCGACGCCGTCGTCTCGCAGCACCGTCGCCAGGACGGCGGCGACTGCCGTCTCCTCCTGGGCCACCAGCTGGGCGGCCGTTTCGATCAGGGTGACGTCGACGCCGAAGCGGACGTAGACCTGGGCGAGCTCACAGCCGACGGGGCCCCCGCCGAGGATGAGCAGCGAGTCCGGGTACTCGTCCGAGCTCAAGGCCTCGTCGCTGGTCCAGGTGGGTATGTCGTCGAGGCCCTCGATCGGGGGGAGGAAGGGGCTGCTGCCCGTTCCGATGACAAGGTCGGTGAACCCGTACCGGGCGCCCTGGACCTCGACGACGCTCTCGCCGACCACCCGGCCCCGCCCCCTCAGCAGCGTGACGCCGTGGCCTTCGATGTCCGCCGCAGTCTTGGCGTCGTCACGGTTGTGAGCGACCTCGTCGCGTCGGGCAGCCGCTCTGGCGAAGGCGGAGGCGGGATCGTCGGCGGGCAGGGGTGCGGCGGTCGCCCCAAGCTCGGTCGCCCTGGTGGTCAGGTGGCGCACGGTGGCTGAGCGGAGCAGCGACTTGCTCGGCATGCACGCCACGTAGGGACACTCGCCACCCACGCGTCTGGCCTCGACGAGGGCGACGGTGCGGCCAGCCTGGGCCACGTTCTTGGCGACCGACTCGCCGGCCGTGCCCGCCCCGAGTACCACGACGTCGAAGGTCGACATCAGGCGGCTGCGATCTTCGCTGTGACCTGGTGGTATCCGCTTGAGCCCTCGGGACCGCTCGCCTTCTCCTCCTGGATCTGAACCACACCCGATGGGTCAAAGGCACGCACCACCAGGCGATTATCGCCGGGGCCCGTCGGCGTCCAGGTGTAGTTCCACAGGCTCCAGGTGAGTCGGACCCGGC
Source organism: Acidimicrobiales bacterium (assembly GCA_038253125.1). Lineage (GTDB taxonomy): Bacteria > Actinomycetota > Acidimicrobiia > Acidimicrobiales > JAUJNH01 > JAUJNH01. Next base: position 19,140 of record JBBSHM010000010.1, read on the forward strand.
CAGGGACGAAAGCTGTGTCGTGCGTGGAGCGGACCATCCTTGCCATCTGTACCTGCCCGCTCTAAACCGATGGGGGGGTTTCGGTGCCTTGTAGGGCTTCTGTAAGGGCGCACGGCGATAAGGTTGCCGGGTGGAGGTTTGCGGCGGGTCCGCTGGACGTCCGCAGGATGTTGGTCACGTGACGGCCAGTCGGGTGCTCGTGGTCGAGGACGAGCCCCATACCGTGAGGATGGTCGCCGGCCGGCTGAAGCGGGAGGGCTTCTCGGTGCGGGTGGCCGCCACGTTCGGCGAGGCCAGCGGGTGCCTCAGCGAGGGCTGGCCGGACCTGGTGGTCCTCGATGCCGGTCCGATCAACGGCCAGCTGAGCGCTTGCCTCGAGAGGCTCCGTGCCGATCGTGACCTCCCCGTCGTGATGATCAGCCCGCTCGGGGACGCGGCCGAACGGATCCGGGGGCTGGAGCTCGGCGCCGACGACTTCGTCCCCGGTCCGTTGAGTGCGGACGAGGTGGTCGTACGAGTTCGCTCCGTGCTCCGCCGGGCCGGGCGGGCGCCAGATGTTCCGTCCCCGAGCTTGTTCACCGCCGGTCCGCTCCTCCTCGACGAGCACAGCCGCAGGGTGATGGTGCTCGACGTCTGGGTGACCCTGACGGCGCTCGAGTTCACTTTGCTCGCCTTCCTGGCCCGCCACCCGCGACGGGCGTTCCGGCGGGAAGAGCTGCTGGGCCACGTGTGGGGCTACACCATCGGCGACGGCTCGACCGTCACGGTCCACGTTCGCCGGCTGCGCGAGAAGATCGAGGCGGACCCGGCACATCCCGTCCTCATCGCCACCGTCTGGGGAGTCGGCTACCGCTTCGATCCCACTCCCGCGGTCCAACAGCGGAGCCCGTGAACCCAGCCGCAGCTGCGTAACGGGGTGGCCGGAGGCGCGGCGGTTGCCGCCAGCACCCGGGCGGCGTTGACGAGGTCGGCGTGGCTGAGGGCGTGGGGGAAGTTCCCCATAAGCTCCCCGGTGGCCGGCTCGGCCTGTTCGGCCAGCAGCCCCAGATCGTTGGCGTAGGCGTTGGCCCGCTCGAACACCGCGAGGGCCGCCTCGCGTCGGCCGCCGGTAGCCAAACACGAGACAAGCCAGTAGGTGCAGAACAGAGATGCCCCTCGCCCTCCCAGCATCCCGTCGTCCTCCCGGAGGCTCCCAGCCCTGTCGAACGGCCTGGCTGATGGTCCGCAGGTCCTGGCGCAGCTCCTCGTTCATGGGCCGCCCTCAAAACCAGTAAGGCCTGCTCCTTCGGGCACCACCCCTCGTCTCACACCTTCAGGCGACGCCCCTTCCAGGAGACCTCACGGCGCAGGAGCACGGCCAGCAGCGAGCGGGCGAAGACGAACATGAAGAACGCCAGAGGGATCGGGAACAGGGCCCACGACCAGACCGGGAAGCGGCCAATGCGGCGTCCGAGCCACGCCAGCTGGAATGCGTACGCGGCCCAGAGGACAGCCCCCAGCAGCGGCCTCTCGACGAGCAGGAGCGGGGCGCTGGCTGCCCCGGACAGCCAGGCCCCCACGCCGGCGAGCGTCGGCAGCCGCACCCGTCGGGCCCCGTCGCCCAACCCTTTCACCCAGCCTTCGGTGATGCTGCGCAGGCCTCCCCGGTACATCCGGAACGTCGCCAGGCCCCGCCCGGCCAGGACGGTGACCGGCAGGCCGGCCCGCCGGTAGGTGCCGGCGAGGGCCACGTCCTCCATCGCCGCCGCCCGCACCGCCTGATGGCCCCCGGCCTGCTCGTGGTCGACCCGGCTGGCGGCCAGCACCGGCCCGAAGGCGCCGCTCGGAGCGAGCCGGCCGCCGAACGGCCCGAACGCATCGACCGCCATCATGCTCACGAGGTTGGGGAACATCGACAGCCCCTCGACCGCCGATGCGGTGCGGTGCCACGGCTGGACCGACGCCAGGCCCCCTCCGGTGTCGACGGCTTGGGCCAGGCGGGCCAGGGCGTCGGCGGCCAGCACGACGTCGGCATCGAGGAAGCAGACGATGCCGGCCGTGGTCGAGCCGAAGCCGACGTGGCACGCCCACTGCTTGCCGTTCCAGCCATCGGGCCGGGGCGGCGCGGTAACCACACGGGCGCCATCGCGCCGGGCCACCAGCGCCGTGGCGTCGGACGAGCCGTCGTCGACCACCACGACCTCAGCGGCCGGCCGCCGCTGGGCGGCCAATGACGCCAGCAGGCCAGGCAGGGTCTCGGCCTCGTCCCTGGCCGGCACGATGACGGCGAGGTCGAGCGGCCCGGTCCCGGGGAGTGCCGGCCCGACCTTGCGGAGCCGGCACAACAGGAGGAAGCCGACTCCAAACCGCAGCGCCTCGAGGGTGAGGCGCAGCATCGGGGGCAACCTAGAGGGCGTCGACCATGGTCCTGAGCCGCTCGACGTCCTGCACCTTCGCTTCCCGCTCCACATGGCCGCTCGGGCCCCCGTTGGAGCCGACCAGGATCACGTTCAGCGTCGTCACACCCGAGCCAGCGAAGGCGGCGATCCGGTCGCGCACGTAGCCCTCGGGGCCCACCAGGTTCATGCCTTCCAGCAGGGCGGCCGGCACGGCCTTCGCGGCACCCTTGCTGTCCCCGGCCAGGTACAGGTCCTGGATCGCCGCGGCCTCGGCCTCGAACCCGTAGCGGCAGGCCAGGGCGTTGTAGAAGTTCCGGCCCTTGGCTCCCATGCCTCCGACGTAGAGGGCCACCAGCGGGCGGGTCAGGTCCAGGATGCGCTGTGCCTCGGCCGGGTCGTCCACGAAGGCGACCACCCCGCCAGCGGCGATCGACAGGGGACCCCGCTCGGGCCGGCGCCGGGCGGCTCCGGCGCTGAGCGCTCGGCCCCACACCTCGGCGGCGCGCTCAGGGATGTAGAGCATGGGCAGCCAGCCGTCGGCCACCTCGGCGGTCAGCTCGACGTTGCGGTCGCCGAGGCTGGCCAGGTAGATGGGGATCTCCGGCCGGACGGGGTGGTTGATGAGCTTCAGCGCCTTGCCGAGGCCAGTCCCCCGCGCCGCCGGCAGCGGCAGCTGATAGATGCCGTCGTTGGTCAGGATCTCTCGCCGCCACACCCGGCGGCAGATGTCAACGACCTCTCGGGTGCGAGCCACCGGCCGGTCGTAGGCCACGCCGTGGAACCCCTCGATGACCTGCGGCCCTGAGGCCCCGAGGCCCAGCACGAAGCGGCCGTCGCTCACGAAGTCGAGGCCTGCCGCCGTCATGGCGAGCAAGGCCGGCGTGCGGCTGTACAGCGGCAGGATGGCGCTGCCGATCTGCATCCGCTCGGTCACCGCCGCCAGGTACCCGAGCTGGCTGACGGCGTCGAAGCTGTAGGCCTCCGGAACCCACACGATGTCGAGCCCGGCCTTCTCCAGCGCCACGGCCTCGGTGGCCGCTTCGGAGAACCCGCCGGCGTAGCCGAGCGTCATCCCGAGCTTCACCATCGCCTCCCGTTTAAGTCGGCCGTCCAAGTCGGCCGTCGGCCTGACTCTGGCGGAACCACGGCTGTGGAGCAAGCGTGGTGGTCCGGCTGCCGACGGGCCAATTCAGCCGCCGGTAGCCGTCGCTGGGTCGTAGGGTGCGGGAATGGGCACGACGGCGGAGCAGCGCCTGGCCCAGGCCGAGGCCACCGCACGCCGCTGGTTTCGCATCTTGGAGTCCCTCGCTGGCACCAGCACCGATGATGAGGTCTTCTGCCAGGTCCACAGCAGCTGGGTCGCCGCCGAGCAGGCGGTGGTCCTCCAGCGCGAGGGGGCGCTCGGCCCGCCGGCCTCCCGGCGCTCCTGAGCACCACGACTGGGCGCTGCCGTTTCGTAACGGGCCACGACGGGTACCGTCGATCCCATGCTCCGCAATGGCTGCTGTCCGTCCACCGGCAACGGCCGAGGCTTTCGACCGATGGGCACGCAGGGCTGATGGCTGGATCCCGGCCGTCGCTCGACGTCGCTTCGGCCCGGGAGATCATCAACCGCATCGCCGGGCCGTGCAGCACCGGACCGGCTGTCGGCTTGGAGCTCGAGTGGCACACCTATCCCGCTGGCGACCGCAGCATCCGCTGTGACATCGGCCACCTGAGGACCGTCTGCGCGCCGCTCGACCTGCCCGGCGGCAGCTCCATCACCTTCGAGCCCGGGGGCCAGGTCGAGCTCTCGAGCCCTCCCGACGACTCGGTGGGCGATGCGTGTGACCGCCTCACCGAGGACGCTGAGGTGCTCATGACGGCCCTGGCCACCGCGGGAATCGAGGCTGTCGCCGCCGGGCGTGACCCCCACCGCCCGCCGGTCCGCACGCTCGAGCACCCTCGCTACGCGGCCATGGAGGCCTACTTCGATCAGGACGGGCCGGCCGGTCGGCAGATGATGTGCGGCACGGCCGCCCTGCAGGTGAACGTGGACGCTGGCGCCGACCCAGTGGGCCGCTGGGCGCTGGTCCACGCCGTGGGCCCGGCACTGGCCGCCGCCTTTGCCACCTCACAGTCTCTCGGCTTCGCGTCCGAGCGGCTGGCCACCTGGTTGGCCATCGACCGGACCCGCACCAGGAGCGCGCTGCACGGCGGCGACCCGACGCAAGACTGGGCCACCTTCGCCCTCGGAGCCCGGGTCATGCTCCTGCGCCTGGACGACGAGCGTTGCGGCGAGATCGACCGCGACCTGACGATGGCCGGGTGGCTGGAGGGCGGCCACTGCGGGCTGTGGCCCGACGAGTCGGATCTGGCCTACCACCTGACCACGCTCTTCCCGCCGGTGCGCCTGCGAGGGTGGCTGGAGCTGCGCTTCCTGGACTCGCTGCCGGCGCCGTGGTGGCGGGCGGCGGCGGTGACCACGGCCACGGTGCTGGCCGATGACGAGATCGGCCGGATCGTTGGCGCCACCGCTCGCGAGCACGGAGTGGTCGACCGGTGGGCCGTCGCCGCCCGACGCGGTCTGGACCATCCGGGCCTGGCCGCCGTAGCCCTGGCCTGTGTGCGGTGCGCCGCCGAGGCCTCGGGCGATCCTGTCGTCGAAGAGTTCATGGAACGATTCACCAGCAAGGGCCGGGCGCCCGGTCTCGACGCCGGACGGTGCGTCGCATGAGCACCACGGCCCTCGACCTCACATCTTGGGTGGCGGCGGAGCTGGACGCGGCCCGGCGCCGCACCCTGGCCCTCCTCGAACCGGTGCCTGAGCCTCTGCTCGTGCGCCAGCACTGCGAGCTGTTGTCTCCGCTGGTGTGGGACCTGGCCCACATCGCCAACTACGAAGATCTGTGGCTGCTGCGGGGCCTGGGCCACGAGGGCGTAGGGGCCCGCTACGACGGCATCTACGACGCGTTCCTCCACCCGCGCCGCACCCGTGGCGGCCTGCCCATGCTTGACCTGGCCGGCGCCCGCTCCTATGGGGATCACGTCCGTGAGCGGACGCTGGAGGTGCTGGACCGTCACGGCGCCGAGGGCGACGACGCCCTACGGGCCGGCGGCTACGTCTACTCGATGGTGGTGCAGCACGAGCACCAGCACGACGAGACGCTCCTCGCCGCCCTCCACCTCCTGCCCGAGGGCTACGACGGGCGGGCGACCGAGCGGGCCACCGCACCGGCGGTCGCGGAGCCGCCGGTGGAGTGCCGGGTGCCGGGGGGTTCCTACGTGGTCGGCACGTCGAGCGACCCGTGGTCCTATGACAACGAACGCCCGGCCCATCGGGTCGAGGTGGCGCCCTACGCCATCGACGGCGCGCCGGTCACCAACGCGGCCTGGGCCGCCTTCCTGGCCGCCGGCGGCTATGACCAGCCGGCGGTGTGGTCAGAGCCAGGCTGGGCCTGGCGGCAGGAGGCCGGCCTGGAACGGCCTCTCGGCTGGGAGCCCGACGGTGCCGGCGGCTGGCTGCGGAATCGTTTCGGCGTAAACGAGGTCGTTCCCGCCGACGAGCCCGTTCAGCACGTGTGCTGGTACGAAGCCGACGCCTTTGCCCGCTGGTCCGGCCGACGCCTGCCCACCGAGGTGGAGTGGGAGGTGGCCGCCACCTGCGACCCGGTCACCGGTGAGAAGCGGCGCAACCCGTGGGGCGATCAGGCGTGGCGGACCGACCTGGCCAATCTGGGCCAGACCCGCCTGGGCCCCGACCCCGTCGGCGCCCACCCGGAAGGCCGCTCGCCGGTGGGCTGCTTCGCCATGGCCGGCGACGTGTGGGAGTGGACGTCTTCCGGCTTTGAGGCCTGGCCCGGCACCATCGCCTTTCCCTACCCGGAGTACTCCGAGGTCTTCTACGGCGGCGATTACCGGGTGCTGCGGGGCGGCTCGTGGGCCACCCACCCGACCGCCGCCCGTGGCACGTTCCGCAACTGGGACCACCCGATCCGTCGGCACATATTCGCCGGCCTGCGCACCGCGAGGGACACATGAACCTGGACGTGCACCTGAGCCCGGCCGATCTGGCCGCCGCCCTGCGGGCCGACGTGGCCGCCGGCATGTCGGCCAGTCCCCGCTGGCTGCCGCCGAAGTGGTTCTACGACGAGCGGGGAGGTCAGCTGTTCGACGACATCACCCGCCTCCCCGAGTACTACCCGGCCCGGGCCGAGACCGAGATCCTGACCGGGCGGGCGGCCGAGGTGGCGGCCGTGACCGGCGCCACCCATCTGGTCGAGCTGGGCTCGGGCACCTCGACCAAGACCCGGATCCTGCTGGATGCGCTGCCGGTGCGCCGCTTCACCCCCTTCGACGTGGACGAGGCCATGCTCTCAGCCGCCGGCCCTGCCCTCGAGGCGGCCTACCCGGGCATCGAGGTGCAAGGAGTGGTCGGTGACTTCCAGCACCACCTGGGTGTGCTGCCCGGTGGCGACGGCGACCGCCTGGTGGCCTTCCTCGGCTCGACGATCGGCAACCTCGAACCCCCCGAGCGGGCCAAGTTGCTGGCCGACCTGGCCTCCAGCCTGCACCGTGACGAATGGCTTCTCCTCGGCACCGACCTGGTGAAGGACGAGGCCACGCTGGTGGCGGCATACGACGACGCCCAGGGGGTGACCGCCGACTTCAACCGCAACGTCCTGCGCGTGGTGAACCGCCAGCTGCAGGCCGACTTTGACGTTGACGCCTTTGGCCACCGGGCGGTGTGGGTGCCGGAGGATGAGTGGATCGAGATGCGCCTGGTGGCCGGAGGTGCCCAGCAGGTGCGCATTGCTGCGCTCGACCTTAACCTCAGCTTCGCCCCGGGCGAGGAGGTGCGCACCGAGATCAGCTCGAAGTTCCGACGGGAGGGCGTCGAGGCCGAGCTGGCCGCGGTGGACATGGAGCTTTTGCGCTGGTGGACCGACGCCGAAGGACGCTTCGCGTTGTCCCTCAGCCGCCGGGCCTGAGGAACGGGGGCCGGCCATAGGCTCGGCCTGGTGCCGATCTGGGCCGACCCGGCCAGGGGCGAGCGGGTCCGCCTCCTGGCCGACGACGACATGACCCTCCTGGCCACGTTCCTGTCGCCGCCGTCCAGTCGCCCCACCGCCGCCGACCTGCGGGCCGTTCCGGGCACCGACCTGGAGCGGTTCGCGGCGGTGGCGATGCGCGACATGGTGGGGGTGCGGGTCACTACCCGACTGGACGAGGCTGCGGCGCTGGCGGCGGCGGGTGCTGTCCTGCACCGCACGCTCGTGCACATGGTGCGCAGCAGGCTGCAGGATGACCCTCCGCCCCTGCGCTGGGCTGCCCCGCATCTGCCCGCAGGGCTGGAGATGGTGGGCGTCGAGGCGGTCGAGGAGGAGGCGCTGGCCGCCGCCCAGCGAGCCGCCTTTGGGCCGGCCCACCCCGACCACGAGACCAGCCTGGAGGCGCAGGAGGCAGGTCTTCTGCACGGCCTCCTGGCCGGTGAGGTGCTGGGTCCGCTGTACCTCGACGCCAGCGCCGTGGTGGTGGACCAAGCCGGTGCCGTCATGGCCTGCGTGCTGGCCACCGAGTGGGAGGGCATCGGCGAGGAGTGGAAGGGCGGACCGTGGCTGGCCGAGGTGTTCACCGTCGGCGGCGCTCCGCTCCTGCTCGGGCGGGCGCTGCTGGCCCGGGCGGTGTCCGTCTGCGCCCTCGACGGCCATGACGTCGTGGGCCTGGCCGTGAGCGCGACCAACAGGGCCCGCCTGCTCTACGAGCGCGTCGGCTTCCACCACGCCTTCTACCGCGTCAGCCTCGACGTCCCCGGCACCTGGCCGCAGGCCTGACCCGGCACCGCTCAGGCGCCTACGGCTTGGTGGGCTCCGAGGCCGCCGGCTCGACCCGGATGCGGTCGATGCGGTTGGCGCCCATCTTCTCAACGGTGAAGACGTGGTGGTCGGATTCGACGTGCTCGCCGATATCGGGGACCCGGCCGAGACGGTGGAACAGGTAGCCGCCGAGGGTGTCCCAGTCGTCGTCCTCGGGCACGCACAGGCCGAGCTTCTCGTTCACTTCGTCGACCGGGATGGTCCCGGCCACGCTCCAGACGCCGTCACCGAGCTCGGCCAGGAGCGGCTCCTCGGTGTCGTACTCGTCCACGATCTCGCCGACCAGCTCCTCGATGAGGTCCTCCAGGGTGACGATGCCGGCGACGCCGCCGTACTCGTCCACGACGACGGCCATGTGGAACTTGCCGAGCTGCATCTCGCGCATCAGCACCGCCACCCGCTTGGTCTCGGGGACGATGTGGGCGTCGCGCACGATCTCGCCGACGGGCTCGGCACCCTTGCCGTCTCGCGACGCCCGCACCAGGTCCTTCAGGTACACAAGGCCGCGGATGTCGTCGATCGAGCTGTTGTGGACGGGCATCCGGCTGTAGCCGGCCAGCATGAGGATCTCGAGGGTGTCATCGACGCTGGAGCGGGCGTCGACGCTGACCATGTCGGGGCGGGCGACCATGACCTCACGGGTGATGGTGTCGCCGAACTCGATGATCGAGTGGATCAGCACCCTCTCCTCGGTCTCGATCACGTCCTCCGACTCGGCCTCGCTGGCCAGGGCCAGCAGCTCCTGCTCCGAGGTGGACGGGCCGATCGGAGATCCCTTGCCCGGGAAGAGGATGTTCGCCAGCCCGATCAGGCCGCGGGTCAGAAGCCGGATGGGTGGGAAGCCGGCTATGGCGACGATGGCCGGTGCGGCGAGCAGGGCGGCCCGCTCGGTGCGTTGCACGGCATAGGTCTTGGGTCCTGACTCGGCGACCACGAAGATGACGACGAGCTCGAGCAGGTAGCTGATGACGAAGCCGGCGATCCCGAGGGGGCCGACGATCCGGCCGACCAGTGTGGCCAGAAGGGTGTGGCACACCAGGACCAGGAGCAGGACCGGGTTGATGTAGCGCTCGGGGGCGTTCACGACCTTGCTGAGGGCCTTGGCCCCCCGCCTGCCCTCCTCCTCCAGGGCCACGACCTTGGTGCGGCTCATGCGGGTCATGGCCGTCTCGGCCATGGCGAAGAAGCCGGCCAGGACGACGAGGACGACGATGACGGCGATGACGGCCACGAGGGCCCCGCCGCCCAGCGCCTGGCCACCTTCGGCAGCCAGCAGCGCGTGACGAGCGGTCATCCCTGGCCCCCCGGGTCGCCGTCGATGCCGTCGATGCCGTCGATGCCGTCAGGTCCTTTTGGCCCACCGTCGCCACGGAGGCGTTCGGGGGGGGTGGCATCGCTGGAGCGGGGCGGGAGCCAGGGGCCGCTGGTGCGGGGCAGCAGCGGCGGCATCTCGCCGTCGGCCGGGGGCCGGTGGAAGCGGGCCAGCAGAGCCTGCTCACGCTGCTCCATCTCCTCGGCCTCACCGGCATCCTCGTGGTCCATGCCGAGGAGGTGAAGGATGCCGTGGACGACCAGGAGAGCCAGCTCGTCCTCGTAGGTGCCGGCGTGGTCGGGGGCGTTGCGGGCGGCGACCCCGGGGCAGATGTACACGTCGCCGAGGAGCATGGGCAGCTCGTCGGGCTCGCTCGGCTCGCCCGGCCCGCTGCCGCCCGAGTCGGGGTGGCGGCCGGACTCGGGCGGCTCCTCGTCGATCGGGAACGACAAGACGTCGGTGGGTCCGTCCTTACCGCCGAAGCGGGCGTTCAGGTCACCTATGGCCGTCTCGTCGACGAAGACCACCGACAGCTCGACCTCGGCCCCGACCCCTTCGGCGTCCAGGACCTGCTCGGCCAGGCGGGCCCACCGGGCGGCGTCGACGGGCTGGGCGTCCTGCTCATCAGCGCAGAAGACCTCGGCCGACATCCTCATGCCGTCCCGGTGCTCACGCGTGTCCCGGTGCTCATGGGTGCCCCGGTGCTCATCGGCCCTTGCGTTCGTCATAGGCGTCGTAGGCGTCGACGATGTCCTGCACGATCTTGTGGCGCACAACGTCACGCGAGCCGAGGCGCACGAACTCAAGGTCGTTGATCCCCTCGAGGATGTTCTCGAGACCGTGGAGCCCCGACTTGCCAACGTCGAGGTCGACCTGGCTGGCGTCGCCGGTGACCACGGCCTTGGAGCCGAAGCCGATGCGGGTGAGGAACATCTTCATCTGCTCACGGGTGGTGTTCTGGGCCTCGTCCAGGATGATGAACGCGTTGTTCAAGGTGCGGCCCCGCATGTAGGCCAGCGGGGCCACCTCGATCACGCTCTTCTGCATCAGCTCGAGGGTGACCTGCGAGGTGAGCATGTCGTACAGGGCGTCGTAGAGCGGGCGCAGGTACGGGTCGACCTTGGCCAGCAGGTCGCCCGGGAGGAAGCCGAGGCGCTCCCCCGCCTCGACCGCCGGTCGGGTGAGGATTATCCGCTCAACCTGCTTGGCCTGCAGGGACTGGACGGCGGCGGCAACGGCCAGGTAGCTCTTACCCGTGCCGGCCGGGCCGATGGCGATGGTCACGGTGTTGCGACCGATGGCGTCGACGTAGTGCTTCTGGCCGGCGCTCTTGGGCCGCACGCTACGGCCCCGGGCGCTCTTCAGCACCTCATGCGACAGCACCTCGGAGGGCCGCTCGCCGGCCCGCACGATGGCGATTGACTGGGCCAGGGTGGCCGGCGTCGGCTCGTGGCCGGTGCGCAGCAGGCGGATCTGCTCCTCGATCAGCCGGCCGGCCTCGGCGGCGGCGGGGCCGGTGATGGTGAACTCGTCGCCCCGCAGCAGGATGTCGGTGTCGGGGAACGCGGCCTCGATCAGCCGGAGCAGCTGGTCGGCCGGACCGAGCAGCGCCGGCAGCAGGGCGTTGTCGGGTACGGGGACGATTACGGTCTGATCTGGCATCCGGCGTTCGATCGACGATCCTACCGCCCACCCGGCCCGATGTGGCGCTCTTCTACGAGCCAGTCGAGGCGGCGGGCGGCGCTCAGCCCGGGGGCCAGCCGAGGGAGCGGCCGCCGAGCACGTGCATGTGGAGGTGCGGCACCGAGTTCTTGGCGTCTTCGCCGACGTTGAAGACCAGGCGGTAGCCGCTGGCCGCCACCCCCTCCTGCTCGGCCACCAGGCGGGCGGTGGCGAACATCTCGGCCACCACCTCGGCGTCGGCGGGGTCGACGGTGGCGGCGCTGATCACGTGGTGGCGGGGGATCACCAGGACGTGGACCGGGGCCGCCGGCTCGATGTCGCGAAAGGCCAGGGTGTGCAGGCCCTCGTGCACCACGTCGGCCGGCACCCGCCCGGCCAGGATCCCGCAGAACAGGCAGTCGTCGGCCACGGCGGGCAGGCTAGGCCCGGTGGACAGCCTTGACCTGGAGCTGGCCCGCTGGCTGGCCGAGGCCCGGGTGGACGAGGCCGTCACCTCCCGGCTGCGGGAGCGGGCCCTGCGCCAGCTGGCGGCCGACGAGGCCACCCTCCTCGGCCTGTGCCTGGACCTGGCCGAGTCCGACCGCCCGGTCCTGGCCCGCACCACCGAGGGCCGCGTCCACCGTGGGGCGCTGGCGGCCGTAGGCGCCGACTTCGTGGCCCTGCGCAGCGCGTCGGGCGAAGCCACGTTCCTGCCCGTCGACCGCCTGGCCTGGCTGCGGCCGGCCCCCGGCGCCTGGACCGGCGCCCCGGCCCGACGGGGCGAGGCGGCGGGAGCCCGCAAGCCGCCGCTGGCCGCCCGCCTGGTCGACGTGCTCACCGGCCTGGCCGCCGACCGGCCCCGGGTGCGCCTGGTGCTGGCCGGCGACCCGGACGTGTGGTCCGGCCGCCTCCGGGGCTGCGGCGCCGACGTCCTGTCGGTGGAGCAGACCGGCGAACCCCCGGTCGTGGGCTGGATCCCCCTTGCCCAGGTCACCGAGGTCGGCCTGGTCGACGAGCGCTGAGCTGACCGGGTCAGCTCAGGCGGTGGACCCGGCGCCTTCGGCCTCGGAGGCCTCGGCGCCGCGGGGCTCGGGGTAGAGGTGGGCGAGCTCTCCGGGCTTGACCTTGGCGTGGGCCAGGAACGACTCGACGTCGTCGGTCTTCAGCCGGTAGACCCGGCCGAACTGGTAGCACGGCAGCTTGCCCTCGTCGATGATCCGGTAGAGCGTGCGGAGGGTGATCCCGAGCTCGTCACATGCCTCTCGGGTGCTCAACCAACGGCTTTTGTCCTTGGCCACGGCCCGTACGCTAGTGCAAGGTGGTGCGTCGTGGTGTCATGGTTTGCCTCCAGGGGTTGTGGTGGGCGGCGGACGTGCTGCATGGGGATGTGGGATGCTGTCAGGCACCCAGGTGCGGACCGCGGCGGCGGCGAGGGGATGGCTGGGCGACGGTCTGGGCCTGGCGGGCGGTGGCGGCGTCCGCCTCCTCCTGCCAGTGCTCGAAGGGCCACGTGCGGGGTGGGTGGGAGCAGGGGCCGCGGCTGCGGGCCACCGGCCGACCCGGCGGTCGGTGGCCTGACGGCGTTCCCCTCTCCGGCGCCAGAGCAGCCTCGAGCCGGTCAACCAGCTCGGTGGTCGAGGCCGGCCGCCGCCGCGGGTCGCGATCAAGGCCGGCAGCCAGGGCCGCTGTCACGCCCGGCGGCATGACCAGTCCCGGCGCCATCCCTCCTCCGGGTCCCGGGTTCTGGCCGGTGAGGGCCATGTGGGCGAGTGCGGCCACGCCGAACACGTCGCTGCGGGCCGACGCGAGGCCCCCGACGGCCAGCGCCGGGTCGCTGTAGCCCGGCGTTCCCGACCCCGGAGGCGCCGGGTCGATCAGGATCGGTCCGGCGGCGGCCAGCAGAACGTTTCTGGGGCTCACGTCGAGGTGGGCCACGCCGACCCGGTGCAGCGCATCGAGGGCACCGGCCACCGGTCGCAGCAGGTGGAGGAGGTCCTCGCCGCTCAGCGGCCCGTCGGCCAGGAGGTCGGCGACGCTCCCGCCGTCAGCCCACCCGAGTACGAGCATCGGTGACTCCGGGTCGTCGACGAAGTCAAGGACGGGGACGAGAGCCGGATGGCTGATAGCGCCCAGGATCCTTCGTTCCCGGCGCATCGCCGCCGCTGCCCCCGGCACCTCCGGCCGCGCCCGCTTCACGGCCACGGCCCGGCCTCCCAGGCAGCCGCGGTGGATGGTTGCCAGGCGCCCCCGGCTGACCAGGCCGCCGAGGTCGAGGGCGGCGGTCACGGCAACGCGACCTGCACGGGGATCGCCTCGCCGTCGATGCCGAGGACGGCGCGGCCGGGCCCGGTGAGCGACACCGGCCACCGGGGCAGCAGCGCGATGCCAAGGACGTCGCCGTCCAGGTCGGACCGTGGCCGCAGGACCAGGCCGGCGCCGGAGCGGCGGAGGTCGCTGGTCCAGTGCCCGAAGGCGGCGCGCAGGGAGTCGGGCCGGGCGGCGGCGAAGAGATGGGCGGATGGGTGGCGGCCGGCGGCGAGCCCGGCCAGAGCACCCTCGGTGTCGTCGACCCGCTCAGCGTCGTCGACGACGACGACCAGCGGAGGCCCACCCGCTCTGTCCGCGGCGGCGGCCAGCTGCCGGGGCAGCTCGGGACCGGCGGCAACCACGTGGCAGCCCGCGGCCTCGGCCGATCGGTGCAGCGTGGCCAGGCTGGTCGTGCGTCCCGAGCCCGGTGGGCCGCAGACGATGAAGGGTTGACCAGGCCGGAGGCGGGCGACGGCGACGGCGAGGTCGCGGCCGTCGATGCCGACCGGCAGGCGCAGCCCGTCGGTGGCGGCCACCGGCGGGCATGCGGCCAGCAGGTCGCCGAAGGCCGTCCGACGGGGCAGGGCGCCGACGGGTGACGGCCCTGGACGACCGCGGCCCGGTTCCGCCTCGGCTGGGGCGGGCCAGGCGCCCGTGGCCACCTGGGCCACCAGGCCGGAAGCCACCTCGAGGCAGCGGCCTTCGGGCCATCGGGACTGGTCGACCCGCTCGGCGCCGAGGGACAGCAGGTCGAGCGGGTCGCCGCAGCGGAAGGCGAGACGGCGGGAGGCGGCGGCCGACCACGCCGCCGGTACGGAGGCGGGCCGGTCGGCGGTGGCGGCGACCACCAGACCGAGCGGGGCACCGTCGGCCACCACCCGCCCCAGGCCGTCGAGCGCGGCCAGCCCCCAGTGGTCCTCAAGGGCGGCACGCAGGCTGGCGAGGCCGTCGACCAGCACCAGGACCAGCGGCCGGTCCGGGGACCCGCCAACCTCGACCGCCGTCGCCTGCCGAACGGCCAGCTCGTCGGTCAGCCGATGGATGAGCCGGTGCAGCCGCTCGTGCTCCCCGGGTCGGATGAGCGCCCCGAGGTGGGGAAGGTCGGCCAGGGCGCCCAGGCCCTGAGCACCGAGGTCGAAGCCGTAGACGTGAAGGGCACCCGGATCGAGCCGGGCAGCCATGGCCCGGGCCACGGCACGCAGGGCGGCGGCCGGCCCGGCACCGCTGCCGATGGCCAGCAGCGGCCCCTCGGCCGGTCGCCAGGCCAGGGGCAGCCGGCGCTGGCGGTCTGGGTCGTCGATGATCCCGATGACCACGTCGTCGTCCTGGCCGGGCAGGCCGTTGCCGTCGAGCCCGACCGGCAGCGGGGGCAGCCACAGCGGCCGGGGCCGGCTCCGCCCGGACTCATCGGCGGCGGCGCAGCACGCATCCACCAAGGTGGCGAGATCGCTTGCCGCCGCGTCGGCCGCCCCGGGCGCACCTGCCGGGTCTGGTCCGAAGGCGGCCGGGACGGCGGTGACGGCTGGCCCGCCCGAGGAGCGCCGGCCGCCGACAAGCCCCACCTGCATCTCGACCAGGTCTCTTGCGCCTCGCCGCACGAAGGTCCGCCCCGGCTGGCGCCGATCGATGTGAGCCGGCGCGGCCGATCCGACGACGTCGATGGCGTCGGCCTCGTCAGGCACCCTCAGACAGCAGCGGAGGGCGCAGTTGGCCCGCACGGCGGCGCTTACGACGCCGCCGGGCCGCTGGGTGCCGAGCACGAGGTGCAGGCCGAGGCTTCGCCCGCGGGCCGCCAGCTGAAGGAGGCTGTCGAGGAAGGTCGGCAGCTCAGCCACCAGCGCCGCCAGCTCGTCGACCACCACGACTATGCGAGGCATCGGCTCGACGCCCGGCGGCTTGGCCTGCCTGCCGTGGGTGGGGTGGGCGGCGATGTCGCGAACCCCGAGCACGCCGAGCACCGCCTCGCGACGGCGCAGCTCGGCCTCCAGGCTGCGCAGCGCCCGTGCCGCCTCCTCAGGCCCGAGATCGGTCACTACCCCGAGGACGTGCGGGAGGTGGGCGGCTTCGGCGAAGGCCGCACCGCCCTTGTAGTCGACCAGCAGCAGGGCGAGCCGGTCGGGGGGGAACGTGGCTGCCCAGCCGGCGACGAGGCTCCGCAGCAGCTCACTCTTCCCGGCGCCGGTGGTCCCGGCCACTAGGGCGTGAGGACCGTCGGCAACCAGGTCGAGGTGCACGGTCTCCGGCCCGTCGCGGCCCCCGGCGCTGCCAATCGGGACCCGGAGACCAGATCCTTCTGCGGCCGACCAACGGCGGCACATGGCGGCGGCTGTGAGATCGTCCAGACCCAGGACGTCGAGCAGGCGCACCGAGGTCGGCACCGTGGCATCGCCATCGATGACCTCGGGGTCGGTGAGTCGGGCCAGATGGCGAGCCCAACGCCGGGCCGTGCCGACGCTCACCCCCGTCGCCAGGAGCGGCTGTGCCGCGTCGCCCCCGGTCTCCAGCCGACCCCACCCGTCGGGGCCGTCGAGCTCGAGGACCGACGTGCACCGGGAGGGCAGGGCGCGCCGGCTGGGGGCGATCGTCAACGTCGACCAGCGAAAATCGCCCTGACGGGCCATCGGTGACCGCGGGTCGACCAAGGCTTCGCCGTCGCTCATCACCACGACGTGCGGAGCGTTGTCGGCCAAGAGCATCTCGGCGACGTCGCCGGCCTGGAAGGCGCCAGCGCCGAGCAGCCGCCGAGAGCTTGGCGTGGAGGCGGCGGTGTGGGGCAGGAAGGCGGCCCACGCCCAGTCGCTCTCCCGCCCGGCGGCGCAGACGGCGGCGATGTGGAGATCTGCGGGCCCATGGCGGGCGGCCAGCTGGAGCAGCACCCACCGGGCCACGGCAAGAGAGGGGGCTCGGGGGCCGGCGATGCCCAGGTGGTGACCAGGCCGGAGGGGCGCCAGGGCCGGGGAGCCGTGCGGCAGCCGGGCCTCGGCCAGCATCTCCGCCGCTCGGCCTTCGGCCGCCCTTGTGGTCGGCGGGTCCCACCGCAGTGCAGGCGCGGTTCCGAGCGTCACCTCGGCGAAGTCGGACTGAGCCGCACGGCAGGACCACAGGCCGGCCCCGAGCGACTCGACCTCGACACCGACGCTGGCCGGGTCGGGATGGGTGGCACGGCGGCGCCTGGATTCGGCTGCACCAGCCGCCACGATCTCGGCGCCGAGGGCCGCCAGGCCCGCCTGGTCAGCGGTCCGCTTGGTCGAGGTGCTGCGGCGGTGGCGGCGGCGCTCCTCGATCCACTGCCCGATCAGCACCGCTGGCCCGAGGAGGGTGAACAGGGCCAGACGGGGGTCGACGAGCCGAGCCAGCACCAGACCGCCAACGAGTGGGACCAGAGCCGCGGCCCAGCCGAAACGGGGCGCGGCGAGCGGAGGCGGCTCTTTGGAAGGGGGCGTGACCGCCGGGGGGGACGGGTGGAGCGCAGGCGGAGGAGGCCGGTGCAATGGCCGGCACCCGTCATCTCCGAGCCGCCCGAGGACGGCCGGCTCACGCCAGACCGACTCCCTCACCCCGACCAGGACCGAGCCGAGGGCGGCCAGCGACCCGTTGCCCAACGTGCAGACCCCTTCACACCGTCGGCCATCGATCCACGTGCCGCTCGTCGAGCCGACATCGGCCAGCGTGGTGGCACCAGTAGTGGAGGCGACAGGCAGTGGAACCGAGGGGAGGAAGTCGGCGGGTGGGGAGAAGTCGATGACGGCGTGTCGGTTCGACGTGGTTCGAGCGGCGAGCACGACATCACAGGAAGGATCCCGGCCGAGGACCGACCGGCCAGGAGCCAGTAGGTGCCGGTCCCCGGCGTCCAGGCCACCGACGACGCACACCTCGGCCCCCGCGTGCGGTTCCCGCAGGCGCGGCCGAGCGACCGCCTCCCCGGCCAGGCCGATCTCGCAGCCTGGGCGAAGACCGCTTCCGGTCAGCCCTGCAGAACCGGCGACCGGAAGCCCGTTCAGCGCGAGGCCGCCGCCGGCCCCCCGGTGACCCGGGGGAAGCGCGGCGGCGAGGTCGGCGACTGAGGCGTCCGGGTCGTGGACGAACACCTCAAGGTCGACCTCGCCGTGCGGAGTCTGCAGGACGACACGCACCGCAGACGACCTACGCGGTGGCGGAGGCGATCGCCTGGCGCCGGCCGGCGACCACACGAGCCTGATCGTCGAGACCGGCCTTCAGGCTCCGCAGCGCCGGGGCGTACTGCTCCCGCCACTGCTGCCGGAAGACGTCGGCCGCCGGACCAAGCCAGGTGGTGCCCTCCAACACGCCGGTGAGGCGGGTGACCAGCTGCTCGACGGTGGCCGCCTCGGCCGCCAACGACCGTTGCAGCCCGTCGAGCTGCTCCAGATTGCCTCCAACCATGCTCATGTTTGCTCCTCTCAATGCTTCTCGACGTCTGTCGCACCGCCAGTCAAGCACGAGACACGCCGGAAGGCAAGGAGAAGTTCGCCGACGTCGGGCTACAGCAGGCACTGAAAACCTATTGCAATTCATCCGAGGCTGATGTAGAACACTGCGGATGCTCACCGTCGTCGGTTCTGTCAGGCTTCGCCCCGGCGTCGGAACCGGAGGTTCTTGATGAAGGTGGCAACCCCTCACGCAGCTGAACTGAACGGCGTCACGCCGCCGCGACCGGTCGTGCGCCGGCGCCGGCCCCTGCCCGGCGGTCGTGCCGTGTTCGGAGGCTTCCTCGTGGCCGTGGCCGTGGTCGGCACGGTGGCGGCGCAGCGTGCCTCCACCGGTCCACCGTCCACCTCCTACGTCGTGGCTGCCGGATCGCTCCCGGCGGGGCGGACGATAGGGCCCGGCGACGTCACGGCTCGGGCCGTCGACCTCCCCCGAGCCCTGGCCCAACGGGCATATCGGGACCCTCGCCAGGTGCTGGGCCGGGTCCTCGCCGCCACGCTGGCCGACGGTGAGCTCCTGCAGGGCTCGGCGCTGGCCCAGCGGGGGCCGGCGGCCGGCGAGCGGGAGGTCTCCTTCAGCTCCGACCCGGCCCGTTCACTGGGCCAGCGCATCGCCCCCGGCGATCTGGTCGACCTCTACGCAACGTCTGGCCAGGCAGAGGCGGGCAGCACCACCCTCGTCGTCCGCGCCGCAAGGGTGATCGACCGGCAGGGACGCCAGGGCGCCGCAGGCTTCATCTACACCGTGGCACTCGCCGACGGGCGAGACGTCCAGGCTCTCGTGGCGGCCGAGGCGGCCGGATCGCTCACCGTCGTGCGAGCCACGGCGGCGGTGCCGGCCGCTAGAGGAGGCGGCTGATGAGCGACCGCTGGGTGGTCCTCGGCCTCGCTCCTGTCAGATCAGCCTGGTTTGGTCAGCTCGCCCACTGGGCCACGGCCGGCACGGTGCCGGTGGAGCTCTTGCGCTGCCAGTCGATAGAGGAGCTGCGGGCCCGCCTGGCTGGGCCACGCCCGGTGTCGGCCGCCCTGATCGACGCCGCCATCCCCGGCCTCGACCGTGACCTCGTGAGCGGCGGTCCGGGACGCTGCCCGGTGATCGTGATCGGCGGCCGTGATGATCGGTGGAGCCAGCTCGGGGCGGCATCCGTCCTCGATCCGGGCTTCGGTCCGGTCGCCCTCCTGGACGCTCTCGGTGCCACGGCGAGGCCGGTCGTCGAAGCTGATCGCATCCCCGGCGAGCCAGCCGCCGAAACGTCAAGCCCCGGGCCGCCGCCGGGTCGGATGGTGACCGTGTGCGGGAGCGGCGGGGTCGGCACGTCGACGGTGGCGGTGGCGATGGCCCAGGGCCTGGCCGCCGGGTACGGGGGTGCGTGCCTGCCGCAGCCGGTGGTCCTGGCCGACCTCTGCCGCCGAGCGGACCAGGCCATGCTCCACGACGTCCGCGACGTCCTCGTCGGCATCCAGGAGCTGGTCGAGGCCCACCGGTCGGGAGAACCCGATGTCAGCCACGTGCGGGCCCACAGCCTGCCGGTGCCGGATCGGGGATACGACCTGCTGCTCGGCCTTCGGCGACCGCGGGCGTGGGCCGCGCTGCGCCCACGGGCCGTCGCTGCCGCGGTGACCGGTCTCCGCCGCGCCTACGGCACCGTGGTGGCCGACGTCGAAGGCGACCTGGAGGGTGAGGCCGAGACCGGCTCGATGGACGTTGAAGAGAGGCATGCTCTGGCTCGCACCGCGATCCAGGGCGCCGACGTCGTCGTGGTGGTGGGCACCGCCGGACTCCACGGCGTCCACGCCCTGGCCCGCCTCGTGCACGAGATCGTTGCGACGGGGGTCCACCCGGCCCGCATCCTGCCCGTCATCAACCAGCCACCCAGGCGGGCCGGCTCGCGGGCCGAGATCGTCACCGCCCTGGCCGAGCTGTGCGGCTCGCCGGCCGGGCGGCCTGCCCCGCCCCTCCACGTGCCGCGACGCAAGGTCGACGAGGCGTTCCGAGACGGGACGCCTCTGCCCGACTCTCTCGCCCGGGCTGTCGCCCGCGCCACGGCGGTCGTCGCCGGTCGCGTCCCGACGATGCCGGCCGACGAGGCCGTCGATCCCCAGGCCCCACGTCTCGTGCAGCCTGGATCGCTCGGTGCCCTCGTCGGCGGTGACGAGAGCGAGCAGGCCTGGTGACGGCGGTGGTCGCAAGCGACAGCTGGGGTTCGCCCCTCCTCGAGATCGAGCGGGGAGTCCAGGAGCGGGCTAAAGCCCTGGAGCTCGACATGGCGCGCCCAGCCGGTCGGACCGCGCTGCGCCAGCTCCTCGAGGAGGAGATCCGGCGCTGGTCGACCGAGGCCAAGCGAGGCGTCCGGGCCCGTGAGCTCGCCGACCCGGACGGTGTCACCGAGCGGGCCTGGCGCAACCTGGCCGGCTATGGGCCGCTCGAGCCGCTTCTGGCCGATCCGGACGTCTGGGAGATCATGATCAACGCTCCGGACCAGATCTTCGCCAAGCGCCATGCCGGCTCCTCCGGTTATCACGACGAGGTCTTCCATGACGACGACCACGTGCTCCGCACGCTCACCAAGATCCTGAACGACGCCTCGGCCAGCCATCGCAAGCTGGATCCGGCCGAGGGGCTGCAGGATGCCCAGCTCGACAACGGCAGCCGGCTGCACGTGGTCCACTCCGACATCGGACGTGACGGCCACGTCCTGGTCAACATCCGCAAGTTCTCCGGCATCCAGATCCGCCGTCTCGACGAGCTCGTCGAGCGGGACATGTTCGACGGCCCCGTCGCCCGCTTCCTCCAGGCCGCCATCCGCGCTCGTCTGTCCATCGTCTTCGCCGGGCCCCCTGGGTCAGGCAAGACGACCCTGCTGACTTGCTGCGCGGCTGAGCTCGACCCGAGCCTCAGGGTGGTCGTCGCCGAGGAGGTCTTCGAAACCGACGTGGCTCTGCCGAACGTCGCCCACATGCAGACGCGCCCGATGCGGGGTGAGCGGCGCGAGGTCGATCTCCGCAGGCTGGTGGCCGGTTTCCTGCGGATGGCGCCTGACGTCGCCATCGTCGGCGAGGTGCGCGATCGGGAGGCCCTGCCGCTGCTGCTCACCCTGAGCTCGGGGGTGAAGGGCTACACAACGATCCACGCCGGATCGGCCCGCCAGGCACTTACCCGGCTCCGCTTCGTGTGCCAGCTCGCCGACACCGGTGCCGAGTTGCCGATATCGGCGCTCAACACCCTCGTGTCGGAGTCGATCGACCTCGTCGTGCACTGCGCCCGGAGAGAGGGCAGGCCCCAGGTGACCGAGGTCCTGGCCGTTGAGGATCTGCAGACCGGGCCTGACGCCACGACCTTCACGACCACCGACCTCTTCCGCAGAGCCGGGCCGGGCGCACCGTTGCGCTGGACCGGCCAGCTGCCGGTTCGGGCCAGCCGCTCGTTCGAGGAGACCGGCATCGACGTCCGGGCTCTCCTCGCCGCCGCCACCGAGCAGCAGCACGGCTACGAGCCCCCCGCCCAGCCGGTGTCGCCGACCGCGCCGCGAGGCGTTGAGCGGTCGCCCCGATGGTGACGACGGCGATCACCCTCGCCACCATCGCCTGCTGTGCCTATGGCACCTGGCTGCTGTGGACCGCCTTGGCCCTGGGCTGGCGCGGGGCCCGGCCAGTCCCACAGGCCGGCCTGCCCCGCCGCCGGGCACCGGCATCGGACCGGGTGGCCGACGCGCTGTGCCGGGCGGGGGCGCCCGGTGTCAGGCCGGCAGAGCTGGCCGCCACCACCGCCCTGGTCGTCTCGATCTCAGCCGGCGGCGCCTACGCGCTCTTCGGGGGCGTGCTGCCCCCGATCGCCGCCGGCGCCTTCGCGACCGGCGCACCCCTCGCCTTGTACCGGGCCCGCCACGAGCGGCTCCGCGCCGAGGCCCACGACGGCTGGCCCCGCCTGATCGAGGAGATCCGCCTGCTGACGGGCTCCGTCGGGCTCTCGATCCCCCAGGCCCTGCTGGATGTGGGCCACCGGGCTCCGGAACCCCTCCGGCCGGCGTTCGCCGCCGCCGAGCGGGAATGGCGGATGACCACCGACTTCGCTCGAACCACCGCGGTGCTCTCGGACCGCCTGGCCGACTCCACCGCAGACGTGGTGTGCGAGACCCTGCTGGTGGCTCACGAGGTCGGCGGAGCTGACCTGGAGGCCCGGCTGGCGGCGCGGGCCGAGGACCGCGCCTCCGATCTGCGTCATCGCAAGGACGCCCGGGCCGCTCAGGCGGGCGTTCGCTTCGCCCGGCGCTTCGTGCTGGCCGTGCCGATCGGCATGGCCCTGTGCGGCCTGTCGATCGGCACCGGGCGCCAGGCATACGGCACGCCTGTCGGCCAGATCCTGGTCGTCCTCGGAATCGCCAGCGTTGCCGCCTGCTGGGTGTGGGCGGGGCACCTGCTCCGCCTGCCCGCCGAGGAACGGGTCTTCCGTCGGGACAGGTCGGTGGCCCGGCGCCAGGAGCGGGTGGCGTGAGGTCGCTCGTGGCCTCCGGGCTGGTGCTGTGGGTCGGGGTCACCCTGGTGCTCTCGTCGACCCGCTGGTTCGCCCGGGCACCGCTGGCCGAGCGACTGAGGCCGTTCGGCGCCGATCCGCACGTCGCCAGCCGGCGCCCCGGTCTGCTGTCGGTCGAGTCGTTCCGTGACGTCCTGCGACCGGCCGCCGCCGCTCTCGGTGAGCTGGTGGGGCGCCTCACCGGCAGCGGTGACCTGGCGACCCGGCTGGCCCGGGTGCACTCGACCCTTGACCCGACTGAGTTCCGTGTGCGCCAGGTCGGGCGGGCCGCCGCCGGCCTCCTCGTCGGGATCGCCGTCACCGCAGTGGTGCGGCCGCCCGCCGCCTTCGCCCTCCTGCTCGTCCTCGGCCTCCCGTCGCTCGGCTTCCTGCTCACCGAGCGGGCTCTCCAGCGGGCGGAGGCGGCCCGCCAGCAACGGCTGTCCACCGAGCTCCCCGTCATCGCCGAGCAGCTGGCCATGCTCCTGGCGTCGGGCTGGTCCACCGGCGGCGCGCTGCAGCGGCTGGCCGAGCGGGGCAGCGGCGTCGCCGCCCAGGACCTGGCCGTAGTCGTCGGCAGAATCCGTCAGGGCCTCGGCGAGGGCGACGCCTTGCGCGAGTGGCAGGAGCTCGCCGACGTTCCGGCCGTCGACCGGCTCGTCGCCGTGCTGGCCCTTCAGCGGGCCACCACCGACCTCGGGCGACTCCTGGCCGATGAGGCCAAGGCCATCCGCCATGACCACCACCGTCGGCTCATCGAAGAGCTGGACACCCGGGCCCAGAAGGTCTGGATCCCGGTCACGGTGGCCACGCTGATCCCCGGCGCCATCTTCCTCTCCATCCCATTCATCGAGGCCCTCCGCCTCTTCACCGGTTCCTGAGAAGAAGGAGAATCATGCTTTTCACCTCGTTGGCCGTCCTCCCCGCCTGGGCTCGGGCTCGCGTCCGAATCGACGAGCGGGGTGAGGGCGTCGTCTCCGCCGCCATCGCCGTGCTCGTCATGGCCTTCCTCGGGGCCGCCATGTACGTCGGCTTCAAGCAGACCCTCGGGTCGACCCAGCGCAAGACCGACACCCAGGTGGCGTGCATCGGCGGCACCGGGCCGGACTGCCCGGTCGCCCCGGCCCCCTGAGTGCCCGGACCGGGCCGGCTCCGGCGAGACGAGGCGGGCACCGGCGTGCTCGGGACGACCTTCGGCTTCGTCGTCTTCCTCGGCTTCCTGCTCTTCGCGGTGAACGTCGCCGTGGGGCTCTACGCCCGCTCGACGGCGACGGCCATCGTCTTCGACCAGGCCCGTCAGCTGGCGCAGCGGGGGGCGGTCTGTCCGACTACAGCCACCGAGCAGGCTGTGGTCGGACGGCTCAACGCCTGGTGGCGGCAGACACGGGTGGCGGCGACGTGCGACGGCGAGGTGGCCGTGGTCCGTGTCGATGCGTCCTCGTCCCGCAGCCTGCTGCCGGCCGCGCTGCTCCGGCCGACCCGTCTGGCCGAGTTCCACCGCACCTTCACCGTGCGGATCGAGGCACCCCGGTGATCCCGCCCGGGCACCGCAGACCGGAGCGGCGTGACGACGAGCGGGGCCAGGTCGGCGGCATCGAGGCGTTGAGCTTCGGGGTCCTCGTCCTGGTGCTCGGCGTACTCGGGGTGGCGAGCGCCTGGGGGGTGATCGACGCCAAGGTCGCCGCCACCTCTGCGGCCCGGGAGGCGGCCCGCTCCTACGTCGAGTCCGACGGCTCGGTCGCGGCGTGGGCGGACGCCGCCGACCGGGGGCGTGAGGCGTTCGCCGGTCACGGTCGCAACCCCTCGGCCGTCGACCTGCCCCGGCCCGCTGAGGCGTTCGGGCGGTGCGGACCGGTGACGGTGACGGCGACCACCAGCGTCGAGCTCCCGCGCCTACCGGGCCTGCGCCCATCGGCCCGGAGGGTGCGGGTGCAGGCCAGCCACACCGAGGTGGTCGACCCCTACCGGGCGGGGATCAGCCGGGGGCGTGGCTGTGCCTGAGCGGGACAGCGACAACGGTTCAACGCTTCTCCTCGTGCCGTCGGCCGTGCTGGTGCTGTTCCTGCTGACCGCCTTCGTCATCGACGGAGCAGCCTCGTTCCTGGCCCAACGCGAGCTGGCCGACGCCTGTGCGGGCGCAGCCAACGACGCCGCCACCGCCGCCCTCGACACCAGCCAGCTCTACGGGCCGGGAGGTGTCCCCGGCCAGGAGATCGACCAGGACCGGGCAGCAGCGGTCACCCGCAGCCGGCTGGCCCCCCTGGAGGCCAGGTGGGGACGGGTGTCAGATCTTCGGGTGGATGTGATCGGGCCGCAGGTCGTGCTGCACGTGGCAGCCAGCGTGCCCCTCCCGATCGGTCCGGGCGGAGCCTCCCGGGCCCGGACCGATGTCACGGCGACCTGTCAAGCCACGACGATCCGTCGCTAGTCCAGGCGGGTCATGATCTCGATGCCGACGACTGGGTTGCGTTTCAATATCTTTCGATGCATACTGTTCCCATGGAGGTGCTGCTCGTCGCTGCCAACGCCGACGAGCCGTCGGGTCCCGAGGTCGTGCACAAGACGGCCAGCCTGCCCGAGGAGCGGGAGCGGCTCCTCCGGGAGTCCGAGGTGCTACGAATGGCCTCGGAGCGGGGCGTTGCCGGCCTGGCCACCGTCATCAGCCCGCCCTCGGGCGGGGCGGCCGAGCCCACGTTGGTGACCTCCGCCGTCACCGGACCGTCCCTCGCCCTGGCCGGCCCGCTGCCCCTCTGCGAGGTGGCCGGGGTGGCCGCGGCCGTGGCCAACCTGCTGGCCGGCCTCCATGAGGCCGGGCTGGTCCACGGCTCGTTGGAGCCGGGCCACGTGGTGCTCGACGGAGCCGGCGGCCTCATACTGGTCGGGCTGGGCGACGGTGGTGAGGTCGGGGAACCGGCGACGGCCGACGCCCTCGACGCGTCGCTGGGCCACCTCGACCCGGCTACCGACGTCGCCGGCTGGGGGATGCTGGTGAGTCACCTGCTCAACTGGTCGGCCGCCGGGGAGGAGGAGCCGCTGATCGCCCTTCGCCGGACGCTGGGCGGCCGCCCCGCACGGCGCCGGCGGTCGGCCCGGCCACCGTCACCTAGCGCGGATGACGACCGGCGGGTGCTGGCCGCGCTGGCTGACCAGGCCCAGGGCCCGGACCCAGCCCACCGGCCGACGGCCCGCTCGTTGGCGGCCGCCGTCACCCACCGCGTACCGGATGCCCGCATGCCGGGGGCAATCGCACCGGCCCCCAGCACCCCGGGCAGGCCGACCGGCCTGTTCGCCCGCCTCCCCGCCCACCTGGCGGCATCACCCGCCGGCCGGACGGGCGACTTGCCGACCGAGAGCCTCCCCGAGGGGCCGACCCCGGATCTGTGGGCGGGAACACCTCGCCCCGACCGGCCGCCCGGCGACTGGAGCCCGTTCTCCCGGGGCCGACGTGCCAGTCGCCCCGCTCCAGGGCGAACGCGTGACATCGGCCCCGGGGCGGCCGAGGACGGTGCACAGCCGTTGACGACGGGGCTCCTCGCCGATCACCTCCATGGTGACGAGGCATCGGCGGCCGCCGCCGCCTCCTCCCGTGGCGGGCAGGGATCGTCGGTCGCCGCCTTCAGTGGCGGCGGGGCCC
>JBBSHM010000011.1:0-45061 GCA_038253125.1 Acidimicrobiales bacterium
CCTCGGCCCCCCCCGCCGACCTGCCGCTCGGCCCGGCCCCGAAGCGGGGCGGGGCCGAGGCCCGCATCGTTCTCGGCGGACTCTGCTCCGTGTTCGCCCTGTTCGTTGCCACCCAGGTGGCGGTGGCCGCTGGCGCCGCCGACCGGATCCTGTCGGAGGAGGGTCTCACCTACGCCGAGTACGCCCGCCGCGGCTTCTTCCAGCTCCTGGCCGCGGCCGGCCTCACCGGAGTGGTCCTGCTCTGCGTGCGCGCCGGCGCACCCCGGGGAGACCAGGTCGTCAGGGTTCTCATCCTGACGGGGGTGGCCCTGACCGAGGTGGTCGTGGCCCTCGCCCTGCACCGACTGGGACTCTACGAGGACGCTTACGGCCTCACCCTCCTGCGGCTGGCGGCCACCGCCGCCGCTGTGCTCGTCGGGATCGCCTTTCTGCTCATGGGCTTGGCGGCGGCCGGCCTCGGGGGCCGACGTTCCTGGCTGCCGGGGGCACTGGGAGCACTTGCGCTGGCTGGCCTGCTGGCCTGGAACCTGGCCGACCCCGCCGCCGTCGTGGCCCGACGAGACCTCGACCGCCACCAGGTGGACCCCGCATACCTGGCCAGCCTGGGCGACGATGCCGTGCCCACCGTCGTCGCCCGGCTGGAGCACCTCGACCCGGTGCTGCGCACCGAGCTGGTCAGGCTGGTCTGTGAAGCCGCTCCCGGGTCCCGCTCCGGACCCCTGGAGTGGAACCGTGCCGCCGCCCGAGCCGCCCTGGCCCGTCGTACCCTCGGCTGCTGAGGCGCAGCCAACCCGACCTATCGAGAGTGCCCACTTCTGGTGCCCTGGGGGGCCAAGAAGTGGGCACTCTCAGCTCAGAGAAGTCTCGGCCAGTGTCACGCCCTGTTGGCATCTTCAATCGATAAAGAGCACCATGTCAAGAGACAGGGCGCTGGCGAGGCGGGCGGTCAGGCGGCTCAGCCTGGTGGGGCCGGACGAAGGCACGGGGGCCGGCCAGGTGGCGGTACTCCGCCTTCGACGAGTCGACGAACGAGGCCAAGGTCATTGACGCCGTCGGCTACGACCTCTGTCGGCGGCTGAGGCCGCCTAACGGAGCGCTAGAGGGCTGACCAGTCGGTGGCGCCGGGGCGGTCGCGGATCTCGATGCTGGCGGCGACGAGGACGTCGCGGATGGCGTCGGCGTCGGCCCACCGCTTCTGGTCCCGGGCGATGAGTCGCAGCTGGAGCAACGCTTCGACGAAGGGGGCCACGATGTCACGCCGGTCGACCATGCCGACGGCGGCGACCTCGCCCAGCCTGGTGGCCATGCTCCGCAGCGTGGCCCGGGCTCGGGTGTGCTCATCCGACTGCGTGGGGTCGGCGGCCCAGGCGTCGAGTGCCGTCTCCAGGGCCAGGATGGCGGCCAGCGCGCCGTCGGCGTCCCGGCTGGCCAGGGCCTGGTCAAAGGCCGTTTCGGCGGCGGCGGCGGCGTCGCCGACCGAGGCGGAGTCGACCTCGCCAGCGGGCATCGCCGGCACTGCCGCCCGGCCCGCGTCTCCCGCCTCGCCGGCCGCGCCTCCGGCCGAGCCGGCGTCTTCAGCCGAGGCCGCTCCTCCGGCCCTGGCCCCGTCGCCGGTCGCGGAGAACTGGGCCGCGGCCCGTCCGGACGGTCCGTGCCGGCCTTCCAGGGCGTGCTGCAGCTCGGCCAGGGCGATCCAGGTGCCGCTCGGCAGGAAGAGCACCTCGGCGCCGCCGGCCCGCACCACGACGCCGCCCCGACCGGTCACCGACGCCCGGCCCGATTCGAGATCGAGCAGCAGCGCGGTGTGTTCATCCACGCCGATGACACCGACGCCCTCGGCCAGCTCAGCCTCAAGCCGGTGCAGCCGGGGTTCTCCGAGGTAGCAGAAGCGGGTGTCGTGGGTGCCGCCCTCTGCGTTGTCCCAGTGGGGGATGAGGGCGGCCCGCAGCCCGGCCAGGCGGCCCAGCAGGTCGAGGCCGTCCAGCCAGTGAGGGTCCTCTCCGACCTTGTAGATCTCATAGACGGGCACGGTGGCGACGCCGAGAGTCAGGGCGGCGGCCGAGGAGAACGTCAGCACCCCGCCCCGCTCCACCACCCGGGCCAGCAGGTCCGGAAACGGGGTGCCGGCCCAGGTGCGCAGCGTGTAGGACGGCGAACCGGGCCCGGCGTAAGCCCATCCGGCCGCACGCAGCAGGGCCAGAGACCTTTCGTGACCGAGTGGGTCGGCGGCGGCGGCCGCCGCCGAGCGGAACGAGCAGGCCACGAGCTCACGCCCCACCCGCTCGCGGAAGTGGCCGAGCGTGCGCGCCGTCAGGTCATCGGCGTTGCCCTGGAAGCCGTAGGGGCTGTCGAGGAGCACCGCCGGCGCGTCCTTCGGCACCCGGGTCAGGGCCCGCTGGTGCACCGTCACCATCGACGGCGCCGTCTCCCCTGATCCCATCACGACGATCAGCCCACGCACGCCCACCACCCCAACCTGCCAGGTGGCGGACTCGATCGGATGCGACGGGGTCGCCCGCCCGGTCCAACAGAGGCGAGGCCGGCGTCCGAAGCCCAGTCCCGGGAGCCGGCCGAGCGCGGCCCGTCGAAGCCTTCAGCCCGAGCCCGCCCAGTCGTGGATGAGGCGGGCGACCATGTCGGGGTGCTGGGCGTGGAGGTCGTGGTCGCCCTGCATCCACATCACCGACGTCATGGTGTGCTCGGCCAGCACGGCCTGGCAGCGGGTCACGTCGTCGTGACGATCGGTCTTGGCCGGTGAGCCCGGGCGCTCGGCGGCGACGAGCAGCACCGGCACGGTCATCCGGGCCCACAGGGCGGGGGCGTCCACCGACCACAGGCCGTGCAGCACCTCGATGTGGCGCTCCTTGGTGAGCCACGGGGCGATCGTGCCGTCTTCGCGCACCTCGAAGCAGGCGAGCTGGCCCTCCAGGCCCTCCTCGGGCCACCCCGGGCGCTGGGCCCGCATCCGGCCCCTGATCGCGCTCAGCGGCCGACCGGTGAGCGATGGCGGCGACATCTCGCGCTGGCACCGCTCCCACTCGGGGTAGCGCCGGCCGAGGTCGAGGAACCCTCCGTCGACACAGACCACCCGGTCGGCCAGGTCGGGCCGCTCGGCCGCCACCTGCAGGGCCACCGTGGCCCCGTAGGACTGGCCGGCGACGAGGCAGGGCCCGAGCTCGAGCTGCTCGGCCAGGGCGATGACGTCGCCGGCCACCGTCGCCACGTCGTAGGGACCGTCCGGCTTGGGGGACAGGCCATGGCCCCGCAGGTCACACGCCACCACCCGGTGGCCCATAGCCTGGAGGCGGCCGGCCACGCCGTCCCACAGTCGCAGGCAGGACGCCAGCCCGTGGACCAGCAGGATCGGGCGGCCTCCGTCCAGGTCCACGTGGTGCAGCTCTTCGGTTTGGGCCACGAAGCCGGAGGCTAGGTTCCCCCGGTGCTCGGCTTCTGTACCGACTCGGGCGCCCAGCTCCCGCCCGAGCTGGTCGAGCGCTACGGGATCTCCGTCGTCCCGCTGACCGTCAGCCTCGACGGCGTCGAGCACCAGGAGGGCGTCGACCTCGACGTCGACACCTTCTGGAACCGGTTCTCCCGCCCTCCGGCGCCGTCGGTTCAGACCGCCGCCCCCCCGCCTGGGCGCTTCCTCGAGGCCTGGGGCGACCTGGCCGCCAAAGGCGCCACCGAGATCGTCAGCATCCACACGGGCAGCGACGTGAGCGCCACCCTCTCCGCCGCCCGCCTCGCCTGTGAGATGGCGCCGGTCCCGGTGCACCTGGTCGACAGCCACACCGCGTCCTTCGCCGTCGGCTGCTGCACGTGGGAGGCCGCCGAGGCGGCAGCGCGGGGTGCGGGGGTGGACGAGGTGGTGAACTTGGCCGGGTACGTCGCCGCCACCGTCGGCAACGTCTTCGTGGTGGGTGCCCTCGACCTGGTCCGGGCCGGGGGTCGACTGCTTCCCGCGGCCGAGGACGACGGGGGCATCCCCGTGCTGTCCCTGGCCGAGGGGAAGATCCAGCCGATCGGCCGGGCCACGTCGCTAGACGACGCCTGTGACCAGATGGCGGCCTACGTGCTGGGTCTCGGCGAGCAGCTGAGGGTGGGGCTGTCGATCGCCGACCGGGGGGCGGCGCCGCTGTGGGAGGCGCTCGAACGCCGTCTGGCCGGCCAGCCCCAGGTGCGCGAGGTGGTGCGCTACCGGGTCGGGCCTTCGATCGGGGCCCACAGCGGCCCGGGCACCGCCGGCGCCGTTGCCTACCCCGTCCCCTACGCCGTCCCGTGAGGCCGCAGGGTCAGAGCGCTCCGCTCAGGGCGTTGATGACCTCCTCCTGGATGAAGCCGAGCCAGCTGTAGAGGTTGAAGAGGTCGCGGTCGTCCTCGTCGCTGAAGTCGTCCTCGGTGGTCTCCTCGCTGAGGTCGAGGCGGGTCCCGAGGTACAGGCGCAGGTCGTTCAGGGCCTGGCTCCACGTCAACAGCTCCTCTGCGCTGAGCGTGGCGGCCCCCGACGTCTCGGCCAGCGTGCGCAGCTGGGCCCGGCGCCGGTCGTGGAGGTCGACGCTCATCAGCAGCCGCCACTCCTCCTCGCGCTCGGGGTCCTTCGGGTAGGCGGTGGGGAAGAGGCGCTGGAGCCACGGGTCCT
This sequence comes from Acidimicrobiales bacterium, assembly GCA_038253125.1. Taxonomy (GTDB): domain Bacteria; phylum Actinomycetota; class Acidimicrobiia; order Acidimicrobiales; family JAUJNH01; genus JAUJNH01. Next base: position 4,640 of record JBBSHM010000011.1, read on the forward strand.
CAGGGTCGGCCTCGACCACCGAGGCGAGCTGGGCGGGCAGCGAGGCCAGCAGGCGGCGCTCGTCGTCGCTCAGTCGGAGCAAGAACGAGCCGTCCCGCTTGGCTTCCACCCGCCGCCGGAACAGGGCCATCAGGCGCCGGGCCGGCCCAGGCCATCCTTCTCCATCGTCGCCCACAACCCGTGCTCGTGGAGGCGGAAGACGTCGGCCTCGGCCTCCTCCCGGGTGCCCGAGGACACCACGGCCCGGCCCTTGTGGTGGACGTCGAGCATCAGCTCCGTCGCCTTGGCCTTGGAGTAGCCGAACAGCTTCTGGAGCACGAACGTGACATAGGACATCAGGTTGATCGGGTCGTTCCAGACGATCACGATCCAGGGCACGTCGGCGACGGTGACGTCCTCGACCTCTGGTCGCTCGACCTCGACGGGGGCCGTCGCTGCCACGCCAGCCATCCTCGCGCGCGGCCACGGCCCAGTGGCTTTGTCGGCTCGGCGCCGCCACCCCTAGTCTCACCGGCTACATGGCAGCGTCAGTTCCCGCCGCTCTCTCCCATCCGGGCGCGAAGGCGCGGGTCGGGGGCTTCGTCGCCCTCACCAAGCCGCGGATCATCGAGCTGCTGCTCGTCACCACGCTGCCAACGATGGTCCTGGCCCAGCGCGGCATCCCGCCCCTGTGGCTCATGGCCGCCACCCTGGCCGGCGGCACCCTGGCCGCAGGCGGCGCCAACGCCATCAACATGTGGCACGACCGCGACATCGACGCCGTGATGAAGCGAACCGCGGCCCGACCGCTGGTCACAGGCCTGGTCCAGCCCACCGAGGCTCTGGTTTTCGCCCTGAGCCTCGAGGTCGGCGCCTTCCTCCTGCTGTGGGGGACGGTGAACCTGCTCTCGGCGGTGCTGGCGATCATGGCCACCGCCTTCTACGTCTTTGTCTACACGCTGTGGCTGAAGCGGACGTCGCCGCAGAACATCGTCATCGGGGGGGCGGCGGGAGCCGTGCCGGTCCTGGTGGGCTGGGCGGCGGTAACCGGCGCCCTCAGCTGGGCGCCTTTCGTGCTGTTCGCCATGATCTTCGTCTGGACGCCGCCGCACTTCTGGGCGCTGGCCATCAAGTACCGCGAGGACTACGCCGCCGCCGAGGTTCCGATGCTGCCCGTGGTGGCCGACGCCCGGGCCACCGGCCGCCGGATAGTCGCCTACACCGTCGTGCTGTGGGCGGTGAGCCTGGTGTTCATCCCCATCGCCGGCATGGGCTGGATCTACGGCGTCGCCGCCGCCGGCCTTGGTGCGGTGTTCCTGTTCTACGCCCTGCGCCTCCTGCACGATTCGACGGTCCGCAACGCCATGCGCCTGTTCGCCTGGTCGATCACCTACGTCACCCTGCTGTTCTCGGCCATGGCCCTCGACCAGCTCATCCTGCGGTAGGGGCCGCTTGACTACCGTGGCCCGACCCACAGAGCAGTCTCGACCAGGAGCCTTGCACCGACCATGACCATGACCGAGGCCCGCCCCGCCGAGGGTGGCACCGTCCCTAACCCGGCGGCGGCGCCCAGCCCCGTCGGCCAGGTGGTGGTCGACAGCGCCGACCACAAGGTGGTCGGCCTGGTCCTCATAGCGGTCTCACTGGCTCTGTTCGTGGTGCTGCGGGCCGTCGGCTCGGCGCTCGGGGCCGAGCTCCTGAGCGCCGGCTCGCAGGTGGTGGGCGGCGACAGCCGCCGCTTCTACTCGCTGTACGAGACCGGGATGATCCTGCTGTGGGCCGCCCCGGTGTGGCTGGGCCTGGCCACGTACCTGCTGCCACTGCAGATCGGGTCGTCCCGCCTGGCCTTCCCCCGCCTCCAGTCCCTGGCGCTGTGGACCCACGTCGGGGGTGCCGGCCTGTTCGTGCTCGGCCACATCATCGACCCGCCGCCGGGCATCGGCCTCACCGACCGCTCGCCGCTCCAGGCCCCCCTCGGCGGGGTCAACACCGGCACGAACCTCATCCTGGCCAGCTTCCTGCTGCTCGGCCTGGCCACGCTCATCGCCGCCGGGAACCTGCTCACCACCGCTCTCACCATGCGCACCGAGGGGATGAGCCTCGGCCGCATGCCCCTGTTCAGCTGGGGCGTGGTCGCCGCCGCCGTCGGCTCGCTGTTCGCCACGCCGGTGTTCCTGGCCAGCTCGCTGCTGCTCTACATAGACCTGCACTTCGCCGGCACCAACCTCTTCAGCCCCGGCCGGGCCGGTGACCTGGTGTGGCAGAAGGGCCTGTGGCTCTACGGCCGGCCCGAGGCCCTGCTGCTGCTCGTCCCCGCTCTCGGGGCGGCCTGCGACATCGTGGTCACCGCCGCCCGGCGGCCGCTCACGGCGCCCCCGCCCCCGCCGATCCCCCGCGGCATCAAGGCCAAGCTGCCCCCGCTCCCGGGCCTCACAACCCATCTGTCCGGGCACGTCCTGGGCGCCGGGGCGCTGTTTGCCGCCACCGTCTTCTCCCTCCTGGCCTGGGTGCAGGACCGCCGCACCCTGCGGGCGGTCATCCTGCCGACGGCCAGCGTCGCCACCACCCTGTTCGCCGCCGCCGCCGGCCTGCTCGTGCTGCTGTGGCTGAGCACGCTGCGCCTTGCTGCCAGATCGGAGGGGCCCAAGAAAGCCGGCTCATCGGTGCAGCCCTCGGTGGCGCTCGGTTTCGTCGCTGCCGCCGTCATCGTCGGCGTGGCCGCCGGGGCCGACGCGTTGGTGGCCGCCCTGGCCGGGGTCCACGGCACCGAGCTCGGCCAGGGGATGATCGAGCTCGTCACCATCGGCGTCCCCACCCTCCTCGCCTTTGGCGCCCTTCACCACTGGGCCAAGAAGCTGTTCGGGGTGCCGCTGTCGGTGCCGGCCGGCGGCCTGGCGCTGCTGGCGTCGCTCGGCGGCACCCTGGCCATCGGCCGCGGCCAGTCCATCGCCCGCTATGCCGGCAGCGCCGCCCACGCCACCGAGGCCCGGGGTGGCGCCAGGGCCGGCTACGCCCTGGCCGAGGCCGGTCACGTCCTGCTGCTCCTCGCCGGGATCCTGGTCGCCTTCGACGTCGCCCTGTCCCTCGCCGCCAGGAACCACAGCCGACCGGCCCGGGCTGACCTAACCGACGGGGTGACCCTGGAGTGGGCCGCCCCCAGCCCCCCGCCGCCGGAGAACTTCACCCGGCTGCCCGACATCCGCTCTGAGGCGCCCCTGGCCGACCTGCCGCAGGCGCAGCCCAAGGCGCCGAAGGGTGGCTCCAAGAGCACCAGCAGGAGCAGGCGCTGACGTGGCTGCCCCCTTGGCTCTGCCTCCGCCCGCCCAGGTGATCGAGCGCACCCGGGCCCGCAACGCCGTCCTCGTCGGCACCGCCCTGTACGGCCTCGCTGCCCTGGCCGTCACCGCCTCCCTCATCGGGGCCTACACCGCCTTCCGCTCGGGCGTGAAGCCTTGGCCGCCCGCTGGCGTGAAGAAGGAGAACTACTTCGGGTCGCTGCTCCTCGCCGCCTCGGCGATGCTGATGATCGCCGGCGAGTGGATGGTGTGGTCGGTGCAGCGCGGCTTCCGCCGCCAGGCCGCCCAGGCCTCGGGGCTGGCCGCCGTGCTCCTGCTGGCCATGCTGAACGGGGTGCTCTTCATCGTGGACATAGCCGGCTTCGGCGCCGGAACCCACGCCTACGGCACTGTGTTCTTCTCGTTCATGGTCGTTGCCGGCCTCACCCAGGTCGTCGCCCTGGCCGCCGTGGTCACGGCGATGGCCCGGGCCGGCGGCCGCCAGATCTCACCGGCCGAGCCCCAGCTGGCCCGGGCCGTGTCCATCGTCCTCTACGTCGCCGCCCTCACCTGGGTGATGGTGTGGGGCGCCCTCTACGCTGCCTCGAGGTGAAGCAACCGTGCTGAGCGCCGTCGCCAAGGCCTACCTGGTCACAGCTGCCGTCATCACCGCCTTCACGTTCTTCTACCTCGACCCGTTGAGCCTCGGCCCGAACGGCGGTGGCGACCACTTCGGCGGCACGCTGCTCATCGTGACCGCGATCGGTGCGGTGGCGTTCGCCTTTGTCACCAGCCTGCGGCCCGTCACCGACAGCGACATCGAGCGGCCGATCGCCGATGACGCGCCGCCGCCCGCCCTCAAGGCTGTCGACAGCCCCGAGCCAGGCGTCGGGGCCTCGGCCTTCCCCCTCCTCGCCGCCGTCGGCCTGGTGGTAGCTGGGGTCGCCGCCGCCGCCGGCGCCAAGGCGTTCTACCTGGCCGCCGCCCTGCTCGCCGTCGCTGCCGGGGGCTGGCTGAGCCAGGCCTTCGTCGAGCACCCGCTGTCCACCGCCCGCCTGGATGACCGGGTGAGCCGCCGCACCACGAGCCCGTTCACCTATCCCGTGCTGGCCGTGCTGCTCGGCGCCGTCGTCGCCATCTCGGTTAGTCGGGTGTACCTGACGGTCACCGAGAGCGGAGCCATCGTGGTGTCGGCCCTGGCCGCCATCCTGCTCTTCCTCGGCTGCCTGACGCTGGCCAGCGGGCGCAACGTGAGCCGCCGCCTCACCGCCGGCCTCGCCGGGGTTGCCCTCGTCTCGGTCATCGGCGCCGGCGCCGCCTCGGCCGCCCGGGGCGAGCGCGTGGTCGAGACACACCCCGAGCCCGAGGTCACCCGCCAGGTGGTGCAGGCTGAGGGCATCCAGTACAACAAGGCCCGGCTCACCCTCACCGCGGGCAAGGTGCGCTTCACCTTCGAGAACCACGACCCGGCCGGCACCTACCACGATGTCGGCATCTACTCCGAGAAGGTGGGCGGCCAGCCCCTGGCCGCCATCCTGCCGATCGACGGTGGCAAGAAGGGTTCGACCCTGATCGACACCAAGGTCGTCGGCCTGGCTGCTGGCCAGTTCTACTGGTTCCGGTGCGACTTCCACCCCGCCATGGTCGGCACCGTCGAGGTCGTCGCCGCCCCGCCGGAGTCCGAGCAGAAGGTCGAGAAGCCCTGATGGGAGTCAGTCGTGGGTCGTCCCTGCGCCGTGGTGCGGCCGCCGTCACCTGCCTGGCCGTACTCGGGGCCGGCTGCGCCTCCGACACCCCTCAGAACACCCTAAACGCCCAGGGCCCCTTCTCCCAGACGTTGAACGACCTGATCCGGCCGGTGTTCGTGCTGGCGGCGGTGGTGTTCGTCTTCGTCGAGGGCCTCATCGTCTTCGCCGTCGTGCGCTTCCGGCGGCGGACCGAGGATGACCGGCCTGAGCAGATCCACGGCAGCACCAAGTTCGAGCTGGCCTGGACCATCATCCCGGCGCTCCTCCTGGTCTTCGTCGGCGTGCTCACCGTCAGCAAGATCTTCTACCTGGACCGCCAGTTCAAGGACTCGATGCAGGTCGAGGTCATCGGCCACCAGTGGTGGTGGGAGTACAACTACAAAGACGCCAAGGGGGCGACGGTGGTGGCCGCCGCAAACGAGCTGCACATCCCCGTAGGACGCAAGGTGCAGCTGAACCTCACCTCGGCCGACGTGATCCACAACTTCTGGCCGCCCAAGCTGGCGGGCAAGGTGTACGCCATCCCTGGCCGCCGCAACCACATGACGATACAGGCCGACAAGGCAGACTTCTACTACGGCGAATGCGCCGAGTTCTGCGGCCTGTCGCACGCCAACATGCGCCTGCGGGTCGTGGCCCAGCCCCAGGCCGACTTCGACCGCTGGATGCAGGCGAACTCGGCGACGACCCCGGCGGCGACCTATCCGATCGTGGCCGCCGCCGACCAGGCCACGGCCAGCGAGGAGGCCAAGGGCGCCACGCTGTTCCTCCAGAAGGGCTGCTCGGGCTGCCACGCCGTCAACGGCGTGTCCCGCGGTGCTGTGGGCCCGAACCTCACCTACTTCAACTCCCGGGCCACCTTCGCGGGCGCCATCTTCGCCAACGACAACGACAACCTGCGCTCCTGGCTGCGAGACCCGCCGGCCGAGAAGCCCGGCTCGCTGATGCCGAAGCTCAACCTGTCCGAGGCCGAGATCACCTCCCTGACGGCCTACCTCCGCACGCTCGGGGACCCCGCGCTCCGGGGTGCCCCCATCCCCGCCGGCCTCGCCGCCGGCCCGCCCCAGCCGTAGACGAGGAAGCGCCGCCTCATGACCTCCGTCCTCGAAACCCCTGTCGTCCTGCCCGACGACCCCCGACCCATCGCCTCCGGCGCCCTCAGGCGCCCGGTCCGCACCGACGGGTTCTGGTCGTGGATCACCTCGGTCGACCACAAGCGGGTCGGCATCATGTACGGCGTCACCGCCATGACCTTCTTCGTCATCGGCGGCTTCGAGGCCCTGCTGATCCGCCTCCAGCTCGCCGCCCCGAACGGCCGGATCCTCGACGCCAACGCCTACAACCAGGTGTTCACGATGCACGGCACGACGATGGTGTTCCTGGTGGTGATGCCCCTCGGGGCCGCCTTCATGAACTACCTGATCCCCCTGCAGGTCGGCGCCCGTGATGTGGCGTTTCCCCGGCTGAACGCGCTGTCGTACTGGACGTTCCTGTTCGGCGGGCTGTTCCTGTACTCGTCGGTTTTCCTCGGCGGCATGCCGAACGGCGGCTGGTTCGGCTACGCACCGAACACCTCGATCGTGTTCTCGCCCGGCCACAACATCGACTTTTGGATAGGCGGCCTGCTGATCACCGGCATCGCCTCGACCGTCGGTGCTGTGAACCTGATCGTCACCTGCCTCAACCTGAGGGCCCCGGGCATGGGGCTGTTCCGGATGCCGGTGTTCACCTGGATGTCGCTCGTCACCCAGTTCCTGCTGCTGTTCGCCCTGCCGGTCATCACCATTGCCCTGTTCCTGCTGATGTTCGACCGCAACTTCGGGGCCAACTTCTTCAACCCGGCCAACGGGGGTGATCCGGTGCTGTGGCAGCACCTGTTCTGGCTGTTCGGCCATCCCGAGGTGTACATCATGATCATGCCGGCCTTCGGCATCGTGTCCGAGGTGATCCCGGTCTTCAGCCGCAAGCCGATCTTCGGCTACAAGGTGATGGTCTTCTCCGGCATCGCCATCGGCTTCATGGGCTGGGGGGTGTGGGTGCACCACATGTTCGCCGCCGGCCTGGGGCCCGTCTCGGTCACCGCCTTCTCGATCTCCACCATGTTCATCGCCGTGCCCACGGGCGTGAAGATCTTCAACTGGATCGGCACCATGTGGAAGGGCTCGCTGTGGTTCACCTCGGCCCTGATGTTCGCCATCGGCGAGGTGGCCATGTTCACCATCGGGGGCCTGTCCGGCGTCACCCACTCGGTCTCGCCGCACGACCGCCAGCAGACCGACACCTACTACGTGGTCGCCCACTTCCACTACGTGCTGTTCGGCGGCGCCGTCTTCGGTATCTTCGCCGGCATCTACTTCTGGTACCCGAAGGTGTTCGGTCAGCTGCTCGACGAGAAGCTGGGCAAGATCCACTTCTGGCTGTTCTTCATCGGCTTCAACCTCACCTTCGGCCCCCATCACATCCTGGGGCTGCAGGGGATGCCCCGGCGCATCTACACCTACCCGACGGGCACCGGCTGGGACTTCTGGAACATGATGTCGACCATCGGGTCGTTCATCATCGCCGCCGGGCTGCTGGTGTTCTTCGCCAACGTCCGCAAGACCGACCGCCGGCACAAGCGCGATCACCTGACGGTCGAGGCCGACCCGTGGGACGCCCGCAGCCTCGAGTGGTCGATCCCCTCGCCGGCGCCGGCCTACAACTTCATCGAGGCGCCCGAGGTCCACGCCGTCGACGACTGGTGGCACCGCAAGTACACCGAGGACGAGGACGGCCGCATGCTGCGCCTCGACGGCTTCGACAAGGTCAAGGCGGGCGCCGAGGTGCGGCTGAAGCCGGGTCAGAGCGTGCACCTGCCCTCGCCCAGCTACTACCCGATCATCGCCGCCGCCTCGCTGTTCCTCGCCATGTACGGCGTCGTCTACGGCCGCTCGGCCGGCGCCAACTACGTGATCACCGGTCTCGGCGTGCTGCTCCTCGTCTGCACGCTCATCGCCTGGGGGCTTGAGCCGCCGACCGAGCCGCACGACGCCCTGGCCGACCCCGACGCCGACCGCCTGCTGGGCCTGACACCGGCCGGTCCGGCGCAGGGCGAGCTCGGTCGTGGTGACTCAGCGGAGGAGCAGCCCGCTCTGGCCGGCGGACCAAAGGCCGGACCCTCGAGTAAGGGAGAGGCCGGCTGATGGCCGCCGTGGCCGTCGAGCACGGGGCCGAGCCGGCCGATCCGGCCGGGCACCAGGCCGAGGTCCACGACCGGGCCCATCCGCCCACCAACACCGGCATCTCCAACGAGAAGCTGGCCATGTGGGCCTTCCTCGGGTCGGAGTGCCTGCTGTTCGGGGCCCTCATCTCCACGTTCTTCCTGTACCGCAGCCGGGCGCCGCTCGGCACGGTAAAGCCCCACGACGTGTACGACATCCCGTTCACCTCGGTCAGCTCGTTCATCCTCTTGATGAGTTCGCTCACAATGGTGCTGGGCCTGTCGGCGTTCAACCACGCCGACACCCGCCGGGCCATGGTGTGGCTGTCGGCCACGGCCCTGCTGGGCGCAACGTTCCTGGGCGGCCAGATCTATGAGTTCACCGTCTTCATCCGTCAGGGCATGACCCTGAAGACGAACCCGGCCAGCTCGGCCTTCTACGTGCTCACCGGCTTCCACGGCACCCACGTCGCTCTCGGCGTGATCATGCTGCTGACCCTCGTCACCCTGATCAAGAAGGGCCGCCTCACCCCCGAGCGAGCCGAGACCGTCGAGATCGCTGGGTTGTACTGGCACTTCGTCGACATCGTCTGGGTCGTGGTGTTCACCGTCGTCTACCTGCTGCCGCTCTGATGGCAGCCGCCCAGCGCGCCGAGGCCGAGGCGGCGGACGATCACGCCGCCGCCCACGACCACCCGACGGAGCGCAAGTACTGGATCATCGCCCTGATCCTGGGTCTTATCACCGCCTTTGAGGTGACGATCTCCTATATTGACCTGGGCAACGCCGTGGCCCCGCTGCTGCTGATCGGCATGGTGATGAAGTTCTTCATCGTCGCCTCGTACTTCATGCACCTGAAGTTCGACTCGAAGGTGGCTCGCCGGCTGTTCATCTCGGGCTTGTCGCTGGCCCTGTTCTGCTACCTGGGTGTGTTCATGATGTTCCGCCAGCTGGGTCCCCGCCACGATCGGCAGGACATCCACCTGATCCAGACCGGCGTACCCCAGCGGTGACCTCCGGGGTGGGCTTCCCCGGTTTCTCCCTTCATCTCGAAGTCCTGGCGGTCATGCTGGCCGCCGGCCTGGCGTACTGGTGGGCCACCGCCCGCATCGCCCCGGCCAGCCGGCGCCAGCGGGTGTGGTTCTTTAGCGGGCTGGTGCTCCTGTGGGCGGCGGCGAGCTGGCCGGCTCACGACATCGGTGAGGACCGGCTGTACGCCGTCCACATGGTCCAGCACGTCGTCTTCACCTTCATGGTGCCGCCCATGCTCCTGCTCGGGGTGCCGACCCGTCTGGTTAGCTGGATCGTCGACCGGCCGGTGGTCGGGCCGGTCACCAGGGCCTGCACCCGCCCGGTGGTGGCCCTGCTGGGCTTCAACCTGCTGGTCGGGCTCTCCCACCTGCGGCCGACGGTGGACGGGGCTACCACCTCCGCCCCGCTCCACTTCCTGGTCCACCTGGTGCTGTTCTCAAGCGCCCTGTGCTTCTGGTGCCCGGTGATCAACCGGGCCCCCGAGCTGCCCCGCATGCGCTCGACCGGCAAGATGCTGTACCTCATGGCCAACGGCTTCCTGCCGGTGCCTATCGTGACCGTCCTGGCCGTGGCCGATGTTCCGCTCTATGCCCACTACGTCTCGGCCCCCCGCCTCTGGCACATCTCGGTGATCAACGATCAGCAGCTGGCCGCCGCCGCCATGTGGATGCTCGAGAGCTTCTGGACGCTGGGGGCGATCATCGTGGTGTTCTTCAGCTGGTGGAGCACCGAGCAGCGCAACCCCGAGACGGCGAGCCTGCCCGAGCACATCCGCCACCGCCGTCCCACCCCCGTCCACACCTAGTGGCCCGCCGTGCCCGGGCGCCCGCACGGGTGCCCCGCCGCCCGTTGGCGGCGGCCGCCTTGGCCGTCGCCGTGCTCGTCCTGGCCGGTTGTCCAGCCAAGACCCAGCGGGCCCAGGTGGGCCGGCCGGCGCCCCCGCTCGAGGGCCCGTCGATCGTCGACGGCGAGCGGGTCAACCTGGCCACGTTCCGGGGCCGGGTGACCCTGGTCAACTTCTGGGGCTCGTGGTGCGACCCGTGCCGGCGCGAGCTGCCCCGCCTGGTCGAAGCCGAACGGGCCGGGACGGCGGTCGTCGGCGTGGCGGTCGAGGACAGCCGCCGCCGGGCCCGGGAGATGCTGGGCGCCAACCAGGCCACCTGGCCCAGCGCCGATGATCCGAATCGGGAGATCGCCCGCAGGTGGGGAGTGGGCGGCGGCTTCCCCGTCACCTTCGCCCTGGACGGAGCCGGCACCGTGCGGGGCCGGCACATAGGCGAGATGTCCACCGAGGACATCACCCAGCTCATCGCCACGGCGAGTTGAAGCGCACCTTTGAGCCGGGATGGTGAGGCCGATGATGCTCGCGTCGTGATGCGTACCGCGTTATGATGCGGTGGTGCGCACGACCATCGACCTTCCTCCCGATCTGCACGCCGCCGCACGCGGCATCGCCCGGGACAAGGGCACAACGTTGAGCGCCGCCGTGGCCGAGCTCATCCGCCGGGGCTTGGGGCAGCCGGGTGTGGTCGAGTTCGGCCGCAGCGAACGGACCGGTCTGCCGGTCGCCTGGATCGGACGTCCAGTAACCGAAGAGGATGTCCGATCCCTGGAGGACGATGACTGAGGGTGTAACCCTCCTTGACGCCAGTCTGCTCATCGCCTTGGTCGTCGGCGATCATGTACACCACGAGGCGGCGGAGCGGTGGTCGGTGGCTCACGCCACACCCTTCGCCACCTGCCCCACCACTCAAGGCAGCCTGGTGCGGTTCCTAGTACGAGCAGGTGCCTCGGGTGAGGAAGCCCGGCGCTTCCTGATCGACGTCCTGGACGGCAGCGGTCACCGCTTCTGGGGTGCCGATCTGGCTTATGGCGACGTTGACCTCGGGCCGGTCGTGGGCCACCGCCAAGTCACCGACTCCTACCTCGCCAGCTTGGCCCGCGCTCACGGCGGCCGTCTCGCCACCTTGGATCGTGGGCTCGCCGCTGTTCACCCCGACGTGGCTGACCTCGTGCCTACATAGCCCCGGCTCGCTCACTCCCAGCGGAAGAGGCGGGCGGCGGCCAGGGGGGCGGCGACGGCCCAGGCGGCCAGGACGAGCCAAGACCGGCCGGGGACGGCGCCGCCGGTGCCGATCGAGGCTCTAAGGGCGTCGGACAGGGCGGCGGCGGGCAGGGCCCGAGCGAACAGGCGGACGGGTCCGGGCAGGGAGGCGAGGGGGACCACCATCCCGCCCAGGAGCAGCAGGACCAGGTAGAGGCCGTTGGCCAGGGCCAGGGTCAGCTCGGGCTTCAGGGCGCCGGCCATGAGCAAGCCCAGGCCGCTGAAGGCGACCGTGCCGAGGATCACCGCGACCAGGGCGGCTCCCACCGCTCCCTCGGGCCGCCAGCCGAGGGCGACGCCGACCGGCACCAGGATCGCCACCTGCACCAGCTCGACGGCCAGGACGGAGACGATCTTGGCGGCCAGCAGGCCCGGGCGGCTGAGCGGCGTGGTGCCGAGGCGCTTGAGCACGCCGTAGCCGCGCTGGAAACCGGTGGCGATGGCCAGGCTGACCAGGCCCGTGCTCATGACGGCCAGGGCGAGGATGCCGGGGGCGAGGAAGTCGACCGGGTCAGCGGTCCCGGGCGGCGTCGGCAGAACATCGACGGTGGAGAAGAAGACCAGCAGAAGCACCGGGATCCCGAGGGCCAGCAGCAGCGCCTCACCGTTGCGCAGGGTCATCAGGACCTCGGCGCGAGCCTGGGCCAGGAAGGGTCGCATCAGGTGCCCCTCCCGCGCTCGGCGCGTCCGCCCCGGCGCCGGCCTCGTGCCCGGGGCGCCCGGTCCTCCTCGGCCGCCGACGGCTGGCCGGTGAGGCGGAGGAACACGTCCTCCAGGCGCTGGCGGCCGGCGCGTATGTCGGCGACGGCCACGTCCTGCTCGGCCAGCCACGTGGTGAGGCGGGCCACGTTTGCCGGCGATGCCGCCACGCCGACGAGGTACTCGCCGGGCCGCTCCTCGACCACCGTGCCCCCGACGGCCCGGCCGATGGCGGCGGCGTCGAGGCCGGCCGTGGCCCCGAAGCGGATCTCGGCGGCGGCGCCCGAGCGGGCCAGGTCGGCCGGCGACCCCTCGGCCACGATCCGCCCGCGGTCGACGATGACGACGTGGTCGGCCAGCCGCTCTGCCTCCTCCAGGTCGTGGGTGGTGAGCAGCACGGCCACACCGTCGTCCCGCAGGCCACGGATCACGTCCCACAGCACCCGTCGGGCGGCGGGGTCCATGCCGGCCGACGGCTCGTCCAGGAAGGCGACCTCGGGACGGCCGACCATGGCGAGGGCGAGGGAGAGCCGTTGCTGCTCACCTCCCGACAGCCGCCGCCACGGCGTGCGCGCCACCCGTCGCAGGTCGAGCCGGTCGAGGAGCTCGGCGGTCGGCAGGGGCCGGTCGTAGTACGAGGCGAACAGCCGGAGTACAGACTCGGCGCCCATCGTCGGGTAGACGCCCCCGCGTTGCAGCATCACGCCGATCCGTGACACCACCGCACCCCGCTCGTTGATTGGATCGAGGCCGAGCACCCGCACTCGGCCGGATGTGGGCCGCCGGTACCCCTCAAGCGTCTCGACGGTGCTGGTCTTGCCGGCGCCGTTGGGCCCGAGCAGCCCGAGCACGCTCCCCGGCTCGGCCGAGAAGGAGATCCCGTCCACCGCCGTCCGCTCTCCGTAGCGCACCACCAGCTGGTCCACGGCGAGAGCGGCCACGTCCACTGAAGCTAGGTGAGCTCGGACGACTTCCGGTCGGCGCCACCCTGCCTCGACCGCGGCCCCCTCGACTTCTGGCGCGCCAGTTCGCGTCGTCGGGCCGGGGTGTTCTGGCGCGCCAGTTGGCCGGGTGTTGTGGCGCGCCAGTTCGAGTCGTGGGGACGGGGTGTTCTGGCGCGCCAGTTTGCCTCGGATTCCCCCGGGACGATCGGATGGGCCGCAGTACCCTCCGGCCCGTGCTCGACGTCCGCCGGCTCCGCCGCGATCCCGACGGGGTGATCACGGCCCTGGCGCGCCGAGGGATCGCCGCCCCCGAGGTGACTGCGCTGGTCGACCTCGACGTCGCCGTGCGGGCCGCAGCCCAGGAGCGTGACGAGGGCCGCGCCGAGGTGAAGCGCATGTCGAAGGAGGTGGGCGCGGCCCGCAAGGCCGGCGACGTGGCCGCGGCCGAGCGGTTGCAGGCCGAGAGCCGGGGCCGGGGCGAAGTGGCGAGCCAGGCCGATGCCCGGGTGGCGGTGCTCGAGGAGGAGCTGCGGCAGCTGCTGCTGGTAACGCCGAACACTCCTGATCCGGCGGCGCCGGAGGGCGCCGGCCCGCAAGACAACCGGGTGGTCCGCTCGTGGACACCCACCGGCGTTCCGTTCAACGAGGCCGCCTACGCCGACTGCCAGCGGGTGCCGCACTGGGAGGTGGCGGCTCAGCACGGTCTGCTCGACCTGGAGCGGGGGGCCAAGCTGAGCGGCTCGATGTTCCCGCTGTGGCGGGGGCCGGGGGCGCGGCTGCTCCGGGGCCTCACGTCGTGGGCACTGGACCGCCACACCACCGACGGCGGGCCCGGGCCGGAGTGGGAGGAGATCCGCCCCCCACCCCTGGTGAAGACGGCGACCATGGTCGCCACCGGCCACCTGCCCAAGTTCGAGGATGACATGTACCACCTGGAGCGCGACGACCTGTGGGCCATCCCCACGGCCGAGGTGCCCCTCACATCCCTGGCCCGCGACGAGCTGCTCGACCCCGACGCGTTGCCGCTCAAGATGTGCGCTTACACCCCCTGCTTCCGGCGCGAGGCGGGCTCGGCCGGCCGCGACACCCGCGGCCTGCTGCGCAGCCACGAGTTCGACAAGGTCGAGCTGATGGCGGTGTGCGCCGCCGAGCAGGCGCAGGGACTGCAGGCCGAGATCATGGTCCGGGCCGAGGGCCTGCTGCGCGACCTCGGCCTGGCCTACCGGGTGCTCGACCTGTGCGCCGGCGACCTCGGCTTCTCGTCGATGCGCACCTTCGACATCGAGGTCTGGAGCCCCGGGGTGGGCGACTGGCTCGAGGTGTCCTCGGTGTCCTGGTACGGCGACTTCCAGGCCCGCCGGGCCGGCATCCGCCACCGGTTGGAGGGAGGCGGCACCGCCGTGGCCCACACCGTGAACGGCTCGGCTCTGGCCTGGCCGAGGGTGGTGGCGGCCATGCTCGAGGCCCACCGCCAGGAGGACGGGAGCGTGCGGGTGCCCCCGCCGTTACGCCCGTGGGTGGGCGGCCTCAACCGTCTGGGATGAGGGCGGCGCAGGCCCGGCACACCCCGGGCAGGGCGAAGTGGCGGCCGTTCACCACGAAGCCGTAGCCGTCGGCCAGCTCCTGGCGCAGCGGGGCCACCACCGCCTCGGGTACCTGCACCACGGCCCCGCACCGGTCGCACACCAGATGGTGGTGCCGGTCGCCCGTCAGGTGGTACACCGCCCGCCCGTGGCCGAGGTGGACGTGCTCCACCACCCCCGCCTGCTCAAGGGCGTCGAGCGTCCGGTAGACGGTTGAGCGGTGCACCGCCGGGCTCTTTCTGTGAACGACGTCGGCCAGGTCATCGGCGGTGACGTGGTGGTCCTCGGCGTCCACCAGCGCCTGGACCAGCGCCCGACGGGCCGCCGTCACCCGAGTCCCGTCGGACCGCAGCTGCTGCAAGATCGCCAACGCCTGGTCCACGAGCCGAGGCTCCCACAACCCGCCGACCCAGGAGATCTGCTTCGTACCGTGAGCCACCGTCTGGTGGCCACCGGCAAACGCCCCCCGACTGATCCGGGTGATCCCGACTCCAGTATCACGCGACGCGCATGACCAGTAGACTGACCAGATGACCGTTACCATGACCGCTACGGAAGTGAAGGCGCGCATCCTGGCGCTGCTCGACGATGTCGTGGGCGGCGAGCAGATTGAGATCACCAAGCACGGCCGGGTGGTCGCTCGGCTCGTGCCCGCCGCCGGCCCACACGCGCTGCGCGGTCGGGTGACCGGTATTGCTCGAAGCGCGGCCACCGACGACGAGCTGTTCTCGACCGGCGAGCCGTGGAACGCCGGATGACACTGCTGCTCGACACCCACGTCGTGCACTGGTGGTCCTCCGAGCCCGAACGTCTCAGCGCCGCCGCAACGGCCGCCGTCGCTGCCGCCGACGAGCTCGCCGTCGCTGGCGTCACCTGGTACGAGCTCGCGTGGCTCGCCACCAACGAGAGAATCACGGTCGCCGTTCCGGTGCCGACGTGGCTCGGGACCCTCGCGGCCGAGGTGCGCACGGTCGGGATCACCCCGGCGCTCGCCCACACCGCCACTTCGCTGCCTTCGTCGTTCCCAGGCGATCCCGCGGACCGGCTGATCTACGCGACCGCCGTCGAGCACGGCTGGCGGCTCGTCACCAAGGACCAGCGGCTGCGTGACCACCCGCACCCACGGGAGGTCACGCTCTGGTGAGCGTCTACGCGGCGGACGTGGGTGAGACCGCCCCTCGACGAGGCCAGCAGATCCGGGACTTGCGGTGGCATCGGGTGTGACGTCACCGCAGGGCGGTGGCGATGGCGGTGGCGTCGAGTGTGCCGAGCTCTTGGCCGTCGGGCCCTACGACGGCTACGAAGCCGGAGCCGTCGGCCAGGAGCGCGGCCAGGGCTTCGCGGAGGGTGGCGTCGCTCGCCACCGATGGGCCGCCGGGGGTGGTTCGGGCGGCCAGGCCCTCGGTCGGGACCGGGGTGACAGCCAGGCGCTTCACGGCGCGATCGGCGCCGAGGAAGGCGGCCACCGGCTCTGAGGCCGGGGTGGCCAGCAGGTCGGCCGGCGTGGCGTACTGCAGCAGGATTCCGCCCTCGCCCATCACGGCGATCCGGTCGCCCAGCTTCACGGCCTCCTCGATGTCGTGGGTGACGAAGACCACGGTCTTGCGCACCGTCTGCTGCAGGCGCAGGAACTCGTCCTGCAACCGGCCCCGCTGCACCGGGTCGATGGCCCCGAACGGCTCGTCCATGAGCAGCACGGGCGGGTCGGCGGCCAGGGCCCGGGCCACGCCCACCCGCTGACGCTGGCCGCCCGACAGCTCGTGCGGGTACCGCTTGGCGTAGCGGGGGTCGGTTAGGCCGACGAGCTCGAGCAGCTCGGCCACCCGGGCGGCGGTGCGCTTGGCGTCCCAGCCCAGCAGCTTGGGCACGGTGGCGATGTTGCCGGCCACGGTCAGGTGCGGGAACAGGCCCACCGACTGGATGACGTAGCCGATGCGCCGCCGCAGCTTCACGGGGTCGACGGTGGTCACGTCCTCGTCGTCGATCCAGATGCGCCCGCTCGACGGCTCGACCAGACGGTTCACCATCCGCATCGTCGTGGTCTTGCCGCAGCCGGACGGGCCGACCAGCACGGCGACTTCACCGGTCGGCACCTCGAGCGTCAGCTCGTGCACCGCCACCTGGCCGTCGGCCCAGACCTTGGAAACGCCCTCCAGGCGGATCATCCCGCCCGCACCCCCGCCGACGCCCGCACCCAAACCGGCACCGGCACGAACACCGGCACCAGCCCCAGGTGCAGCGTCGCCACCTGCCCGATCCTACGGGCCTGGGAATAGGGTGCCCGGATGCTCCTAGGGGCAGCGAGCGACGGCTGGCTGTGGTGGGACTGGGTCAGCCGCCACGTGGCGTCGTCACCGGTCAGCCTGTCGCTGATCGACGCGTTGCGCGAGCACGCCAGCCTCACGGTGCTGAGCGTCGCGATCGCCCAGATGATCAGCCTCCCGCTGGCGGTGGCTGCCTCCCGGTGGCGGGCGCTGGAGAACGTGGCGCTGTCCGTGCTCGGCGTCGTCTACACCATCCCCTCGCTCGCCCTGTTCGCATTCCTCGTCCCCATCACCGGGCTGTCGCGCACGTCGGCCCTGATCGGGCTGACCGCCTACAACCTGCTCGTGATGGTGCGCAACGACATCGCCGGCCTGGCCTCGGTGCCGGCCGACGTGAAGGAGGCGGCCACCGGCCTCGGCCTCACCACCGGGCGCCGGCTGGTCACCATCGAGATCCCGCTGGCGCTTCCCGCCATCGTCGCCGGCATCCGGGTGGCCACGGTGTCCACCGTCGCCCTGGTCCCGATCACCGCCCTCATCGGCCAGGGCGGCTTTGGCCAGTTCATCAACGCCGGCTTGCAGAACCTGTTCAAGACCCCGCTCGTGGTGGGCATCGCCTGCTCCATCGCCCTGGCCGTGCTGGCCGACCTTGGCCTTGTGGCGCTCGAGCGCCGCATCAGTCCGTGGTCCCGAGCCCGAAGCGCACCTCAGGCGGCAAGGGCGGCGGTCGCACCCCAGGGTGGGAAGGCAGCGCCCACATGACGGGCCTGCTGGCCGGGATCGTCGGCGACACCGCCCGCTGGCTTTCAGCCGGCGAGCACTGGCACGGCGAGCAGGGCATCCCCAACCGGACCGCCCAGCACGTGCTGCTGTCGGCGGTGGTCCTGCTCGTGGCCGCCGCCGTCGCCCTGCCCCTCGGGCTGTGGCTGGGGCACCGGGGCCGGGGGGCCACCCTCGTCGTGGCCTTGGCCAACGTCACCCGCGCCGTCCCGTCGTTCGGGCTCATCGTGCTCGGCGTCGTCGCCTTTGGGATCGGGTCCGGGCCGGTTCTGGTGGCCCTGGTCGTGCTGGCCGTCCCGCCGATCCTGGTGAACGCGTCGACGGCGGTGAGCGAGGTCGACGCCGACCTGAAGGAGGCGGCCCGGGGCCAGGGGCTGTCCGAGCTGCAGCTGCTGCGCCAGGTCGAGGTGCCGGCGTCGATCCCCCTGATCCTGGCCGGCCTGCGCACCGCGGCGGTGCTGGTGGTGGCGACCGCCACCCTGGCCGCTGTGGTGCCCGGGGTCGGTGGCCTCGGACCGTACATCGTCGACGGCATCGGCCAGCAGGACCGGCCCAAGGCGGTGGCCGGTGCCGTGCTCGTCGCCGGGCTGGCGGCCCTCACCGAGGGCATGCTGGCGGTGGTTCAGCGCCTGGCCACCCCGCCCGGCCTCCGCACCGCCGTGGGCCGGGCCCGCCGCCACCGAAGCGACGGTTGGTGACACCGGCGTGCCGGAGTGCCAGGCTTTGCGCCATGCCCGCCAAGCTTCCCGCCCTGCTGGTCTCCCTCGTGCTCATGGCCGCAGCGTGCGGGGGGAACAGCGACGCTCCGTCGTCGTCAGGCTTGGTCCCCTCGGGCGGCGACAAGTCGGGGGGCGGCACCAAGGTGGTCGTCGGCTCGTTCGGGTTCTCTGAGAGCGAGGTGCTGGCCCAGATCTACGGCACGGCCCTGAAGCACAACGGCGCCAATGTCACCTACCGGCTCAAGCTTGGCAACCGTGAGGTGGTTGCTCCGGCTCTGGAGAAGGGCGAGATCGACATGGTGCCCGAGTACCTGGGCAATTATCTGGCCTTCCTCGACCCGGCCCAGACCAAGGGCGAGACGGCTCCCGAGGCGCTGAAGGCCCTGCAGGCCGCCGCCGCCGCCAAGGGAATAACTGCAGCCGAGGCGTCCGAGGCCGCCGACAGCGACGTCATCGCCGTCACCAAGGACTTCGCCACGAAGAACAGCCTCACCAAGATCAGCGACCTGAAGAACCTGCCGGGGCCGATCACCCTCGCCGGCCCCTCCGAGTGCGAGACCCGGGAGACCTGCCTGCTCGGCCTGCGCAGCAAGTACGGCCTCACCGTCGACTTCACCTCCACCGGCGCCGACGCCGGCGGTCCCATCACCAAAAAGGCGCTCTCCGACGGCACCGCCCAGATCGGCCGCCTCTTCTCGTCAGACCCCGACACCAAGAAGGGCGGCAAGTTCGTCATCCTGGAGGACGACCTGGTCTTCCAGCAGCCCGGCAACATCGTGCCCGTCCTGCGCACGCCCAAGGCCACCCCGGCACTCCTCAAGGTCCTCGACCAGGTCTCAAAGGCGCTCACCACCGACAAGCTGGCCGACCTCAACAACAGGACCGACACCAACAAGGAGGACCCGGCGGCGGTGGCTGCCAGCTTCGTCGCCACCGAAAAGCTCTAAGACCGAAGCTCTGAGGCCGAAGCTCTGGAGGCCGAAGCTCTGGAGGCCGAAGCTCTGGACCCGCCGGGCCTCGGCCGGGTCAGGTGCTGAGCGCCACCGCGGCCACGAGGGCCACCCCGGCGTCGGCGGTGACCACGGCGAGGACGGCCAGTCGGCGACGGGAAGCCATGCGCTGGTGGAACGAGTGCAGGGCGGCGGGCGACGACAGACCGTGGGCGGCGAGGAGGGTCAGGCCCCGCACCGCCCCAAACGTGGCGACCAGGGCCACAGCCGCGGCAGGTGAGCCGACGAGGACGGCCAGGGCGAGCAGGAGGTAGGTGGCGGCCGAGTTGACGATGGTGAGCACACCGGTGCCGAGCTGGGCCCCCCACCCGAACCCATACACCCACGGGCGGAACCCGTCCATCCACCGCTCGTCCACCTGGCGGCGCCAGCTGGGCAGCAGACCGGGCCGGCCAGCGACGTCGACCACGGCGGCGGCGGCGGCCACCGCCAGCACGACGAGCAGGCGGCCGCCGGCCGGCACCAGGGCGGCCACCGCCAGGCCGATCACGCCGAGCAGGGCGCCGAGGACGATGCCGCCCAGGGTCGCCCCGGCGACGAACCAGGCCACCGTCACCCCCCACCGGTTGCCGCGCCCACGCTCACCGAGCGGGGTGATGCTCGAGAGCATCGATTCGCCTCAGGGCGACCAGGTGCTGCGGATGGCCCCGGCCACGGCGGTCACCAGCCCGGCGACCAGCACCAGCCCCATCAGGCCGCGGGGCCCGGGCCGGCGGCGGCGGCGGCTCGGCGCATCATCCCCATCCTCGCAGTCACGGTGAGGGTGTCAGCTGGCGAATCGGTCCAGCGTGGTCGGCCGCGGTGTCAGGGCGACCAAGATGGGGTATGCCTCAAAGGTAGGTTGAAGGGACAGCCACGTTATCGGAGATCAGCGCTTCGAGATCAGCAGAGGGAGGTGGGCCATGCCCAGGAAGACCCCAGTGAAGAACGGCTCGGCCGCCAAGGTCACCTTCGAGGTTCGTGCCGAGGCTCAGGATGTCCATGTGGCCGGTGACTTCAATGACTGGTCTACCAGCGGCACGCCACTGGCCAAGCGCAAGGACGGGCGGTTCACCACCACCTTGACGCTCCCGAAGGGCAAGGAGTACCGATATCGCTACGTGCTCGACGGGACCCGGTGGGCCAATGACGCCGACGCCGACCGCTACGAGCCCAATGACCACGGCTCTGAGGACTGCATCATCGACCTGACGTGAGGGATCGGTAGTCTCGCCGGCTCATGGGTCCGGGGATGCCACTGGACGTAGCGTTGGCCGGGCCGGACGACCACCGCCACGCCGCCGACGCGGCCCGGGCCGCGGGACAGCTGTTGCTGGCCGTCCGCGATGAGGAGCTGGTGGGCGAGGGCCTGGCCCGGGGGCTCGGCGGCCACGGCGACTTCACCGCCAACCGTCTGATCCTGGACCTGTTGGCCGCGTCGTCCCCCGGCGATGCCGTCCTCTCCGAGGAGGCTGTTGACCCCGTGGCCCGCACCGAGGCTGACCGGGTGTGGATCGTCGACCCCCTCGACGGGACCCGCGAGTTCTCCGAGCTCCGTGACGACTGGGCCGTGCACGTTGCCCTGGCCGTCGGCGGGTTCCTGGCCGCGGGAGCCGTCGCCCTTCCCGCCCGCGACCTGGTGCTGGTCACCGGCGGCATCGGGCCGAACCTCGGGGCGAGCCGGCCGCTCGACGGCGAGCGGCCGAGGATGGTGGTGTCACGCAGCCGCCAGCACCCGGTCACCACCCGCATCGCCGAGGCGCTCGGCGCCGTGCTGGTCCCGCTGGGCTCAGCCGGCGCCAAGGCCATGGCCGTCGTGCTGGGCGAGGCCGACATCTACGCCCACGCTGGCGGGATGTACGAGTGGGACAACGCGGCGCCGGCCGCCGTCGCCGCCGCCGCCGGGCTGTGGGTGAGCCGCCTCGACGGCTCGGCGCTGCGCTACAACCAGCCCAACCCGTGGTCGCCCGACATCATCATCTGCCGACCTGAGCTGGCCGAAGCCGCACTGGCCGCGGTGATCTGAGCCGACCGGCGGATGAGCTGCGCCTAGCGGCCGCCGCTCGCCTTGTACCGCTCGAGGACCTCTGTCGGGATCCGCCCTCGTGTGGAGATCTCGATCCCTTGCTCGTTGGCCCAGGCCCGGACCATCCGCGGGTCGGCATCGCCCCGGGCCCTGACGGGCTTGCTGCGCGTGCGGCGCGATGCCGAGGAGGGGCGGGCTGAACCGCCCGATCGGGCCGATGCGAGATATCGGTCGAGCGACTTGCGCAGCGCGGCGGCGTTCTTGTCGCTGAGGTCGATCTCGTAGTTTTCACCATCGAGTCCGAACATCACGGTCTCGGCGGCCTCGGTTCCGTCGAGGTCATCCAGCAGCTTGACGATCACTTCTTGTGCCATGCGTATCGTGAGCCTTCCATCGAAGTGGTTGCGGTGTCAGACGATCTCCCTTTCTCTGGCATTTGTCAAGTTGCGCGCCGTCGCCGAGAGGACGAATGCGTGCCGCTTAGGGGGCGGATGATGACGGAGCAGCCGGCCGGGCGCTACGATGACACGTGGTTTGCTGGACGGCTGGCGCTGGCGGATCCGCAGCACCTTGGGCCGCTAGCTCAATCGGCAGAGCGCCGGTCTTTTAAACCGTGCGGTCCGGGTTCGAGTCCCGGGCGGCCCACCATCTCAGGGGCCGGGAGACCGGTCGTGTTCGGTAGGATCGGGTTGTGGTCGACGAGAGCGGTGAGGCGGTCCCTGGGCTGTGGGACCCGGCACCGGCAGCGGACGAAGAGGGTCGCCCAGCTGCCCGTGTCACCCTGGACGAGGTCGAGGCGGCCCTCGACGACGTGAACGCCGCCCTGGCCCGCATGGGCTGATGGCGCGGGCCCGCCCGCCGGGGCTGGCTCTACGCCCCCGAGCCGCCGGCCGCCTTGCCGTCGCTGGCGCCGGAGCGGCCCTTCGGGGCGGAGGGGACTGGGCCCGCCGCTACCCGTTGGCCCCCCGCTACCGGCCCCCGGCGACGCACCTCACCCTGCACGCCGCCGATGGGACCCGCCTCCACGCCGTCCGCCTCCCCGGCCCGGCATCCCACGGGGACAGGCGCCGCTCGGGCGGGACGGAGGTGCCGTGCTCCTTCGTGCTGGTCCACGGGCTGGCGAACTCGTCACGCACACCCGGCATCTACGCCTTCGCCCACCTGCTGGCCGCCGTCGCCCCTGTGGTCGCCCTCGATCTCCGGGGCCACGGCGCCTCCGGCGGCCGGTGCTCGTTCTGCGTCCACGAGCCGGGCGACGTCGAGGCGGCCGTGGCGGCGGCTCGTGAGGCCGCCCCGGATCTGCCCGTCGTCACCATCGGGACGTCGCTCGGCGGCTCCTCGGTGCTGCTGCACGCCGGTGAGCTTGGGGGCGTGGCGGGAGCCGTCGGCGTGAGCCCGGCAGGATGGTCGGGTGCCGACGACCGTCCCGGAAGCGCCCGGGCCCAGCTGGTGGCCCGCTCGTCGCTGGCCCGGGCCGGCCTGCGGCTGATGACCGGCACCAGGCTGCCAGAGGTCTGTGCGGCCATACCGTGTGCCGAGCCCGTCGTGGCCCGCATCGCCCCCGCCTTCACCCTGGTCGTCCACGACCGGCAGGACCACTACCTGGGCCCCGAGCACGCCGAGGCCATCGAGCGGTGGGCCCGTCCGCCCGTGGATCGGTGGGAGGTCACGGGCCGGGGCCACGGCACCGAGCTGCTCGACCCGGAGCTGGCCAAGCGGATCGTGGCCCACGTGCGGGCGCAGGTGTGAGCGGTACGGTCGGCCCATGGTCAAGAAGTTGTTCTGGATGCTCCTGATCGCCGGCCTCGGCTGCGGCGTCTACTGGTACCTGAACAACGACACCCAGCCGGGCCAGCCGTAGCGCCAGCCGGGCCGGCCGCCGTCAGCCGCCGGCCATCTGATCGGCGAGCCAGCCGATCGAGCCGGGGAACAGGTGCTCCTGGCCGCCGTGGCGGCCGTCGTGCAGGGCGAAGCGGATCCTGGTTTCGGGCATGCCGGCTTCGAGCAGCGCCCCGTGCAGGGCGGTGGCGGCCAGGTCGAGGTACACGTCGTCGCGGGTGCCGGCGTCGATCCAGGCTCCCAGCCACGACCCGACCGCGGGGGCGCGGGCCGGGTCGGCCACCATGCGCACCGGGTCCCAGGCCAGCCAGGCGGCCCACGCCTCGAGGTCGAGTCGACCAGAGTGGTCACACGGCAGTCGACCCTGGGCGAAGCAGGCGGCCATGGCCCAGGTGTTGAGCAGCGGGAAGTCGTCATCCCGGCTGAGCAGGCCGCGCTGGGCCACCTCGGCCCAGAACACGTCCCAGCTGCCGCCGTAGTGCTGCTGCAGGGTGCGGGTGACGACCCGGAGGTCCGGCAGAAAGCACACCTCGAACAGCCCGTCGCCAGCGTGGCTGGCCCACCGTCCCCACACCTCGGGGTGGAGCAGGGCCGACAGCACCGCCCCGTAGCCGCCCGACGAGTGGCCGGCCACCGCCCGGCCGGTGCGGTCGCCCACCGTGCGGTATGTCCGGTCGACATGGCCCACGACGTCGACTGACAGGTAGTTCTGGTAGTCGCCAACGCCCGGGCTGTCGAGCCACTGCGCCCCGCCCCAGCTGGTCCACCCATCGGGCAGGACGACGATCGCCGCCGGGGCCGCGGCGGCGATCCGCTCCAGGAGCGTCGGCTGGAACGCCCGCCGGTTGGCCCAGGCGTCGACCTGGCCGGCGAAGCCGTGCAGAAAGGCCACCATCGGCCACCGCCGCCCCGGATCCAGGTCATAGCCGGGCGGCAGCCACACGTACAGCGGGCGGCGGGCCGGATCCCCGAGCGGGTTGCCGACCAGAGCCTGCGACTCGACGGCGTCAGCCACCCATCGGCCCCGAGCCGGCAGGGCCCACGGTGCGCCCCAGCGTTCATCCCTCAGCATCTCAGGCCGACGGGCTCTCGGTCTCGATGGCCAGGGGGAGGAGGTGGACGAGCTCGCCGAGCCTGGTGGCGACGGAGCCGTCCTCCCAGTCGAGGTGCACCCACCGGCCGGACAGGTTGGCGATGCGCGGCCCGGGCTGATCCGGCGACAGCACCCGTTGCAGGGCGCCTATGGCACCGCCGTGGGTCACGCACAGCACCTTCCCGCCCGGGTGGGTGAGAGCCACCCCGTGCACGGATTCGAGGAGGCGGTGGGCGAAGGCGTCGCGGCTCTCGCCGCCAGGCGTGGCCGGCAGGCGACCCTGGAACCAGGCGTCGAGGGCGCCGGGCCACCCGCGCTCGATCTCGGGCCGGGTCAGGCCGGACCACTCGCCAGCGTCGTACTCCTTCAAGCCCGGCTCGGCCTCGACGGCCTCGATGCCGAGGCCTTCCGCCAGCAGCTGGGCCGTTCGCTCGCTGCGCAGCATCCCCGAGTGGACGACGGCATTGAGGCCGAGCCTCGCCACCGCGGGACCGGCTTGACGGACCTGGGCTTCGCCCTCGGGGGCCAGCGGGATGTCAGCCCAGCCCTGCCACCGCCCGACCAGGTTCCACTCCGACAGCCCGTGGCGCACGAGGAGGAGGTCGGTCATCCTCGGGCCCGGGCGAGCACCAGGGGGAGCACGGCCGGGCAGCCAGCCCGGCGGAGGGCGGCGGCGACGACGGTGAGGGTCCAGCCCGACTGAACAGTGTCGTCGACCAGCAGGGCCGGCCCGGCGGGTAGCGGACCGGCCACAGAAAAGGCGTCGCCGACGTTGGCCAGCTGCTGGGCGCTGTTGGCGGCTGAGCACTGCGCCTGGGTCTCGTGGTCCTTCACCACCGCAGCCACGACCGGAAGGTCCAGGCGGGCACCGATGCCAGCGGCCAGCCCGGCCACCGGCGCCGGCCGCCGTAGCGAAGGGACCCAGGCGACCCAGGTGGGCTGCGGCCGGGTGAGAGCCCGGCCGGCCAGGCCGGCCGCCGCCTCGACCAGCTCGTCGGCGAAGCGGCCGGCGGCACGGCCCTCGACCACCAGCCGGCCCCAACCCCCGTCGGACAGCTCGCCCAGGGCGGCGCCGGGCTCGGCCTGCTCGCCGGGCGGGATCCGGGTGCGGGTGGCGCCGATCCACTGGCGCTTCGGGGTCAGGACCAGCGGCCGCCGCCGCAGGTGCCGGCGGGCGGCGGACACCAGCTCGGCGGGCGCGGCGACGGCCGGCGAGACGCCGGTGCAACGGTCGCAGGCGCCACACGGGCTTTGGTCGGGGTCGTCGAGGAGGCCGCACAGGAACGCCATGCGACAGCCGCTGCCCTCGGCGTAGACGCTCATCTGCGCCTGCTCCTGGCGGCGTACGGCGGTGACGGCCAAGGCTCGGCGGTCGTCGTAGGCCCACGGGTGGCCGGTGCAGGCCCAGCCCCGCTCGGCCCGCTCGACGGCGCCCTCGACCTCCAGGACCTTCAGCATGGCGTCCAGCCTCGACCGCCGGACGTTGACGGCGGACAGAAGCTGGTCGAGCGTCGAGGCTCCGTGGTCAGCCAGGTGGGCCACCACCGCCTCGGCCGCCTGCCGATCAGGGAACGCGGTGGTGATGAACCAGTCCTGGATGCGGGCGTCTTCGCCGCCCCGCAGCAGCACGCCCATCGACGAGTCGAGCCGGCGGCCGGCCCGGCCCACCTGCTGGTAGTAGGTGATGGGCGACCCCGGCGACTGGAAGTGCACCACGAAGCCCACGTCGGGCTTGTCATAGCCCATGCCCAGGGCTGAGGTGGCGACCACCGCCTTCACCTGATTGCCGACCAGGGCGGCCTCGACGGCCAGGCGGTCGCCGGAGGTCGCCTCGCCGCTGTAGGCCAGTGCGGTCACCCCGTTGGCCTCGAGCCACGACGCCACCACCTCGGTGTCGCGCACGGTGAGGCAGTACACGATGCCGGTGCCGGGCAGCGTCGGCACCACCGCAGCCAGCCAGGCCAGGCGGTCGGCCTGATCGGGCAGGTCGACAACGGCGAGCGACAGCCCGTCGCGCCGCAGCGGGCCCCGCACCAGCAGAAGGTCGTGACCCAGCTGGGCCGACACGTCGGCGACCACCCGGTCGTTCGCCGTGGCTGTGCAGGCCAGCACGGGGCTGCCGGGCCGGAGATCGCCCAGGATGGCGGCCACCCGGCGGTAGTCAGGCCGGAAGTCGTGGCCCCAGTCACTGATGCAGTGGGCCTCGTCGACCACCAGCAGGCCGCTTCCGGCCAGCGCCGGGAGGCAGGCGCGCCGGAAGCGGGGGTTGGCCAGCCGCTCGGGTGAGATGAGCAGCAGGTCGACGGCTCCGGCGGCCAGCGCCGCCTCGATCCGGCCCCACTCGCCGCTGTTCTCGCTGGTGAGCGACTCGACCGCCAGCCCCATCCGCTGAGCGGCCTCGACCTGGTTGCGCATCAGGGCCAGCAGCGGCGATACCAGCAGCGTCGGCCCGTGGCCCAGGACCCGCAGCAGGGCGGTGGCCAGGAAGTAGACGGCCGTCTTGCCCCAACCTGTGCGCTGGACGAGCAGCACCCGCCGACCCTTGACCAGGGCGTCGACCGCCTGGCGCTGCCCCGGTCGCAACCGGGCGCCCGGATCGCCGGTCAGCTGGCGTAGCAGTCCCTCGGGGTCGACGGTGGTGGCGCTCTCCACCCGGCCAAGGCTACGACCGCCTGTGACAGCGACCGCCTTGCCCCCGGCTAGGTTCGCAGTGGTGGCGGGAGGGCGGTAGAGGTGCCGAGGATCAGGTACTTCGCCCAGGCCCGGGAGGCGGCCGGTACAGGGGGTGAGGTGCTGGAGGGCGGCACCCTGGGCGAGGTGCTGGCGGCGGCGGTGGCCCGCCACGGCGAGGGATTCGCCGCCGTTTTGGCGACCGCGGCGGTGTGGCTCGACGGGGAGCCGGCCGAGCGGTCCGACCCGGTGGCCGAGGGGGCCGAGGTGGCCGTCCTGCCGCCGGTTTCGGGGGGTTTCGCCCCCCCGCCGTAGGCCCCATGGCCGCGAAGCGGCGTGGCTAGCCTTGCCGTCATGTCATCGCCCGACGCCCTCGCCGACGATCTGCTCGTCGGCTTGGCTGACCTCCCGATCGAGGAGGTGCGGGCCCGTCGGGGTGCCTGTCAGCAGCTCGAGACCCAGCTGTCCTACGTCCGGCGCCTGACCCAGGGCCGGCTCGACATCGTGGCCTCCGAGATCGCCGCCCGCCACGACGGCACCCAGGGAGACCGCACCCTGGTCGAGCAGCTCACCGAGGCCCTGTCAGACCGGATCACCTCGCCCGGCAACGGCCACCTCCCGCTGGGCCTCGAGCCGGGCGAGATCGCCCCTGAGCTGCTGGCCAGCCTCGACCGGGCGGCGCCGCCGTCGTCCGTCTCGGCCCCCGGCTCCACGGGCGACGACGAGCTGCGCCAGGTGGCCGACGCCCTCGCCGCCTTCGAACGTGACCTCTCGGCCCGCCGGCGGGCCATGTTCGACCGCATCGACGCCCTGCAGGAAGAGGTCGTCCGGCGCTACCGGTCGGGGGAGGCCGACGTGGACACCCTCCTGGGCCGGTGAGCGGCCCCGGCAGTTCGGGCGGGCCCCGCCCGCGGCGCGTTCTGGTGGTTGATGACGACGAGATGATCCGGCGCCTCCTGCGCACCGTGCTCGAGGCGGACGGCATCGAGGTCGCCGAGGCTCCCGACGGTGACGCCGCCCTGGCCGCGGTGGCCGACCTGGAGCCGACCGTGGTGGTGCTGGACGTCATGATGCCCGGCCTCGACGGCATCGAAGTGTGCCGGCGCATCGACCATCGGATCGCCAAGGTCGTCATGCTCACCGCCCGCGACGACCCCGAGCTCGAGCTGGCGGCCAACGAAGCCGGCGCCGATCACTTCCTCACCAAGCCCTTCAGCTCCGTCGAGCTGCTGGACCTGATGGAAGCGCTCCTGGACCAGGCCCGCCGCTAGCCTGAGGCGACGATGGCCGACCTCGAAGATCGGTGGCGCGACCTCGGTGCCTTCATCCGCGACCAGCGCCTTTCCTCGCGATTGAGCCTCCGCCGCCTGTCGGACCTGGCGGGGATCTCCAACCCCTACCTCAGCCAGATCGAGCGGGGGCTGCGCAAGCCGTCGGCCGAGATCCTCCAGCACATCGCAAAGGCTTTGCGCATCCAGGCCGAGACGCTCTACGTGCGGGCCGGCATCCTGGAGGAGCGCGCGGCCGACGACCTGGTGGGCTCCATCCTCCGCCAGCCGTACCTCACCGAGGAGCAGAAGCAGGCTCTCATCCGCGTCTATGAGTCCTTCCGCCACGAGAACGAGGACCGCCTGGTCGCCCCAGTCCTCGACGCCGCCGACCTGGAAGCCGCCGCCGCCGCCGCCGGCTCTGGAGGCATGGTCGAGCCCGCCGGCTCTGGAGGCATGGTCGAGCCCGCCGGCTCTGGAGGCATGGTCCAGTAGCGAATGTCGTCTGAGTAGGGTTCAGGCGCCGCCCATGCGCTCTCTTGCCGTTCTGTCGCTGCACACCTCTCCGTTGGCCCAGCCCGGCACGGGCGACGGCGGGGGCATGAACGTCTACGTGCGGGCGCTGGCCAGCTCCCTGGCCCGGGCTGGTGTCAGCTGTGACGTCTTCACCCGGGCTGACCGGCCTGGTCTGGCGCCGGTGGTCGACGTCGAGCCCGGCCTGCGGGTCCACCACCTGGTCGCCGGACCGTTCGAGGCGGTGGCCAAGCACGACCTCCTCTCGCTCGTCCCGGCCTTCACCGAGGGCGTGCTGGCCCAGCAGCGGGCGGCCGAGGTCCCCGCCGATGCCGTCCACGCCAACTACTGGCTGTCGGGGGTGGCCGGCCACGCCGTCAAGCACGAGCTGGGGCTGCCCCTCATCAGTACGTTCCACACCCTGGCCCGGGTGAAGGCTGACGCCGGCCTGTGGGAGGGCGAGGCCGCCGTGCGGGCCGAGGCCGAGGCGGCGGTGATCGGCTGCAGCGACGCCGTTTTGGCCTCGTGCGCTGTCGAGGCCATGCAGCTCGAGGCCCTGTACGGCGCCGATCCCGACCGCCTCGAGATCGTGCCGCTCGGTGTCGAGACGGCCTTCTTCAGCCCCGGGAACCGGGCTCAGGCCCGTCGGGCCACCGGCCTGCCGCGCGACGTCCCGCTGCTGGCCTGCGTCGGCCGCATCCAGCCGCTAAAGGGCTTCGACGTGGCGGTGCGGGCCCTCGGCCTGCTGGAGGAGCGGGCGCCCGACGCCCACCTCGTCGTCATCGGTGGCCCGAGCGGCCCCGACGGCCGGGCCGAGGAGGAGCGGCTGCGCACCCTGGTCAAGGCGTTCGGCTTGAAGGACCGGGTCCACCTGCTGGCCCCCCAGCCCCATGAGCTGCTGTCCACCTTCTACCGGGCCGCCGACGTGGTGGTCGTGCCGAGCCGCAGCGAATCCTTCGGCCTGGTCGCCCTCGAGGCCGGCGCCTGCGGCACCCCGGTCGTCGCCTCGGCGGTGGGCGGCCTCACCACCCTGGTCGATGACGGCGCCACCGGCTTCCTGGTCGAGACCCGTGACGCGTCGGCCTTCGCCGATGCCACCGCCGCCATCCTGGGTGACCCCCAGCTGGCCGCGGCGATGGGTGACGCCGCCGCCCGTCGTGCCGCCCGCTACACCTGGCCGGCCACGGCCGCCCGCCTCCGCGGCCTGGTCGCCGACCTGACCAGCCGCGAGCTGGTCGACTGCAGCTGAGGCGCCGGCCCACCTCGCACTTCCGGTCGTGAGGGACTTCGAAGAACATTGTGACTCATCTGGTTGACACCGTTCGGGTCGCAGGCTAGGGTCGGGATCGGCGTCGGGGCCGGATCCGTTCGGGGAAGTGCGGATCCTGCCCCGCCGCTCGAAAGTCTTGGATGTCCTCAGGCATGGGAGCGTGCATGTGATCTCCACCGGGCTCACCGTCGATGATCTTGAAGCCATGCCCGACGACGGGCGTCGATATGAGTTGATCGGAGGCGCCATCGTCATGACTCCCGCCCCTGACCTGGGCCACCAACGGGCGTCACGTCGCCTTCAGGCCCGCCTCGCGGCGGTCTGGCCGGCCATGGAGGTCTTCAACGCCCCGGTCGACGTCGACCTGCCAGGCGGTCAGCGGGTGCAGCCTGACCTGGTCGTGGTCACACAGGGCCGCTCCGGGAAGCGACTGACGTTGCCCGTGGCCCTGGTGGTCGAGATCGTCTCGCCTGGATCCGGCATACACGACCGCGTCACCAAGCTCGGCGTGTACGCGGCCGCCGGCATCGCCCACTACTGGATCCTTGACCTGCCCGCCGGCACAGCCACCTGCTACGTCCTCGCCGGCACCGCCTACCGGCAGGTGGCCGAGGGGCCGGTCATCGACACCACGGGCCCGGTTGCCGTGCGGATCGACATCGCCGCCCTCACCGACCCGAACTGAGGCGGCCCGAGCGCGCTCCGCGGCGGCGGCGGCGGCTCAGCAAGCTCAGCTCAGAAGAGCGAGCTGGGGTTGAACTGGTCGGGGTGGTCGCCCCAGGCCATGGCCGCGATCACGTCCATGGGGTCCACGTCGCCCACCGCCTTGCACACCCGCAGCAGGTAGCTCTCCTCGTTGGCCGGGAAGATGGAGATCACCGTCTCGACCGGCGGGCACCCCTGCTTGGGGCAGGCCATCTCGCTGATCGTCAGGGTGTCGTCGGGCCCCAGCTCCAGCTCGTCTCGCACGAGGCGCCGCAGCTCGGTGGTGTCAGCCCGCTCGCCCTTTGCCCTCCACACCCTGCCCGCTCCCTGCTCAGACCAGGCAGCCGGTGAACGAAGACTCGAGCTGCCGGCGGTCCAGGTTGCGGCCGATGAACACCAACCGGCTCCTGCGCTCCTCGCCCTGCGCCCACGCCGCCGCCGGCTTCACGTCGACCAGCATGTGCACCCCGTGGAAGACGTGGCGGCGCTCCTCGCCGGCTATGGCCAGGATGCCCTTCATCCGGAAGATGTCCACCGCCCACTCCTGGACCAGCTGGTCCATCCAGGCATCCAGCCGCTCGGGGTCCAGCTCGCCCACGACGTCGAAGCCCACCGACGTCACCGCCGTCTCGTGGCCGTGCTCGCCGTCGCCTTCGCCCGAGAGGAAGGCCGGGTCCATGGCCACCACCCGGTCGAGGTCAAAGGCGTGCACGCCGAGGATGCGGTCAAGGTCGACCTTGCCGTGCTCGCCGTGGACCAGCTCGGCCATGCCGTTCACCTGGCGCACCCGGCGCACAACGTCGTCAAGGGCAGCCTGGTCGACCAGGTCGGCCTTGGTCACCACAAGGCGGTCGGCGAAGGCGATCTGCTCGGCCACCAGCTCGTCGCTGCCCGCCTCGCCGTCCAGGTGGAGCAGCAGGTGCTTGGCGTCGACCAGCGTGACGATGGCGTCGAGCTCCAGCTGGCCGGCCAGCTCGTCGTCGAAGAAGAACGTCTGGGCCACCGGTGACGGGTCGGCCAGGCCCGTGGTCTCGATGATGATGTGGTCGAGCGGCTCGTCGCGGCGCACGAGCCGGCCCAGGATGCGCACCAGGTCGCCCCGTACCGTGCAGCAGACGCAGCCGTTGTTCATCTCGAAGATCTCTTCGTCGGACGAAAGGACCAGCGCCTCGTCTATGCCGACCTCGCCGAACTCGTTCTCGATCACGGCGATCCGCCGGCCGTGGTTCTCGCTGAGGATGTAGTTCAGCAGCGTGGTCTTGCCGGCGCCGAGGAAGCCGGTGAGCACGGTGACGGGGACCCGGGCGCTGGTCATGCCAGCCGCGAACCTAGTGGGCTCGCTCAGCTTGGGTTCACGTCGCCGGCCCGGGAGGCCTCCAGCCCGAGCCGGCCTGGAGGCCGACGGCGGCCAGCGCCCGTTGCAGGTCGGGACCCTGCATGGTCTCGGTGGCCACGAGAGCCTCGGCGATGGCGTGCAGGGCCGGGAGGTTGGCGGTGAGGATGGCCGCCGCCTTGGCCTCCTGCTCCTCGAGCAGCTGGCGCACCTCG
Organism: Acidimicrobiales bacterium; assembly: GCA_038253125.1. GTDB lineage: Bacteria > Actinomycetota > Acidimicrobiia > Acidimicrobiales > JAUJNH01 > JAUJNH01. The sequence goes on from JBBSHM010000011.1 coordinate 36,887, forward strand.
GCGTCCAGCAGCTCCAGGGTGGGCTGGGAGATCTCCTGGGAGGTCATGTAGTCGCGGCCCAGGAAGACCTCTCCGTGGGCGTGAAGGACCCGGGCCCGGCCCAGCCGGGTGCTCATGCCGTAGCGGCCGGCCATGTCCCGGGCGGTGTCGGTAGCCCGTTCCAGGTCGACCTCGGAGCCGGTGGAGGTCTCGCCCAGCACCATCTCCTCGGCGGCCAGGCCGGCCAGGGCCGAGGCGATCTGAGCCTCCATGTCGTGGCGGGTGAGCACGGCCCGGTCCTCGTGCAGCAGGGCCAGGTGGCCGACGCCCCGGCCCCGGGCCACGATCGACAGCTTCTGGACCTGCCCGGACTGGCCTAGCGACGCGGCGACCACGGCGTGGCCGGCCTCGTGGTAGGCGATGCGGCGCTTGTCCTCATCGGAGATGATGATGGATTTGCGCTTGGGGCCTGACAGCACCCGTTCGATGGCCTCGTCGAGGTGGGTCCGCCCGATGGCCGGGGCCCGCTCGCGCACGGCCAGCAGGGCGGCCTCGTTCAGCAGGTTGGCCAGGTCGGCGCCGGTGAAGCCGGGGGTGCTGCGGGCCACCTCGGGCAGGTCGGCGTCAGGGTTGGCCAGTCGCTTGCCGCCGGAGTGCAGCCGCAGGATGGCCAGGCGGCCGTCGCGGTCGGGCCGTTCCACGGTCACGTGGCGGTCGAAGCGGCCGGCCCGCAGCAGCGCCGGGTCCAAGATGTCGGGCCGGTTGGTGGCGGCCATCACCGCCACCCCCTCCCGGGGGGAGAAGCCGTCCATCTGCACCAGCATCTCGTTCAGGGTCTGCTCGCGTTCGTCGTTGCCGCCGCCCAGGCCGGCGCCCCGCTGGCGGCCGACGGCGTCCAGCTCGTCGATGAACACGATGGCCGGGGCGTTGGCCCGGGCCTGGCTGAACAGGTCGCGGACCCGGGCCGCCCCCCCCCCCACCAGCGATTCGACGAAGTTCGACCCCGAGATCGAGTAGAAGCTGGCCCGCGCCTCGCCGGCCACCGCCCGGGCCAGCAGCGTCTTGCCGCAGCCCGGCGGCCCGGCGATCAGCACCCCCTTCGGGGGGAGTGCCCCCATGGCCGCGAACCTCTCGGGGTCCAACAGGTAGTCGCGCACCTCCGACAGCTCGACCACCGACTCGTCGGCGCCGGCCACGTTGGCGAAGGTGGTGCGGCCCCGTTCGTCGGCGCCGAGCGACTTGTCGCCCATGCGGCTGAAGCTCAGGAACTCACTGGCCCCGCCCCCGCCGGGCCGCACCAGCGAGATCAAAAGGGCGAACAGGTTGGCGAAGATCACCAGCGGCAGCAGGAACTGGGCCACGAACCGCATCAGCGCCTTTGTGGACTGGGCGTCGACGGTCACCTTGGTCTTGGCGTCGAGGAACGTGCGCAGCAGGTCGTTGGTGGCGGCATCGCTGCGGGGATAGGGAACCGAGTAGGCGACGTCGCCGCCCCGGTCGTTGAGAGTGCCGGTGATGCGGGCGTCCTGGTCCAAGAAGCGGGCCGTGCGCACCTCGCCCGAGGTGGCGGCGCTCACGAGGCGGTCGAGCGTGACGTCGGTGCCGGCCGACGCCGGGCGTAGGACCACCAGGAAGAGGGCGTAGATCGCCACCAGGGCCACCAGGCTGGCGGTCAGCACCATCACCGGCCGGGACATGCCTCCCGAAGGTGCACCGTCATCACGCTTGGCCCGCCTGGTCTTGGAACGGTTGACAACCGCCATCAATAGCCTCCTCTTGGCTCGGGCACCGCTCGGCGGCTCCTGATCGACGTGCGCCGTCTCCGGCCGAGGGGCGACCCGACGCCGAGCATCAGGAAGCACCCGGCGCCGGCGGCGGCCACCGCGGCGGCGGCCTGCGCCCCGCCGGCTACCGGATAGGCGGGTTCGTGCCGCACCATGAGATGGCGGGTGGAACCCGCCCCCTGCACCTGGTCCTCACCCACGTCGGAGGCCCCTGGGCTAGGCGCGTTGGCCTGCCCGGGCGATGGCGCGTTGGCCTGCCCGGGGGTGGGGGCGCTGGCCTGGCCCGGTGTGGGGGCGCTGGCCTGGCCGGGAGTCGGCGCCACCCCGGGGCGGGCCCCGGGGGCGCCGGCGCCCGACGGCGGCACCGGCGGCGGCGGGGGCTGGGGCGCCGGGTTGGGCGCCGGCGACGGTGTAAGGGCGTTGCCCGGGGGCCGGACCGGCGGCGGGTTCGTAGGGCCCGGGACCGGTGGGCGCGCCGGCGGCAGGGGCAGCGGTGTCACGATGCCGGGCCTCGGCCTGGGCTGGGGTTGGGGCTGAGGTGTCACCGGCAGCCGCCCCTGGGGCTGGAACACCACCGGCTGGCCCCGTATCGACAGCGGTGACGTGGCCTCCAGGAACGTGGCGGTGCCGGCGACGTCCTGGCGCACTCGCACCACACAGGTGCCGCAGTCACCGCGGCCCACGTCGGGCACGGTGATCGAGCCGGACAGGTCGGCCCCCGACAGCTGGCCGCTGTTGAAGTCGGCGGGGTCGAAGACGTAGCGGGTGCGCGACACCGTCACGTTGCCGGCGGCCGCCCGGCAGGCGGTGGGGACGCCGCCGACGCCGCAGATGTCGACGTGCAGGTCGCCGGCCGCCTGGGACGACCCCGGGTGGGGGTTGCCGTGCCAGGTGAAGCCGGTCAGGTCGACCCGGTCGCCCGGTTGGGCGTTGTGGGTGCGCAGGTTCAGGAACGGGGCGCTCGGGGCGGCGTCGTCGGCGTAGCCGAGCGGTACCTCGACGATCCCCTGGCTGAACAGGCTGAGTGCCAGTATGCAGTGGTCGAGCCCGTGGTCGGCCTGCTTCTGCGAGATGCCGCAACGGGCCTGGGTGTCGCCCCGTTTGGTCAGGTCGGGCAGGGCCACGTCGACCTGTCCGTTGCCGCCAGCGTCGGTGGAGAAAGCCGGGAAGATCGGCGAGACCTGCGGTGGGATGCTGCTCGTGTTGGCCGGCGCCACGCCCGGGGGCGGTTCAATGAAGTTGATGAGGGGACTGGTCAGGGCCAGGATCACAAAGGCGTCGGGGATGTAGTGGTGGACGGTGACCCTCACGGTGTCGCCGGTGTGCAGGCCGGTGACCGGCTCGACGGTGTAGGAGAAGTCGGTCGGTCTTATGAAGAAGCCGCCGACGATGACCAGGCCGTCATTGGGTCCGCCGTGCAGGGTGAGGTCGAGCAGGCCGGCCGGCCCTTCGGGCACGGTGACCACCACGGTGTCACCGGCCCCGATGCTGACGTCGGTGCCGGGCATGCCGCCGAAGTCCACCCCGGTCAGGCTGGGGGCGCCCCGGCCGTACAGCACCACCCGGGTCCCGGCCTGGCCGGAGAAGGGCGTGTAGCCCACGAAATTCTGGGGGGTGTCGCGGATGAGGCGCAGGGGGGCGGTGGCCTCGATGAAGTCGTCGGCCGGTGCCCGCCGGACCGGGTCGAAGCGTTGCTGGCGCACCCGAACCACGCAGTCGGGGGCGCAGCTGGTGGCGTTGTCGGCCAGGGCCGCACCCGTCAGCACCCCGCCCGAAAAGGCGCCCTCCACCTTGGCGTCGGTGGGGTCGGTGTCGGTGTAGCGGGTGGGGCTGACCCGGGCCAGGGCGCCGCGGACTCCGATCTCGTTCGTGCACCGGGACAGGTCCGCGGTGCACACGTCGACGGTCATCGGCGTGATGCCCACGTCGTTGGTGGCGAAGTTGGCGTCGAACGAGCCGAATTCGGGGGCGGCGTTCCAGCCGGTGCCGCTGATGGCGATGGTGTCGCCGTCAAAGGCGCTGATCGGCGAGAGGGTGAGGGTGGGCTTGGCCGGCACCGGGTCGCCGCTCAAGGCGATCGGCTCCACCAGGCCGCCGGTACCGGCCTGGTCGTACAGGATCTGGCACCGGCCGAGGCCGAAGTCGGCCTCCTCCTGGGTCACCGGGCACGTCGAGCCGGCGTCGTATCCGGGCGGCCCCACAGCGCCGGCCGGCCTCAGCTGCCCGGTGGAGGTGCTGTTCCCGGCGGGGTCGGTGACCGGGGTGGCCAGGTCGGCCCGGTAGGGCGCCGGCCCGGCGGGCGGCGCCGGCCCGTTCTCGACGAAGCCCAGCAGCGGGCTGGCCTCGGCCACCGCCGTCGGCGCCGACGGCTTGTAGCCCTTCACCTCCACGGTCGCCGTCGCCGCCGGGGCCAGTCCGGTGGCGGGCGTGACGGTGAGCGAGGCGTCGGTGTAGTCGAACGCGGCGTCGGCGGTGAAGGTGCCCTCCTCGTCGGTGACGGTGACGGAGGTGTTGTCGTCGGCCGTCCCGCCCGCCGCCGGCGGCACGATGGCGGCTATCAGGCCGCTGTCGATGGCCTTGAAGCCCGGCGACTCGACCGTCCCGAACGTCACCGACGTGACGCCGCTCAGTCCCCGGCCGTAGATCCGCACCGGCCCGCCGCCAGCGGTGGGGCTGGTCTGCGGCCACGGGCGCACGGCCAGGGGCGGTCCGTCGGTCAGCCGCAGCAGCGTCGAGGCACCGATCGTGGTGTCCACCGCCACCCCACGTTCGGCGTCGAAGGCCTGCTGCAGCACCTGCACGGTGCAGGTGGGGAGGCAGCCGCTGATGTTGTCGATCAGGAGGGTGCCGGACAGGGTGGCGCCGCTCAGCTCGCCCTCCACGGTGGCGTCGCCGGGGGTGGTGTCGCGGTACCTGGTCATGTCCACCGTGGCGGTGCCGGTGGCCGGGCTGCAGGCGCCCTGGTACTTGCACAGCTGCAGGCTGAGCCGGGTCTGCCCGGGGGCCAGGGGGGTGGTGGATGAGCCGAACTGTGGGGCGGCGTTCCAGCCGGTGCCGCTGATGGCGATGCGGTCACCCAGGTGGGCGGATCCCACGGTCGTGAGCACCGGCTTGCCCTGCGACCCGGCGTTGGGGAGGGGCTGGCCGGTGTAGCGGATGTCGTGGGCGAGCGTCGCCCCGCTGGCGCTGCCGTAGACGATGCTGCAGCTGACCAGGCCGGCGTCGGCCTGCTCCTGGGTGGGCGGGCAGGCCCGGTTGGGGTCGTAGGCGTCGGGGGCGGGGGGCGGGTCGGGTGGCGTGACCGGGGTGCCGGCGGGGGGCGGCGGCTCGGGCCGCGTCCCGGGGAGGGTGACGGGCGTGCTGCTGGCGCCGGTGGCGTCGGTCAGCGCCGTGCCCAGCCGGTCCCGGTAGGGGGTGGTGCCGTCCGGTGCCGCCGGCCCGTCCTCCAAGAAGGCGGCCAGCGGGCTGGCCAGGTCGATGGTGGTCGGCGTGTCGGGCTTGTAGCCGGCAGCGGTCACCGTGGCGGCCGCCCCCGTGGTCAGCCCGCCGTCGGGGTCGACGGTGAGCGTGACGTCGCTGAACAGGAAGCCGGGGGCGGCGTTGCTGGCGCCGTCGGCGTCGGTGACGGTGATGGCCACCGAGGAGTTGTCGGCCCCGCCGGGCACGGGCGGCGCCACCGCGGTGAGCAGGTGGCTGTCGACCACGGCGAAGCGGGCCGGCTTGGTGCCGAAGGTCACCTTGGTGGTGCCGCCGAAGCCCGAGCCGTAGATGCGCACCGGCCGCCCCCCGGCGGTCGGCCCGCTCTCCGGCCAGAACCGGGCCACGAACGGCCGCCCGTCGGCCGCCGGCGCCGGGTCGACCCCGGTCACCGCCGCGCCGGACGCGCCAGCCGCGGCGGCGGCGGGGCCCGGCCGGCGGAGGCTGAGGGGGGCCACGGCCGAGACGGCTGCCGGGGCCGGCTCCCCCGGTCCGGCCTGGGCGGCCTGCTGGGTCACCCGCACCGTGCAGCCGTCGCCACACCAGGCGGTGTCGCCCGCCGCGGCGGTGCCGGCCAGGGTGGCGCCCCGGAAGCGGCCCTGCACGCCGGCGGTCCGGTCGGTGTCGGTGTAGCGGGTCATGGCCACGGTGGCGTCGCTGTTCAGCGCCCGGCAGTCGCCCAGCTCGGCCGAGCACAGCTCGATCGACAGCCCGGTCTGGCCCGGTGAGTCGGGCGTGGCCGCCGACCCGAAGCGGGGGGCGGCGTTCCAGGTTCGGCCGGTGACGGTGACCCTTCCGTCCGCCGCTGGCGAGACGGTGAGCGTCGGGGCGGCGGGTACCGGATCCTCCACCAGGCCGAAGGAACGCTCGATGTAGGGGGCGCCGGCTGGGCCGGTCAGGGCCAGGCCGCAGTGGCCGACGCCGAAGTCGGCCGCCTCCTGGGACACCGAGCACGTGGCCTGCGGGTCATAGCCGGCACTGCCACCGAAGGCCGGCAGGTTCGCTTCGACGGCGGCCCGCCCCGAGGTGTCGGTGCCGAACACCGGAACGAAGTTCTGGTCCTCATACGGCGGCGGCCCGGCCGCCACCGGGGGGGCGCCCTCGACGTAGCCCAGCAGCGGGCTGACCTCGGCCACCGCACCCGTAAAGCCGGGTACGAAGCCGGTGACGCTCGCCGTGAGCGCCGCCCCCGTCGACAGCCCGGCGGTCGGGTTCAGCGTCATCGTCCCGTCGGTGAACAGGAAAGTGTCGGAGGCGGGGTCGACGACGCTGGTGCCCTGCCCGTCGGTGGCCGTGACGTCGACCGCGGTGCCGTCGGCCACCGCCGCCGGGGGCACCATCGCCGTCACCAGGTTGCTGTCGATCACCTTGAAGCTGGGCGACGACTGGGTGCCGAAGCTGACCTCGGTCGTCCCCTCCAGGCCCCGGCCGTAGATGCGTACGACGGCGCCGCCGGCCGTACCGCCGGAGGGGGGCCAGACACCCCGCACCACGGGCACCCCGTCCGACGGGCTGGCGCCGGCCGCCAGCTGCGGGGCGGACAGGGCGACGGTGACGGCCAGAAGCCCGACGGCCACGACGATCGTGCGCAGGCGCGCCGCTGACCCCGGTGGTGTCGGCCGGATCACCGCCCTTGGCGCCGGCGGATCGGTTGCGCCGCCGACCGCTCAGCCGGCGGGTGCGGGTTGAGAGCCGCGGTCACCAGGGCCGGGTGAGCATCGGCACCGCCGGCCCGGTCGGGCGTCGTCGGCGCCGGCTGACCAGCAGCAGGCCGGCGGCCAGCAGCCCGAGAGCCAGCCGCAGCTGGCCGCTGAGGGCGGCGCCGGTGACGGCCAGGCTGCCGCTGCTGCGGGCGGCGCCGCTGGAGCGGGCGGTGTCCGAGCTGGTGCCTGCGGCGGCGTTCGTGGCCGCGGTGTTGGCCGCGGTGGTGGCCGCCCCCGGGTTGGTTGCCGCCACCGGGTTGGTTGTCGCCGCCGGGTCGGGGGTGGTGGGGGAAACCGGGGCGGCGGTCAGCGACACCGTGGTGTCGTGGGTGGCCATCGCCTCCAGGCCGCCTTCGTCCACCGCGCTGGCCGTGACGGTGGCCGTCTGGGTGGCGTTGACGGCGCCGCTGAAGTCGCCGGTGTAGGAGCACGTGTAGGTGTCGGTGGGCCCGGGGGTGGCGGCCAGGGCGACGCCCACCTTGCAGCTGCCTCGGCCGTCGAGGTTGCCGTACACCTTGTCGCTCAGGGTCTTGGTGGTGACCAGCTTCGGCGAGGTGTTGGTGACGGTGAGGTGGTAGGTGAACGTGCCGCCGGGGGCGTCGAGGGTGGATGGGGTGGCGCTGGTGTCGAGGGTGATCGTCGGCTGCACGTCACTAGCCGCCATCACCACCACCGAGCTGCCGTCGGCGCCGCAGGCGGTGGCCGACGGGGCGTTGGTGGCGTTTCCGGTGTAGGTGGCAGTGAAGCGGTAGGTGCCCGCCTTGTCGGCCGGGATGGTGAACTCGGTCGACTTGTAGTCGCCCACCCCGTCCACTCTGGCCGTCGAGGTGAGGTCGGCCGGACCTTCACAGTTGACGTTGTTGCGGTAGGCGTTGAACACGATGCTGTCGCCCGGGGGTGCGGTCGCTGCCAGGTTGGCGTTGGGGAACAGGCCCCCGCCCAGGGTGGCGGTGGCGAAGATGGCCTGCCCAGGCGCCACCGGCGGCGAAGCCTTCACGGTGAGCGTCGTCGGTATCCCGGTCACCTCGGACGTGGTGCCGGTCAGCCCGCAGGTGGTTAGGGGGAGGGCGGCGTAGGTGCCGTCGCCGTCGTAGGTGGCCTGGTAGCGGTAGGTGCCGATGGTGGTGGTGTCGAAGGGTGTGGAGGTGGCCTGCCCGTCGGCGAGGGCGATGTTGGATGTCTGCGCCGGTTGGCCGCTGCAGGCGCTGTCCTCCGGCGGGTACAGGTAGAAG
>JBBSHM010000012.1:0-41844 GCA_038253125.1 Acidimicrobiales bacterium
GAGTAAGCCTCGGACACGGCGTGGTCCTCGTCACCTAGAAGGGGGAAGCCGATCTCGTAGCGCTCCTGGAACCTCTTCAGCTTCCTGGACGGGTCAGGGCTGATGCCGAGGACGGCGGCGTCGCCGATGTCAGGAAGGATCCTGGTGAGCTCACAGGCCTGGGTGGTGCAGCCCGGGGTGTCGGCCTTGGGGTAGAAGTACACGAGCACCTTGCGGCCGGCGAAGCTGGCCAGGTCAACGGTCTTGCCGTCCTGGTCGGGGAGCTGGAACGGGGGCGCTGCGTCTCCTGCCGAAAGGGCCATGGGGCGCGAACCTAACCCCCGGCTTGGGCGGGCACCGGCACTAGGTTCGCCGGAGATGCAGGAGCCGCCGCACGACCAGGCCATCGGGTCGTTCACGGCCAACGGGCCCTGGGTGGTGGTGCCCGACGAGCTGGTCTGGCGGCGGGGGCTCACGAACCTGCGCCGCACCACCCACGAGGAGGTGCCGAGCCTCATCCGGCACCGGCGCCTGCCCCCGGGAGCCCGCGTCGTCTTCGTCGGCCGGCTGCTCGCCGTCGCCCTGGCCGGGTGGTACCTGGTCGAGCGACGGCGGGCGCCCGGCAGCGCAGCCAGCCGCACCGGCCTCTCCCGTCGCCTGCGCAAGGCGTTCGAGCGCCTGGGCCCCACGTACATAAAGCTGGGGCAGATCATCAGCTCGGGCGAGGGGATCTTCCCCGAGGAGTTGGTGCGCGAGTTCCGGCTGTTGCGCGACCGGGTGCCGGCCGAGCCGTACGACGCCGTGGTCAAGATCGTCGAGGCCGACCTCGGCCGCCCGCTGGCCGAGGTGTTCGCCGACTTCGCCCGCGAGCCCATCGCCGCCGCCTCAATCGCCCAGGTCCACGCCGCCCACCTGCTCGACGGCACACCCGTGGTGGTGAAGGTGCAGCGGCCGACGGTGTCGGAGATGGTCCGGCGCGACCTGGCGGCCATGAGCTGGATCGCCCCCTGGCTCATAGGCCGCATCCCGGTGTCGGCGCTGGCCAACCCGCCGGCACTGGTCGAGCTCTTCGCCGAGACGATCGTCGAGGAGCTCGACTTCCGCCTGGAGGCCGAGAACATGCTGGACATCGCCCGGGTCCTGGCCGGCACCGAGGAGCGGGCTGTCGTGGTGCCGCGGCCCCACCCCACCCTGGTCACCAGGCGGGTGCTCGTGATGGAGCGCCTGTCCGGCTTCTCCTTCGACGACGTCGAGGGGATGGAGGCGGCCGGCGTCGACACCCGGGCCGTGGTGCGGGCCTGCATGATCACCCTGCTCGAGGGCTGCATGCTGCACGGCGTCTTCCACGGCGACCTGCACGGCGGCAACCTGCTAGTGCGGGCCGACGGCAAGGTCGCCCTGCTCGACTACGGCATCACCGGCCGTCTGAGCGAGCCCCGTCGGCTGGCCTTCCTGCGCCTGCTGGTCGGGGGGACGCTCAACGACGTCCGCGTCCAGCTGAGCGCCTTGGTCGATCTCGGCGCCCTGCCGGTCGGGACAGATCTCGAAGCGGTGATAGCCGACCTTGAACTCGAGGGCCCGGTGAAGGACCCCACCAAGATGTCCAGCGACGAGCTCACCAGGGAGCTGCAGCAGCTGGTGAAGAAGCTGTTGGGCTACGGGGCCAAGGCTCCCAAGGAGCTGATGCTGTTCGTCAAGGACCTGCTCTTCATCGACGGGGCGCTGGCGACGCTGGCTCCCGATGTCGACCTGTTCGCCGAGATCACCTGGATCGCCATGTGGTTCGCCGAGCAGCACGGCGAGAAGATCGCCGCCGAGATGGGGATCGACATGTCCAACGCGACGGTGGACCTGGACGGGCTGCGGGCTTCCATGGGGGTCGACTCGAGCGTGAACACCATGACCCACCGCGAGCTGCAGGAGCGGCGGGCCACCATCCGCAAGCGTTTCGAGGAGGACCGCCCTCAGGGCAGGAAGAGGCGCGGGGCGCCGGGCCGCTCGACGGGCTCGGGCATGATGAGGAATCGGCGGGGGAACCGGCGCCGATAGCTGAGCAGGGCCACCCGGGCGTCACCCGAGGAATCCTCCAGATCGGCCCGGATGGCCAGGCCCATGTCCGGGTCGTGGCGCACGTCGACGCAGGTGCCGGCGGCTCGAACCCTGCCGCTGACCGCCTCCTCCCGCAGCTCGGCCACCAAGGCCCCGAGAAGGCCGCCCGGATCCTTGGAGTCGGCCTTGTCGGGCGGGGCCGCCACCAGCTGCTCGGCACCCGCATCAGCCCAGACCACACCGCCGAAGGGGAAGAAGCGGCCCCGCCGGCGCAGCAGCTCCACAGCCATGCCGAACAGGAGCCGGGCCAGCCGTTCCAGGTCGTCGGTCGGGTCGTTCGGATCGAGGGCGTCGAAGGGTTCGATGGGCTGGAGCGTAGGATCGCTCGCTTATGGCCACCCGCCAGGACATCCGCAACGTAGCCATCATCGCCCACGTCGACCACGGCAAGACCACGCTGGTCGACAAGATGCTGTGGCAGTCCGGCGCCTTCCGCTCCAACCAGGACATCAAGGAGCGGGTGATGGACTCGATGGACCTCGAGCGGGAGAAGGGCATCACCATCCTGGCCAAGAACACCGCCTTCACCTACGAGGGCGTGAAGCTGAACATCGTCGACACCCCCGGCCACGCCGACTTCGGGGGCGAGGTGGAGCGGGGCCTGTCGATGGTCGACGGGGTGCTGCTGCTGGTCGACTCCTCAGAGGGGCCACTCCCCCAGACCCGCTTCGTGCTGCGCAAGGCGCTCGAGTCAAGGCTGCCCGTCATCCTGGTGATCAACAAGGTCGACCGGCCCGACTCGCGGGTGGCCGAGGTGGTGGACGAGGTCGAGACGCTCTTCCTCGACCTGGCTGACAACGCCGACCAGATCGACTTCCCGGTGGTGTACTGCATCGCCCGTGACGGCATCGCCAGCCTTGAGCCGCCGGCCGAGGACCGCACCCTGCCGGGCAGTGACCTGCGCCCCCTCCTCGACCTGCTCGTAGAGCGCATACCCCCTCCCACCTACGACGTCGAGATGCCGCTGCAGGCCCTGGTCACCAACCTCGACTCCTCGCCCTACCTCGGGCGCCTGGCGCTGTGCCGGGTGGTGAACGGCACCATCAAGAAGGGCCAGCAGGTGGCCTGGTGCCGGACCGACGGCACCGTCGAGCGGGCCAAGATCACCGAGCTGTTCGTGACCGAGAACCTGGACCGGGTCGACGCCGAGGCGGCGGGGCCGGGCGAGATCATCGCCATCGCCGGCCTGCCCGAGATCACCATCGGCGAGACCCTGGCCGACCCCGACGACCCGAGGGCCCTACCGGTCATCACCATCGACGACCCGAGCCTGTCCATGACCGTCGGCATCAACACCTCGCCGCTGGCCGGCACCGAGGGCAAGAAGCTGACGGCCCGCCAGGTGAAGGCGCGCCTCGACGCCGAGATCATCGGCAACGTCAGCATCCGCGTGCTGCCCACCCCGCGGCCCGACACCTGGGAGGTGCAGGGTCGGGGCGAGCTTCAGCTAGCCGTGCTGGTCGAGATGATGCGGCGTGAGGGCTTCGAGCTGACGGTGGGCAAGCCGCAGGTCCTGACCCGCGAGATCGACGGCAAGGTGAACGAGCCCGTCGACCACCTCACCATCGACGTGCCCGAGGACTTCTTCGGCGTCGTCAGCCAGCTGCTGGCCCTGCGCAAGGGCCGGATGGAGCAGATGGTGAACCACGGCAGCGGCTGGGTGCGCCTCGAGTACCGCATCCCCGCCCGCGGCCTCATCGGCTTCCGCACCGAGTTCATGACCGAGACGCGCGGCACCGGGATGCTCCACCACGTCTTCGACCGCTGGGAGCCGTGGGCCGGCGAGATCCGCCACCGGGCCAACGGCTCGCTGGTGGCCGACCGCAAGGGCCCGACCACCGCCTACGCCCTCGTCGCCCTGCAGGACCGGGGCATCATGTTCCTCGGCCCGGGCGTGGAGGTTTACGAGGGGATGATCGTCGGCGCCAACTCCCGCAGCGAGGACATGGACATAAACCCGACGAAGGAGAAGAAGCTCACCAACATGCGCACCTCCTCCTCCGACAACTTCGAGAAGCTCATCCCCCACCGCCAGCTCTCCCTGGAGCAGGCGCTGGAGATGATCGCCGAGGACGAGTGCGTAGAGGTGACCCCGACCAGCGTCAGGGTCCGCAAGGTCGTCCTTGAAGCCCAGACCCGCGGCCGCAACCGCAAGCGCAGCCCCGGCGACGGCTGAGCGCGCCGCCCGGAGCGAACTGTCGGGAGAAGGGGTGCGCTGGGCGACAGGTACTCCCGACAGAAGCAGGGGGTCAGGCCAGGGCCCCGGCCAGGTCGGCGAGGCGGGGGTCGTTCGAGAACACCTCGACCATCGGCAGGTCGAGGCCCAGCCGCTTCTGCAGCTTCTGGATCTCGAGCACCTGGTCCCACAGCACCAGCGTGGCCGCCACGCCGCTGGCGCCGGCGCGGGCGGTACGCCCCGAGCGGTGCAGGTAGGTCTTGTGGTCCTCGGGCGGGTCGAAGTGCACGACGGTGTCGACGTTGTCGATGTGCAGGCCGCGGGCGGCGACGTCGGTGGCGACGAGCACGGCGACGGTGCCCTCGGTGAACTGCTTCAGCGCCTTCTCCCGGGCCTGCTGGCGCAGGTCTCCGTGGATGGCGCCGGCCCTGACCCCCTCCCGGTCGAGCTGCTCGACCAGGCGGTCGGCGCCTCGCTTGGTGCGGGTGAACACCAGCGTCCGCCTGCCCCCCCTGCCGATCGAGGCGACCACCTTCGGCTTGTCCATCTGGTGGACGTACAGGAACCGGTGCTTCATCTCGGTGACCGTGGCGATGTCACTGACGATCTCGTGGCGGATCGGGTCGACCTGGTAGCGGGTGACGAGGTGGTCGACGTCGCCGTCGAGGGTGGCCGAGAACAACAGGGTCTGGTGGCTGGCGGTGACACGGCGCAGCAGCCACTCGACCTGCGGCATGAAGCCCATGTCGGCCATCCGGTCGGCTTCGTCCAAGACGATGACAGCGACAGCGTCGAGGTCGACCGCCTCCTGCTGGCACAGGTCGATGAGTCGACCCGGGGTGCAGATGGCCACGTCGACCCGCTCGCCCAGGGCCTTCAGGTCCTTCTCCAGCGAGGTTCCGCCGTAGAACGTGCGGGCTGTGAGGCCGACGGCGGCAGCCAGCGGGAGCAGCACCCCGGCGACCTGAACAGCCAGCTCGCGGGTCGGCACGAGGACCAGCGCGGTGGGATGGCCGGGCATCGCCGCGGGCGTGCGCATCAGCATGGGAAGCCCGAAGGCCAGGGTCTTGCCCGATCCGGTCTTGGCCTTGCCGCACAGGTCACGCCCGGTGAGCGCATCGGCGATGGTGACCGCCTGGATCGGGAAGGGCTCGTGGATGCCGTCGGCGGCGAGGACGGCAACGAGGTCGGCGTCCACGCCAAGTGAGGCGAAGGTGGTCATGTTCGTGGGGTTCTCCTGGTTTCGAGGTGGCGTCGATAGGCCACCTCGGCCCGAGCTTCAACCCGGCGGGCGGCCCCGCATCGGGCCGCCGAATGCGACCCGCTCGGGACCCAACCTAATCCCCGCCGAAGGGGACCCACGCGCACCGCCTCACCAACGGCCCCGGTGCACGACTTCGGACGGGTGGCGTCGGCCCCGGCGCAGCGAGGGCGACGGCCGGTCGGCGGCCCGGTGGCCGACGGCGATCGCCCCTACCGGGGTGTAGGCCGATGGCACCCCAAAAGCGTTCCGGAAAGCGGCGACGTGCCCGCCGAAGATCCCGAAGAACAACGCCCCGAGCCCCTCGTCCACCGCGGTGAGCAGGATGAGCATCGACGCCATGGCCGTGTCGATGTCCCAGTAGGGCACCGGCCAGCGGGCCTCGTCGCCCGCCGCCCAGCCCTTGTCGGGCTCGGCGTAGCGGTCGAGGTAGGCCTGCTTGTGCGACAGCGGCACGATCAGGCAGCCGGCGCTGAACAGGCCGGGGTGGCCGAACGGCTGCCCGTGGCGGTCGGGAAACACAGCATCCCAGAAGCGGGCCCGGTCGTCGGCCTCGGTGAGCACGAGGAACGCCCATCCCTGGGAGAACCCGGCCGAGGGGGCGTGCACGGCGTGCTCGAGCATCCGGTCGACGACCTCGGGATCGACGGGCCGGTCCTGGAAGGCCCGCACCATCCGCCGCCGCCGGATGGCATCGCCCAGCTCCACCTCAGGCGGAGTCGAGGGCGGCGCGGATCTCGGCCACGAGGGCGGCGATCTCGCCTGGCTCGTCGCCGTCGACGAAGCGGCGCATGAGGGCGCTGGCGATGATCACCCCGTCGGCGTGTCGGGCCAGGTCCACCGCCTGCTCCGGGGTGCTGACGCCGAAGCCCATGAGCACAGGCAGGTCGGTCGCCTCCTTCAGGCGGTCGCCGAGGATGGCCGCCGTCGAGGCCATCGCCGTGCGGGCCCCGGTGACGCCCATCACCGTCACGCCGTAGACGAAGCCCCGGCTGCGCTGGCAGATGCGGCGCAGCCGGTCGTCGGGTGACACCGGGGCGGCCAGAAGGACCGTATCCACGCCGGCGGCGGTTGCCGCCGCCTCCCACGGCGCCGACTCCTCGAGCGGGATGTCGGGCAGGATGGCCCCGGTGATGCCGGCCCGGAAGAGGTCGGTGGCGAAGCGGTCCCAGCCCGCCTTGTGGGCCAGGTTCGCGTAGGTCATGGTCACAAGCGGCACGCCCGCCTCGATCTCGCGCAACTCCTCAAAGATGGAGGCCGGCGTGGCGCCGGCGGCGAGTGCGCGCTGGCTCGCCTCCTGGATGGTGGGACCGTCCATCACCGGGTCGCTGAAGGGGATGCCGATCTCGATGGCGTCGGCCCCGGCGTCGGCAAAGGCGAGCAGCACCTCGGTCCAGCCCGGCATGCCGCCGGAGACATAGGGGACGAGAAGCTTGGCTCCCGCGTCGCGCCTCGCCCGCAGGTGGGACTCGAGCGGAACCCCGATCATGGGTGGCGAAGGTGGCCGAGGTCGCGGGCGATGGCCCGGGCCGAGCCCTGGCCCACCTTGTCGCCCAGGAGGTGCATGACCTGCTCGGCATCCTTGTCGCCCCGCCCGCACAGGTTGACGAGCACGGTGTCACCGGCCGGGATCCGGTGGCCGGCCTCGGCGACGAGCCAGGCCAGGGCGTGGGCCGGCTCCAGCGCCGGCACGATCCCCTCGAGCCGGCTGCACAGGTGCACGGCCTCCAGCACCGCAGCGTCGTCCACCTGCACGTACTCGGCCCGTCCCAGTGCGGCCAGGTGGCTGTGCTCGGGGCCGACGCCCGGGTAGTCGAGGCCGGCGGAGATCGACTCGGCTTCCAGGACCTGGCCGTGCTCGTCCTGCAGCAGCTGGCTGCGGGAGCCGTGGACGATGCCGGGCGCGCCCTTGCCGATGGCGGCGCCCCCCGCCGGCTGCACACCCACCAGCCGGGCGTCGGTGTCGACGAAGCCGGAGAAGATCCCCGAGGCGTTCGAGCCGCCGCCGATGCAGGCCAGCACCCATTGCGGCGGGCCGCCCAGCAGCTCCTGGCACTGCGCCCTGGCCTCGGTGCCGATCACCCGCTGCAGCTCGCGCACCATCCACGGATAGGGGTGGGGCCCCATCACCGAGCCCAGCAGGTAGTGAGTCTCCTCGACCGACGCCACCCAGTCCCGCATGGCCTCGTTCACGGCGTCCTTCAGGGTGCGGCTGCCGCTCGTGACCGGGCGGACCTCGGCCCCGAGCAGCTCCATCTTGAACACGTTCAGGGCCTGGCGCTGGACGTCGACCTCGCCCATGTAGATCGTGCAGTCGAGCCCGTGGCGGGCGGCGATGGTGGCGCTGGCCACCCCATGCTGACCGGCGCCCGTCTCGGCCACGATGCGGCGCTTGCCCATGCGCTCGACGAGCAGGGCCTGGCCGACAACGTTGTTGATCTTGTGCGAGCCGGTGTGGTTCAGCTCGTCGCGCTTGAACAGCACGCGCACCCCTAGGTGCTCGCTGAGGCGGGGGCACTCGGTGGTGGGCGAGGGCCGGCCGGCGTAGTCGCGCAGCTCGGCGTCGAGCTGGGCGTGGAACGCCGGGTCGGCCCAGGCGGTGCGGAAGGCGTCCTCCAGCTCCAGGCAGGCCGGAACCAGGGACTCGGGCAGGAACCGGCCGCCGAACTCGCCGAAGTAGCCATCGGCGCCAGGGGTTCCCATCAGGGAGGCGAGATGTTCCGTCACAGGCCGTCCTCCTCCCAGTCGTAGAAGGCGCCCGGCGGTCCCGGATCGGGCGGCGGAGGCGGGGGGGCCTTGGGCCGGGGCTCCTTGACCGCCTCGCGCAGCTCCTTGCCGGCGGCGTGCGCCTTGGCGATGAACGCCCGCAGCTTGACCGGGTCCTTGCGTCCCGGCGAGGACTCGACCCCTGACACCACGTCGACCCCCCACGGGTGCACGGTGCGGATCACGTCGACCACGTTGGAGGTGGTCAGGCCTCCGGCGACCACCAGCTTCAGGTCGCCCGGCACGCGCTGCGCCAGCTCCCAGTCGAAGGTCTGGCCGCTCCCGGGGCGGGCGCCGTCGAGCAGCACGGCGTACGGCTCGTAGGAGTGGGCCTGCTCGACCCGCGGGTCGGCGGCGGAGAAGGCCACGAAGGTGTGGAAGATGGCGCGGCGCACCGCAACGGCGTCATCGGCCGAGAAGCTGCCGTGGATCTGGGCTCCCTTCAGGCCGGTGGAGCGCACGATGTGCACGATGCGCTCGGGCACGTCGTCCCTGAAGACCCCGATGGTGAGGATCTCCGGCGGCAGCCGCTTCACGATGTCGGCCACGTCCTGCGGCCGCATCTGGCGGGCCGAGGGGGCGAACACGAAGCCGACCGCCTCGGCGCCCATGGCCACGGCCAGCAGGGCGTCCTCCTCGCTGGTGGTCCCGCAGATCTTCACGAACACCGACGGTCAAGCCTCGATCAGCGACCGCAGCGCGGTGGTCGGGTCAGCGGAGCGGACCAGGTGCTCGCCGACGAGCACGGCCGAGAAGCCGGCGTCGGCTAGGCGCCGGCATGAAGCCGGGCCGTCTATGCCGGACTCCGCGACCTTGAGAACCGTTTCGGGCAGCATCCGGGCCAGCCGCTCGGCCCGCTCCGGGTCGACCTTGAAGGTGAAGAGGTCACGCTGGTTCACGCCCACCATCGTCGCCCCGGCCTTGAGCGCCCGCTCCACCTCGTCCTGTTCATGCGCCTCGACCAGCGCATCGAGCCCCAGGTCGCCGGCCACAGCCAGCAGGTCCACCAGCTGGGGCTGCTCGAGGGCGGCGACGATGAGCAGCACGGCGTCGGCGCCCATGGTGCGGGCGTCGGCCAGGTCGCCCTCCCACACCGTGAAGTCCTTGCGCAGCACCGGCAGGCTCGTGGCCGTGCGCGCCTGCCACAGGTCATCCGGGGAGCCGCCGAAGTGGGCTTCGTCGGTGAGCACGCTGAGGCAGCTGGCCCCGCCCTGCTCATAGGCGCGGGCCATCGGGCCGACGACGAGGTCAGGCGCCAGCGGGCCCTTCGACGGCGAGCGCCGCTTGATCTCGGCGATGACCGAACAGCCCGTGACCCCTCGCAAGCTGGCCTCTCGCAACGTGGCCTCGAAGCGCCGGGTCGGGGGCATGTGACGGGCCCGGTCGAGCAGGCCTTCCAGTGAGCGATCGTCCCCCTTCACCCGTTCCCGGTGCCAGTCCAGGATCGAGTCGAGGTACGTGGTCACGTGACGACGGTAGTGGAACGGGGTCATCTCGCCGGTCCCGATTAGGTGATCGGCGGACTGAACGTGCTCGGGCTGGTCGTGCTCGATGTGCTGTTCGGATCGAAGGGCAGCGTCGAGGTGGTGGAGGGCGGCGCCACGCAGGCCCGCAGCGGCAGGCTGAAGGTCTGGGCGGCGTTGACGGTCAGGTCGGCGGTGCTCTGGCCGAGCGCCTGGCACTGCAGCTGGAAGGTGGCCCGCCCCTGGGCGTTGGTGGTGGTCGGGCCGCCGAGCAGGAGCAGGCCGGCGCCGACGCTCAGCGTCACCGAGGCGCCGGGCGCCGGAGCCGAACGAACGACTCCGTCGGCATCGACCGAGGCGCTGCTGACGATGGCGGTGAGGTTGACGAGGCCGTCGAGCACGGGCGGGTCGGGCGAGACGACCGAGCTCACGGTCGTACCCGTGAACCGGTTCAGCTGGAGCTGCACCTGCTTGTTCTGCATGCCCTCGAGGAACAGGATCTGCGGGGTGGTGAGGGCGAGGTCGGGGGTGCGCCACGCCCTCACCCGGTAGCGGCCACCGAGGATGCCCTGCGGCCCGACCCGCGGCGGGGTGACCGGCGTAGGCGGCCGGGTGGTCGTGGTGGTCGAGGCGATGGTCGGGAGCTGGCCCGGAAACGTCGTGTCGGGCAGGCTCGGCACCGTTGAGAAGCTGGGCGGGGCCATGACCTGCGGGGCCTTCCACGAGCCGCCGCCGTCGGTGATGACGTCGATGCGGCCGATGGCGTCGCCGACGAAGCGCTCGAGCCGCACGGTGGCACCCGCCACGGGCCCGTCCGGGCCGAGCACCACCCCTGACATGAAGGCGTCACCGCCGAGCACGTCGACGACCTGGGTGGTTGGGCTGCCGGGGACGGGATCGAGCGCCACGCCCGTGTAGTCGCTGCCCAGGGGGGCGGTGGTTATCTGGCCGACGGTGGTGGGGGGCGGGGGGATGAACCGCTTCGTGGTTCCGCCGGAGCAGGCGGCGACGCCGAAGAGGGCGACCGAGACCGCCGTGGCCCCGAGCACCGCCGGCCGAGCCCTCATCGCTCCACCAGCGCCACGGCGGCCCCCGCCACCTCGAGCGTTCCGCCGACAGCCACCGCCCGCGGCACCAGGGCGAGCCCGGCCCAGCCGCCCTCGGTCGGTACGACGGTGGTGAGCACGCCAGCGGCTTTGCCGGTGCCGGTCGCCGCCATCTCCGAACCCTGGGCCGGCGGCGGCCCCTCACCGACGAGGCGTCGCAGTGAGCGGGGGGCGGCGCCGCCCCTGCTGTCCATTCGGGCCACCAGCTCCTGGCCGGTGTAGCAGCCCTTGGTGAACGAGGCGGCGGCGTCGACCAGCCCGGTCTCGGCCGGGATGGCGCGCTCATCCAGGTCCTGGGCGGCGGGGACGACCGCCGCCACCCGCACGCCCTCGAGGGCGTCCCCGGCCACCAGGTGGCCGCCGGGAAGGGCCCGGGCCTCACCCACGATTGGCAGGTCCCATCCGCACAGCGCCGGCCACGGCAGCCGGAGAGCGCCTTCGGGCGGCGGCAGCGAGGCCGAGCGTGCCGCGGCGTGCCAGGCGCCGTCGGTCAGGTCGAGCTCGGCCTTGGTGCGCAGCCGGTAGCGCTGCAGGCGGGCCAGCACGGCCGGCCCGGTGCCGGCGTCGCCGTCCAGCCGGAAGCGGTCCTCCGCCGTGCGGGCCAGCCGCAGGACGGCGACGATCCGGCCCTGGGGCTCGAGGAGGAAGGTGAGAGCCGTGGCCCCCACCGCCAGGGCGGCGACGTCCTGGCTGAGCTGGCCCTGCAGGAACGAGGCGGCCTCCGGGCCATCGATCGTCACCACGTCGCGCACGACGGTGGCGATGGCGGTGCCGTCCAGCAGGGCGGCTACGGCAGCAGGGGTCGAGGCCACGTCAGGAGATCGTCGCACGTCGGGCCGCACGCCGGGCTTCGCTGATGCGGCGGGCGCCCGGCACGGCGCTGAGCAGGGCCGCCGCTTTGTTCCGGCACTCAAGGTCTTCGTCGGCCGGATCGCTGTCGGCCACGATGCCGGCGCCGGCCTGGATGCTGGCCGTGCCGTCCGGCCGGACGACCATCGTCCGGATGGTGATGGCGGTATCGAGGTTGCCCGAGAAGTCGACGTAGCCGACAACCCCGGCGTACGGCCCCCGCTTGGTGGGCTCGAGCTCGTCGATGATCTCCATGGCCCGCACCTTCGGGGCGCCGCTCACCGTGCCGGCCGGCAGGGTGGCCCGCAGCACGTCGATGGGACCGAGACCGCGGCGAAGCCGACCCGACACCTGCGAGGTCAGGTGCATCACGTGGCTGTAGCGCTCGAGGGTCATCAGCTCGTCCACGGTCTCGGTGCCGAAGTCGACCACCCGCCCGACGTCGTTGCGGGCCAGGTCGACGAGCATCACGTGCTCGGCCACCTCCTTCGGGTGCTCGATCAGCTCGGCCGCCATCCTGCGGTCCTCCGCGTCGCTGCCGCCCCGCTTGCGGGTGCCGGCGATCGGCCGGCTCACCACCCGCCCGTCGAGCAGCTGCACCATCGGCTCGGGCGAGCTGCCCACCAGCGTCAGCTCGGGGTGGCGCAGGAAGTACATGTAGGGGCTGGGGTTCACCTGGCGCAGGGCCCGGTACAGGTCGAACGGGTCGGCGGCCAGGTCGAGGTCGAAGCGCTGTGACAGCACAACCTGGAAGATGTCGCCGGCCCTTATCAGCTCCTTCGCCGCCTCGACGGCGCCGTTCCAGCCGGCCTGCGTCACGCTGCGGCGGACGTCAGGGACGATCCCGTCACGCTGGGGGGGCTCGACCACCGGCTCGTCACCGGGATGGGAGCCGGCCGTCGCCACGTCTTCGATGCGCTCGACGGCCCGCTCGTGGAGGAGGTCGAGCTCGGCATCGGAGGCATCGTGCGGCACCTCGACCGACTCGATGAGCGTGACCCGCTGGCGCCAGTGGTCATAGGCCACCAGGGAGCCGATCACCCAGATGACCGCATCGGGCAGACCCTGGTCGTCGGGAGCGACGCACGGCAGGTGCTCGACCTCGCGAACCACGTCGTACCCGAGGTAGCCGACGAGCCCACCGTGGAGGGGCGGCAGGTCCGGCAGGGCCGGCGACCGGTGACCGGCCAGGAGACCCTCGACGGCGGCCAGGATCCCCCGGTCAACCGGGACGCCTTCGGGCAGGGTGCCGTCCACCTCCAGCCGGCCGTGGCGAAGCAGCAGGGTTGACCGGGGCCGTCGACCCATGAACGACCAGCGGCCCCACCGCTCGCCGTGCTCGACCGACTCCAGCAGGAACCCCGGCTCGTCCCCGACGATCCGCGTGAACGCGGCGACAGGGGTGGTGAGGTCAGCCAGCAGCTCCCGCCACACCGGGACGATGGTGTTGCCGGCCCGGGCCAGCGCCCGGAAGGCGTGCCGGTCCAGGCCCACCGTCAAGGGCCGAACCGCCGGAAGAAGCACGAGTGCGTCCCGGTGTGACAGGCGCCCTGGCCCTCCTGGTCGACCTTGAACAGCAGGGCGTCTCCGTCGCAGTCATAGGACGCCTCACGCACCCACTGGCGCTCGCCGCTCGTCTCACCCTTGATCCAGACCTCCTGACGGCTCCGGGACCAGTACGTCATGCGGCCGGTGGAAAGGGTCAGGCGCAGCGTCTCGGCGTTCATCCACGCCAGCATCAGGACCTGGCCCGATACGAGCTCCTGGCACACCACTGGCACCAGGCCGTTGGCGTCAAAGCTGATGTCGCCCAGCTGCTGTCGGATGACGGGGACGGGGGTGGCGGTCGCCATGGCTGCCTAAGGCTACAAGCGGGCGGTTGTCCCCCCCGGACGATGACTTGACCTTCAACTCGAGGTGAACCCTTAACGTCTGAGAACATGGGTCAGGGCGGACGGCTGGCCGAAGGCAAGCGCAGGGAGAACCTCCACAGGGTGACGATCGTCGTCCTGGCGGGGAAGCCGATTCAGGGCGCGCCGCCCACGGCCTAGTTCGCGGTATGTGGCGAAGCAATGCCGCTCCACGTCGGTCTTTCGGTGGTCACAGGGGTCCGCGTGAAGCGACCGTCGACCGTTTATGATGGACCCATTCACCCCGACATGAAAGAGGGAAACATGGCTCAGCGCACACAGGTGCTCCTGACCTGCGATGTCCACGATGGCGATGCCGAAGCGGTGGAGACCGTGGTGTTCACCGTTGAGGGACAGGCCTACGAGTGCGAGCTCTGCGATGCCCACCTGACCGAGTTCCGTGATGCTATGGAGATCTGGTCATCGCACTCGCGGCCCGCAGGCCGCGGCGGACAGGTCGGCGCACGCTCGGCCCGCGGCGCCCGCGGCGCCCGAACCCGCCCCGCCCGCTCGGGTGACGGACCGACCACAGCAGAGGTGCGGGAGTGGGCCCGCTCCCAGGGGATCCCGGTCAGCACGCGTGGACGTGTCCCAGCCGAGCTGCACGCCGCCTACGAAGCGGCCCAGTAGCCCGCACACGACCAGCTGACGGCCTCTCAAGGGCCTTCGAGCTCATCGGCCAGCCTGAGAAGCCACTCCCGGCCTCTCAGAGCCGCCGTCAGCTGGTCTTCCACGCTCTGCACGCCCAGCATCTGCCGCATCGGTCTCGCCCGTTCCGTCTCCTCGGCTGACTCCAGCGGAGGCTGCGGCATCGCGGTTATGGCGGCGGCGGCCGAACGGAACACCCGAGCGGTGCGGCCGCCGGCCTGCTCGGACAGGTCACGGAGGTAGGCCAGCGCCGTGGTCTCCCTCTCGTCCCGCTCGGCCAGGGTCACCGCGGTGGCGGCCAGCCCCTCGATCACCACCCGCCGCTGCTCGTCCGACACCTGAGGAACCCGGCTGCTCAGGTGTCCAGCGGCGATGCCGCCAGCATGGCGGCGGCATCGGCGGCGATGGCGTCGAGCCAGCCCCGGTCCGCCGGGCCCGGCGGGTCCTCGCACAGCGACCGCAGGAGCGCAGCCTCGGCCATCAGGTCACCGACGAGGACCGATTCCGGCACCGGGCCTGTGGTGACCGGTTCGTCCGGCTGGTTGTGGTAGCCGGCCAGGGGCAGGGCCAGCCCGCTCGAGCGCAGTCCCCGGCCGCAGAAGGCGGTGGCCTCACAGGAGCCTCCGTCCATCAGGCGGCGCTGGGCTGTGACGCCCGCCTCCCGGGCCCGCTGCCACAGGACGTCGCTGAGGTCGGGGTCGAAGATGGTCCGCCGGTCGCCGACCCTGACGATGACGCCGCCGCCCTGGGGGGCGTGGGCCAGCATCGGGGAGCACTCGAGCGAGAGAACCGCCGACGGGGCGGCCACGGTCCCGAGGCGCACGGCTTCGAGGGCGCCGAACCAGCCGATCTCCTCGGCTCGCGTGCAGACAAGGCTGGCCCGTGCGGTCCCGGCGTCGGCCAACGCGGCCACGCCGGCGGCCACCCCGACGAGGTCGTCGCAGGCCCGGGCGGTTATCCGACCCCCCTCGACCAGCAGGGGCGTGACGTCCCACACCGCGAAACCGCCGATCGGAGCCTCACCCTCGACCACCTCGGCCCGCGCTCCCACCAGCCGCCCGTCCCGCTCGTCCACGGTGCGCAGCTCGGCCCGGCCCACCGGACCCGGTGTGCCCGGGCGGTGCAGCAGCACCGCCGACCCGGCCACGGCGACGCCGGCCCGCACGCCGCCCCGTAGGACCAGCCGGGCCATGGGACCGTCGACCGTCTCGACGACGAAGCCGGGGTGGTCGAGGTGGGCCACCATGACCAGGTCGGCGGCCCGGCCGACCACGAGGTTCCCCACCGGGTCACGACGGGTGGGCAGGCCGGCCTCGGCGGCCAGGCGCTCGACAGCCAGGAGCGGCAGGTGCTCGATGAGAGGTACGGCAGGCTGGTCGACGATGGCGGCGACGGCCTCGAGGACGGTCACGGGGTCCCCGCCACGCCGGCCTCGCCGTCACGCCGACCCCCGCCGCACGACGGCATCAGCGTCACGCCGGCCTCACCGTCAGGCCTGCGGCCGACAGGGCCTGCTTGGCCTCGGCCACCGTGCGCTCGCCGAAGTGGAAGATCGAGGCGGCCAGCACGGCGTCGGCGCCGCCCAGCACGACGCCGTCGACGAGGTGCTGGAGCATGCCCACGCCGCCGCTGGCCACGACAGGCACCGACACCGCGTCGCTCACGGCCCTGGTTAGCTCGAGATCGAAACCGTCCCTGGTGCCGTCACGGTCCATCGAGGTGAGCAGGATCTCGCCAGCGCCGAGGCTCGTGACCTGACGGGCCCAGGCCACGGCGTCGAGGCCGGTTGGGGTGCGCCCCCCGTGGGTGAACACCTCCCAGCCCGCCGGGACTCGGCGGGCGTCGATGGCGACGACGGTGCACTGGGCCCCGAACTCGGCGCTGACCTCGGCCACCAGCGCGGGCCGGGCCACCGCCGCGGTGTTCACGCTGACCTTGTCGGCCCCGGCCCGCAGGAGTATGCGGGCGTCATCGACGCTGCGCACGCCGCCTCCGACGGTGAGCGGGATGAACACCTCTTCGGCCGTGCGGCGCACGGCGTCGAGCAGGGTGTCACGTCCGTCCGACGAGGCCGTGATGTCGAGGAAGATGATCTCATCGGCCCCCTCGGCGTCGTAGCGGGCCGCCAGCTCGGCGGGGTCGCCGGCGTCGCGCAGGCCCACGAAGTTCACCCCCTTCACCACCCGGCCGGCCTGGACGTCAAGGCACGGCACCACCCGGATCACCCGCACGCCGCCACCGCCTCGTCCACGCTGAAGCGGCCCTCGAACAGCGCCCGCCCGACGATGACGCCAGCGACGCCGAGGCCGGCGAGGGCCCGCAGGTCGTCCAGGGTGCCGACGCCGCCGCTGGCAACGACGGGAACGTCGGTGGCGCTGAGCGCCGACCGCAGCAGGGCCAGGTCGGGACCGTCGAGCGTGCCGTCCCGCAGCACCGAGGTGACCACAAAGGCCGCCACCCCGCCACCGCTGAAACGTTCCAAAGCTTGCTCGAAGCCCTCGTCCACCGGCTCCTGCCAGCCGTGGACGACCACGCGACCGTCAGGGGCTACGCCCACGTCGACCGCCACCCGTCCGGGGTGGCGGGTGCACAGCCGGTCGACGAAACCGGTGACGCCGAAGGCGGCGGTGCCGACCACCACCCTCCGCACGCCGGCGGCCAGCAGCGCGTCGGCATCGGCGACGGCTCGGACGCCGCCGCCCGTCTGCACGGGCAGGCCGACACCGGCGGCCACGGCCCCGACCAGGGCGCGGTTGTCGCCTGTGCCCCGGGCGGCGTCCAGGTCCACCACGTGGACCCAGTCGGCCCCCGCCTCCTCATACGAGCGGGCGACCGCCGGCGGATCGTCGCCGTAGACGGTCTCACGGGAATAGTCGCCCCGGTGCAGGCGGACGACGCGGCCGCCGCGCAGGTCGATGGCAGGGAAGAGCTGCACCCCGCTCATCTAGCAGAGGTCGGCGAAGCGTTGTAGCACCGAAAGACCGGTGCGGCCCGACTTCTCCGGGTGGAACTGGGTGGCCCACAGCCGGCCGCGCTGGACCATGGCCGTGACCGGGCCCCCGTAGTCGCAGGTGGCGACCACGTCGTCGCCCGGCTCGGCGGCGTAGGAGTGCACGAAGTAGGCCCACGGGTCGGCCAGGTCGTCGAGCAGGCGGCACGGGGCGGTTGGCACCAGCCTGTTCCACTGCATCTGGGGTCGCTTCACGCCGTCCGGCAGGAGGCGGACGGTGCCGGCGAGCACGCCGAGGCCGGCGACGCCGGGCGCCTCCTCGGAGCCGTCGTAGAGCAGCTGCATGCCTATGCACACACCGAGGAACGGCACGTCAGACCCGGCCGCCCCCCTGGCGGCGACGTCGAGGCCGCTGTCATGCAGCGCCTCGGCGCAGCGCCGGAAGTGGCCGACCCCCGGGAGCACCACGCCTGACGCCGCCTCGGCCTCGGCCACGGTGGTGACCAGACGGGCGTCCGCCCCGATCCGCTCGAACGCCTTCTGGGCGCTGTGGAGGTTCCCGATGCCGTAGTCCAGGACGGCGATCCGCACCCCGCTCACCTAGAGCATGCCCTTGGTGGACGGAAGGTCATCGCCGTCGATCCGCACCGCCGCCCGCAGGCATCTGGAGACGCCTTTGAACGCCGCCTCGACCACGTGGTGGGTGTTGTCGCCCCGGCGCTTGGTGACGTGCAGGGTGATGCCGGCGGCGGTGGCGAATGACTGCCAGAAGTGGCCGGCCATCTCGGGGTTGAAGGGCGGGGTGCCGAGCGGCAGCACCTCGGCGAATCGCACGTCCCATAACGAGAACGGACGGCCAGACAGGTCAAGGGCCACCTCGATCAGAGCCTCGTCGAGCGGGAACAGACCGCTCGCGAACCGGGCCACCCCGGCCTTGTCGCCCAGGGCCTGGCGGAACGCCTCACCCAGGGCGATGCCGGTGTCCTCGACGGTGTGGTGGCCGTCGACGTGAAGGTCGCCGACCGCCTCGACTGACAGGCCGAAACCGCCGTGGCGGCCCAGCTGGTCGAGCATGTGGTCGAAGAACGGCAGACCGGTTGAGACCGTGACCGGGCCTCCGCCCAGGTCGAGCGAGACGGCGATCCTGGTCTCCTTGGTCGTCCGGCTGACGCTGGCGAACCGGGCTAGCAAAGGACCTCCTCCAGAGCGCCGAGAAACGCGTCGTTCTCCTCGGGGGTGCCGACGGTGACCCGCAGGCAGCCGTGCAAGCGGGGCCACGAGGAGCAGTCCCGCACCAGCACCGAGCGCTCCACCAGGGCGCGCCACACGTCGCCGCCGGCACGGCCCCGGGGCCGGAACAGCAGGAAGTTGGCGTCGGAGGGCCAAGACTCGACCGGCAGGCGGGCCAGCGCTGCCGTCATCCGCTCGCGCTCGGCCACCAGCAGCGCCACGCGCTCCTCCATCTCGACGGAGAAGCGCAGCGCCAGCCGGCCGGCCGCCTGCTTCACGGCGTCGACGTGGTAGGGCAGCGCCGCCTTCTCCCACAGTGCGGCGACCACCGGCGCCGGGCCCAGCAGGTAGCCGAGGCGGACCCCGGCCATCGACCAGGTCTTTGAGTAGGTGCGGGTGACGACGAGGGGCACGCCGTCACCGATAATCCCGAGCGCCGACCACGAGGCGAACTGGGCGTACGCCTCGTCCACCACCACCAGCCCGGGGGCCAGCGCCAGAACCTCCTCGACCAGGTCCTTCGGCTCCGTCCGGCCTGTTGGGTTGTTCGGCGAGCACAGAAACGTGACCGCAGGCGAGGCGGCGGCCAGCACTCTCTGGGCCTCGGCGGTCGACAGGGTGAAGTCGACGCCCCGCTGGCCCGTGGCCACGCCCGTGCCGGTCATGCGGGCGATGGTGCCGTGCATGGCGTAGGTGGGCTCGAACACCGCCGCCGTGCGCCCGGGGCCCCCGTAGGCCAGCAGCAGGCACTGCAGCACCTCGTTCGATCCGTTGGCCACGAAGACCTGGTCGGGCTGCACGCCGTGGAGCTGGGCCAGCTCAGCCCGCAGCGCCGTGCAGGAACGGTCCGGGTAGCGGTTCAGGGCCAGGGCGCCGACGGCCTCGGCCAGGCCGGCCACAAAGGCCGCAGGAGGGGCGAAGGGCGACTCGTTGGTGTTTAGGCGCACGTCCACCTCGACCTGCGCCGAGTGGTAGCCGGCCATGACGCCGAGGTCGTCGCGCAGCGGCGGGAAGCCGCCCATCAAGCGGACCTGCGGCCGCGCATCCGCACCGACTGGGCGTGAGCGGCAAGGCCCTCGGCGTCGGCCAGGGCGGCGACGTGGGGAGCCAGGCGGCCGAACGCCGCCTGGTCGGCTGACACCACGTGGATCGTCTTGATGAAGTCGTCGACCCGCAGGGCCGAGGAGAAGCGGGCCGAGCCGTAGGTCGGCAGCACGTGCGACGGTCCGGCCACGTAGTCGCCCAGGCTGGCCGTGCCGTACATCCCGGTGAAGACGGCGCCGGCGTGGCGCACGAGCGGGAGCAGGGGCTCGGGGTCGGCCACCAGCAGCTCGAGGTGCTCGGGGGCGATGAGGTTGGCCACCGCCATGGCCTGCTCCGGGTCGCGGCACAGCACGGCGTAGCCGCCCTCGCCCAGCGTCGCTTCGATGTCGGCCCGTCGGGGCTGATCGGCCAGGAGGCGCTCGACGGCGTCGGCCACCGCCACCAGCGCCGCCTCGTCCCAGGTGACGAGCCAGGCCAGACCGTCCGGCCCGTGCTCGGCCTGCACGAGCACGTCGATGGCGGCCCACTCCGGGTCGGTCGTGGCGTCGGCGATCACCACGACCTCGCTCGGCCCGGCAAAGGCGCTGGGCACGCCGACCCGCCCCTCCCCCGCCACCTCGCGCTTGGCCACGGCGACGTAGACGTTGCCGGGACCGACGATCACGTCGACCGCCGGGATGCTGTCGGTGCCGTAGGCCAGGGCGGCCACGGCCTGAGCTCCGCCCACCCGGTACACCTCGTCGACCCCGGCCACCGCGCAGGCGGCGAGCGTCTCCACCGGGATGTGGCCGTCGGCGGCGGGGGGGCAGACCACCACGACCTCGTCGACCCCGGCCACCGAGGCGGGCCCGGCGGTCATGAGCACGGTGCTCGGGTACTTGGCCTTGCCACCGGGGACGTAGCAGCCGGCCCGCTCTACCGGCCGCTGCAGCTCACGCAGCACCAGCCCGCGGTCCTCGGTGCGGGCGTCGCCCCGCAGCTGGTGGCGGTGGTGGTCGACGACGTTGGCCCACGCCACCTCGAGCGCCTGACGCAGCACCGCAGGCACCGCTTCGAGGGCTGACTTCAGCTCATCCGCCGGGACCCGGAGCGGGTCGGGCCGCACGCTGTCGAAGCGCTCGGTGAGGTCGATGAGGGCGGCGTCGCCCCGCACCCGCACATCGTCGAGGATGGCCCGCACGGCGGCCACCGGGGCGGCACCGCCGACCTCGGGGCGGGGCAGAAGCGAGCGCATGTCGTCGGGGGCGTCGCGCAGGTCAAGCCGGGTGAGCAGAGGTCGGTGTTGCATGGTCGGGGCGATCCTACCGGCGGCCCTCCCGCTGTTCTGCCAGCATTCGGGCCTGTGCCCGAGGTCCCTTCACCCGCCGTGCTGACCAGCATCGCCGCCACCCTCGACGACCTGCGGACGAGGCTGGCCGAGACGGCCGAGGCCTTCGCCGGGGTCGGCGACGAGTACCGCTCGGCTGAGCTTTACGAGGTGGAACGCCACCTGCTGCAGGCCACCCGCCGGATGACCAGGCTCCTTCGCCCCTGACCCCCTGGGTTTCTGTCGGGAGTACCTGTCGCTGGGCGAAGGGCTACTCCCGACAGTACGGCGGGGGTCAGGGCTTGGCGGCGACGGCGCGGGCCTCGCCGCCAGCGGACACCACGGCGACATGACGGCCGGGGGCCAGGTCAGCGACCGCGGCCACGCCCTTCACCTTCGTGGCGGGCACCACCTTCACCGTGACAGTGGGACCGTCCGGCCGCTGGAGCGAGACGCTGTCGGCCGAGGCGGCCGTGACGGTGCCACGGTCGACCTGAACCGTCTCGAACTGACCCGGGCTCCCCTTCTTGGGCACGATCAGATCGGCGTGGACCGTCTTGAACAGGGGCCGGACGCCCTTCCGACGGGGCGGGATGCCGAGCTGGGTGCGGCAGTCCTTGACCGCCGCCCGCTTGTCACCGCCAGAATCGATCTTGGCCTTCACGCAGTCCTTCAGCTGCTGGCGCTTGGACGGGTCCATCGGCGCTGGCGCCGGGGGCGGCGGATCGGTCGCCAGCGACAGAGCGGCGCCCTGGATGTCATAGCCCGTCCCACCACCCGTGGCGGCGAGAGCGGTCCCCCCTAGGCCGAACAGGGCGGCGACGGCGACGGTGGATGCGATGATGCGCTTGTTCATGAGCGCCATGATGGCCCCCGCTGATGAGCGGCGGGCGTCGCCGCTGTTAGGGATCTGTGAGGGCCGGCCGCCGCTGGCGAGCCGGCATGACCGGCAACCGGGCCGACGGGCAGATGTCCTGGAGGACACAGGCGGGGCAGTCGGGGGTGCGAGCCTGGCACACCCGCCGGCCGTGCAGGATGAGGCGAAGGGAGAGCAGGCCCCGCTCGGTCGCCGGCACCATCGGGTTCAGGTCGGCCTCGACCTTGCCCGGGTCGTCGTTGACGGTCAGGCCCAACCGCTTCGACAAGCGCAGCACGTGGGTGTCCACGGCCAGGCCGGGCTTGGCGAAG
Source organism: Acidimicrobiales bacterium (assembly GCA_038253125.1). GTDB lineage: Bacteria > Actinomycetota > Acidimicrobiia > Acidimicrobiales > JAUJNH01 > JAUJNH01. The sequence continues at coordinate 21,986 of JBBSHM010000012.1, forward strand.
CCGACGCTCAGCACGACGTTCGCCGTCTTGCGGCCGACGCCGGGCAGGGTGACGAGATCGGCCATGCGGTCCGGCACCTCGCCGCCGAAGCGCTCCACTAGGGCTGAGGCCATGCCGATCAGGCTCCGGGACTTGGCCTGGAAGAACCCGGTGGGGAAGATGAGCCGCTGCAGCTCCTCCGGGTCGGCGGCGGCGAGCGACACCGGGTCGGGGTAGCGCTTGAACAGCGTCGGGGTGACCGAGTTGATGGTCCTGTCGGTGCTCTGGGCTGACAGCATCGTGGCGACGATCAGCTCGAACGGGCTGCGGTGGGCCAGCTCGCACAGCTCGGCGATGGCGCCCGGGTACTCCGAGGTGAGCCGACGGTTCACCTCGCGGGCCCGGCCAGCCGGTGTCCGGGGTCGGGCCATGGCGCGTGGCAGCCTACGGTTCGTGCATCGGCTCGAGGTGAAGCGGCGGCTGGACGGCGACGAGGTCGGCGCCGTGCAGGTCCTCCTCGAGTCGGCCGCCCACCACGACGGCCACGACGCCCTGGGCGAGCACCAGTGGCTCGATCTGGTCAGCGGCGGCCGGGCCGGCTTCGCCGGCATCGTCGCCACCCTGGCCGGCCACCCGCACCCGATCGGCTACGCCCAGGTCAGCCGGTCCGAGACCAAGGACGACGACTGGTCCCTCGAGCTCGTCATCGCCCCGCACCACCGCGAGGACGAGACCATCGCCCAGGAGCTGGTGAGCGCGGCGCTGGAGATGGTTGGCGGCGAAGGCGGCGGCCGGGTGAACCTGTGGGTGCCGAAGCCCCAGCCGTGGCACGACCGGGTGGCAAGGGCCTGCGGACTGGAGCGGGGCCGTGAGCTGTACCAGATGCGCCGGTCACTGCCGACCGGGCTCGCCTTCAAGCTCGACTGGCGGCCCTTCGAGCCGGGGCGCGACGCGGCGGAGTGGCTGGAGGTCAACAACGCGGCGTTCGCCAACCACGCTGAGCAGGGCCAGTGGACCGAGTCGGTCCTGGCCGAGCGGGAGGCCCTCGAATGGTTCGACGCCTCAGGCTTCCTGGTGCACGAGGGTGACGGAGGCCGCCTCGACGGGTTCTGCTGGACCAAGGTCCACGGCGGCAACGGTGGAGACGGCGGGCACAGCGGCCCAGCCACGGAGCCGCCGCTGGGGGAGATCTACGTGATCGGGGTGGCGCCCTGGGCCCAGGGGCGGGGTCTCGGACGCCGTCTGGCCCTGGCCGCCCTCGACGTGCTGGCCGGCCGGGGCATCGGTGTCGCCATGCTCTACACCGACGCCGACAACGCCCCGGCCGTCAAGCTCTACGTCGACCTGGGCTTCACCCTCGACCACGTCGACCGCGCCTACAACATCAACCTGTGACCCTGTGGCCAGAGCCGATCACCCGATGTGCGGTGCTCGCCCGTCAGCGGCTCAGACACCGCCCGAGACGCCGAGGGCCGACCCGACGGCGAAGGTGACGCCGGCGGCGGCAGCGGCGACGGCGAGCTGGCGCAGCGAAGAGATGACGACGCTGCGGCCGGTGAAGCCGGCTAGGAGGGCGCCTATCAGGACGGCCGCCACGGTGCTGAGGACCACCGACGCGAGAACGGCGCCCGACCCCCGGCTGACGAGCCAGGGGACGAGCGGGATCAGGGCACCCAGGGTGAAGGACACGAAGCTGCTGCTCGCCGCGCCCAGCGGCGAGCCCAGCTGGCCGGGGTCGATGCCGAGCTCCTCCCGGGCATGGGTCTCGAGTGCGGTCACCGGGTCTACCGACAGCTGGGCGGCCACCTGGTCGGCGACCTTGGCGTCGACCCCGCGGCTGCGGTAGATGCCGGCCAGCTCGCGGCGCTCCATGTCGGGCCGCCGCTCCAGCTCGAGGCGCTCGACCTCAAGCTCACGCTCGAGCAGCTCGCGCTGGGCCTGGACCGAGATGTACTCGCCGGCCGCCATCGAGCAGGCGCCAGCGAGCAGGCCGGCCAGGCCGGCCAGGCGCACCACGCCGGGCGCCGGGTTGGCCCCCGCCACCCCGAGGATGAGGCTGACGTTGGATACCAGGCCGTCGCTGGCCCCGAAGATGGCGGCCCGGGCCGTGCCGCCCTTCACGTCCCGGTGGCTGTGGTCGTCGTGGGCCTCGCCGGCCGGCCCCGAGCCGGGCGCCCCCGCGGGCCGGTCCGGTCCCGGGCGCTGGAACAGCTCGGTGATGCCCATGGCTACAGGCTAGGCGGCGCCCGATCGGTTTCCGGGGCCTCACCCGGCGCCGTAGGAGAGCCGAACGGCCGTAACCTCGCCGCCCGTGGGCAGCCGGTTCGACCTCGACGAGGCGGCTCTCGGAGCGCTGCTCGCCGACGAGCCGGCCTACCGGGTGCGCCAGCTGCGGCACGGCCTGCTCGAGGGGCGCGAGCCCCAGGACCTGACGGACCTGCCAAAGGCGCTGCGGGCCCGCCTGGCCGACGAGCCTCAGCTGCGCCCCGGGCTGGCCCTGGTCCACGAGGCGGCCGCTGACGACGGTGGGACGCTCAGGTGGCTGTGGGAGCTGGCCGGCGGGTCACGGGTGGAGACGGTGCTCATGCACTACGCCGAGCGCACCACGGTGTGCGTGTCGAGCCAGGCCGGGTGCGCCATGGCCTGCTCGTTCTGCGCCACCGGCCAGCTCGGCTTTGAGCGCCACCTCAGCTCGGGCGAGATCGTCGAGCAGGTCGTGCGGGCCCGAGCCGCAGCGGCGGCGGGCGGAAGGCGCCTCGGCAACGTGGTGTTCATGGGCATGGGAGAGCCGTTGGTCAACCTGGACCGGGTCTGGTCCGCCGTCCACGTCCTCCACGACGACCTCGGCATCTCGGCCCGCCACATCACGATCTCAACGGTGGGCGTGGTCCCGGGGATCGACCGGCTGGCGGCCGCCGACCTGCCCGTGAACCTGGCCGTCTCGCTGCACGCCGCCACCGACGAGCTGCGCAACGAGCTGGTGCCGCTCGGCCGGCGCTACCCGCTGGCCGTGCTGGTCGACTGCTGCGCCCGCTACGTCGAGGCCACCGGCCGGAGGCTGTCCCTCGAGTGGGCGCTGATCGCCGGCACCAACGACACCCCGAGGCAGGCCGACGCACTGGCCGGGATCGCCCGCACCCTGAGGGCGCACGTGAACCTCATCCCCCTCAACCCGACCCCGGGCTACCCGGCGAGCGGAACATCACCCGCCGCCGTACGGGCCTTTCGGGACCAGCTCGGGCAGCGCGGCGTGAACGCCACGATCCGCCGCAACCGGGGCACCGACATCGACGCCGCCTGCGGGCAGCTCCGGGCCTCGATGGCCGGATCCCCCGTCCAGGTGGGCCGGCGCTGACAGACTGCGCCCGTGGAGCGCCGCTTCTTCAACCCCTCTCAGCCCCAGACCATGCAGGGCGCGGTGTTCCTCCTGTACGCCAACGTCGTGGTGGCCCTGCTCTTCCGCAGCGGTGGGCAGGGCGACTTCGCCCTCGCCGCCTACTCCTTGACCCGGGGCAGCCTCAGCGTCAGCCTGGCCACGCTCATCGGCAACCTCATCGCCATCGGCGTCGTGGTCGGCTCGGCGGCCGCCGCCTACCTGATCGCCAACGAGAAGCGGATCGGCTGGCGCATCGGCGTGGTCGTGGCCGCCGCGCCGCTGGTGGCCCTGGTCATCCTGCTCGTCATCGGCTACCCGCAGCGGCTCAGCCTGGCGAACCTGATCTCCATAAGCCTGCTCTTCGACATCGCCCTGATGGTGATGCTCGTGCACGACCAGACCCGCTCCTACGAGAAGGTCTGGTTCAAGTAGCCGGCCCGGCTGCAGACCCGTCATGACCACCACCGTTCCGGGTATCGACGGCCTCAGGGCGCTGGTCGGCAGCGAGCTCGGCACCAGTCCGCCCCGACGGATCACCCAGGAGGCCGTCAACCTCTTCGCCGAGGCCACCGGCGACCACCAGTGGATCCACGTCGACGTCGAGCGGGCCACCGGCGGCCCGTTCGGCGGCCCCATCGCCCACGGCTACCTGACCCTCTCCCTCCTCCCGGCCCTGCTGCCGACGGTGTTCCACGTCGAGGGGGTGGCGATGGCCGTCAACTACGGCCTGAACAAGCTGCGCTTCCCGAGCCCGGTGCCCGTCGGGTCCGAGGTCACCTGCACCGTCACCCTGGTGGCGGTCGACGATGTCGGCGGCGGTGCCCAGGTCACCCTGGCCGCGGTGATCACCGTCGTCGGTGCGGCCAAGCCCTCGTGCGTGGCCGAGGTCGTGTACCGCTACTACTGAGCCGCTCCTGCTGCTGAGCCCGCTCTCGGCCTTACGATGCGACTCATGGCTCGTGGCGTGGTCCCTGGTCGGCACTGGCTGGTCAGACCGGGGGCCCCGCTGGACCTCAGCGATGCGACGGCCGGGGCGACGCCGAAGGCTCCCGGGGGCAAGGGAGCGACCCGCAAGGCCACGGCCCGGCTCCTCGACGAGCTCATCGACCTTCAGGCTCGGCTGTGGGCCGAGCACCGCACGGCTCTGCTCGTTGTCTTTCAGGCCATCGACGCGGGCGGCAAGGACGGCACCATCCGCCACGTGTTCAGCGGCCTCAACCCGGCCGGCGTGCAGGTCACCCCGTTCAAGCGGCCGAGCGACGCCGAGGCGGCGCACGACTTCCTGTGGCGGGTGCACGCCGCCTGCCCGCCCAGAGGTGAGATCGGCGTCTTCAACCGGTCGCACTACGAGGACGTGCTGGTCACCCGGGTCCACGGGCTGATCGACGAGGCCACCTGCATCCGCCGCTACGGCGAGATCCGTGCCTTCGAGGAGCACCTGGTCGCCAACGGCACGCTGGTGGTCAAGATCTTCCTGCACATCTCCAAGGACGAGCAGGGCGAGCGCCTCCAGGACCGCATCGACTCGCCCAACGAGCGTTGGAAGTTCTCCGCCGCCGACCTCCCCGAACGGGCCCGGTGGAGCGACTACAAGGTGGCCTTCGCCGACGCCATCGCCGCCACCTCGACCGCGGTGGCGCCGTGGTACGTCATCCCGGCCGACCACAAGTGGTACCGCGACTGGGCGGTGACGTCGGTGCTGAACGACGTGCTCACCAGGCTCGACCCGCAGTACCCGCCGGCCGAGCCGGGCGTCGAGGACCTCAAGGTCACCTGACGCGCCGTCGGCCCCGCACCGCCCGACGACCGGCCCGGCGGCCGTGCCGGGGGCGGCTGGTAGCGTCCGCGCCGCCGTGGAGCTGTTCCTGACCGTGTGTGTCACCAGCATCACCCTCGGCCTGCTCTACGCCCTGTTCGCCACCGGCCTCAGCCTGGTGCTCAGGGTTTCTGGTGAGCTGAACCTGGCCCACGGCGACTCGCTCATGCTGGCCACCTACGCCGGCCTCGGGACGGTCGGGGCCACCGGATCCCGGATGTTGGCCGTGTTGGCCGCCGTCGCCGTCGCCGCCCTCATCGGGGTTGTCGCCTTTTTGTGCGTCTACGCCCCGGTGGCCGGCCGCCGCCGCCCGAGCTCGGCCAGCCTCGGCTTCCTGCCGGCGCTCGGCGTCGCCCTGGTGGTGCGCAACGTCGCCACCCACCTCAACCCCACAGCCAGCCGGCCTCTCCCGCCGCTGTTCGCCGGCGGGCCGGTCAACCTCTTCGGCGACTATCGCCTGCCGCCGGCAGGCTGGTGGGTGCTGGCGGCAGGGCTCCTCGTGCCCATCGGGCTGGCCATCGGCCTGCGTCACGGCGTGAACGGGCGGCGACTGCGGGCGGTGGCCGACGAACCGGTCCTGGCCCGCACCGCCGGCCTGCCGGTCACCCGCACCCTGGCCGTCAGCTATGCCCTGGCCGGCGCCATCGGTGGCCTGGCCGGCACCCTGTTCTCGTCGTTCTTCGGGCTGATCTTCATCTCCCTCGGCTGGCAGGCCACCCTGAAGGGCTTCGTGGCCGCCGTCCTCGGCGGCCTTAGCGGAGTGCGGGGGGCGCTGCTCGGCGGCCTGGTGCTCGCCACCGCCGAGACCTTCGTCGCCGGCTACCTGTCCACGCGCTTTCGTGACGTGGTGAGCTTCGCGCTGCTGATCGGCGTGCTGCTGGTGGCCCCCGCCGGAGTCCTCGGGCGGGGCCACCTCCGGGCCGTCTGACCCCGACCCGCCACACCGAACGACCACGACCCGAACATCCGACGACGACCGAACAGGAGCCCCGATGAAGAAGACGAGCTGGCGAGACATGGCCGCGGCAGGACTGGGCCTGACGCTCGTGCTGGCCGCCTGCGGGAGCAGCAGCGACAGCACAGGCCCGGGCCCGACTAAGGCCGGTGCGGCGCCGACGACACCGGCGGCCACCACCGTCGCCTTGGCCGTGGGCGGCCCGTTCTCCGGCCCCGAGAAGCCCACCGGTGACCAGATCCAAGCCGGGGCCAAGCTGGCAGCCGACGAGCTGAACGCCGCCGGCGGTATCACCGCCGGGCCGCTCAAGGGCGCCAGGATCGTCCTCGACACCGGCTACGACGACGCCGACGACCCAGCCAAGGCGGCAGCCAACGTCCGCCGAGCAATCGACGACAAGAAGGTCCTGGCCCTGGTGGGCTCGGGCCTGTCGGACGCCTCCATCGCCGCCGCCCCCGACGCCAGCCGGGCCGGCCTGCCCTACCTGTCGGCCTACGCGTCGTCGCCCAAGATCCTGAGCGCCGCCACCGACCAGAAGAGCGTCTTCGTGGTGCCGCCCACCTTCCCCGCCTACTCCTCCTCGGTGACCTCCGAGCTGCTGAAGGCCGGCTACAAGAGCCCGGCCATCATCCACCTCTCGGGCACCTACGGCGACGGCGTGGCCGACGGGGTGGTGAAGCGCCTGGGCGACCAGCAGATCACCGCGGTGGCGAACGAGTCCTTCACCTTCACCGACACCGACCTGCGGGCCCAGCTGGGCCGCATAAAGGCGAAGAACCCCGACTCGCTCGTGATGGTCGGCCTGGCCACCTCGGACGCCCTGATCCTGAAGCAGGCCGACCAGCTCGGCCTGCGCGTCCCGGCCTTTGACCCCGGGGGCATCACCAACAGCCAGAGCTTCCTGACCGACGCCGGGCCCCTCGCCGAAGGTGTCGTCGGCAACACCCCGAGCGACGCCCAACGCGCCACCCCGGCCGCCGTCGCCCTGCGCGCCGCCTACTCAAAGGCCACGGGCGAGTCGGTGGTCCCCGACCCGGCGGTGTTCTCCTACGAGGGCGTCAAGGCGGTGGCCGCCGCCATCGCCGATGGCGCCAGCACCCGGGCCCAGCTGGTCGACAAGCTCCACGCCGTGTCGATCGCCGACACCGGCGTCGGGCCGCTCAGCTTCGCGGCTGACGGGTCGCGCATCGGCGGGCGCCTTTACATCTTCAAGATCCAGAACGGGGTGCCGCAGTTCACCACCGGCTACGAGCAGACCGGGCCCCAGAGCGTCAAGGAGGTCCCCCTCGACCGGTAGGGGGGCGGGGGCGGCCCGGTCCCGTTGGCGCGGCGCCGGCCTGGCGGCAGTGCTGGTCGGCGCCGCCCTCCTGCCCCTGTGGGTGGGAGGGCGCTACGGGTTCGGCCTGGGCACCACCGCGGTGATCGCCGTGGTCACCGCGCTCGGCTACCAGGTGACCTACGGGTTCTCGGGCCAGCTGTCGGTGGCGCACGGCCCCCTGGTCGGCGTCGGCGCCTACACCGTGGCCCAGCTCACCACCACCCACCACTGGTCGTTCTGGGCCGCGCTGCCGGTGGCCGCGGCACTGGCCGCCGCCGTCGGGGCCGTGGTGGGCCTGCCCGGTCTGCGGGTGCGGGGCGACGTCCTGGCTCTGGTCACCCTGGGCGCAGGGGAGATCCTCCAGTCGCTGTACCTGAACACCCAAGGCCTCACGGGCGGCTACCAGGGCGTCGCCGGCATACCACCGCTCTCGGTGCGGGGCACATACCTGGGTGCCCCCGGGCTCTACGCCGCCGCCCTGCTCATCGGCCTGATCGTGCTGGCGGCGGTGGCCGGCCTGGGTTCCTCGCCGTTGGGCCGGGCGTGGCGGGCCGGGCGCGACGACGACCTGGCGGCTCGCGCCTTTGGCATCCGCACCGGCCTCCTGCGCCTGCTGGCGTTCGCCGTCGGCGCCGGGATGGCCGGCGTCGCCGGCGGCCTCTACGCCGTCCAGAACGGCTTCGTCTCGTCTGTGTCCTTCGGCCTGAACCAGACCGTGGTCGTCATCCTCGTGGTCCTCATCGCCGGCCAGGGCCGAGTCGGGGCCACGGTGGCCGCCGCCGTCGCCGCCTCGGTCGCCTTTGACCGGCTGACCCGCTACGGGTCGATCTCGGAGGGGGCGACAGGGGCGGCGATCCTGGTCGTGGTGGCCCTGCGCCTGGGCCTGATCGGTGCGGCCTGGTCGAGGGTGGGTGCCACGGCCCGTTCGACAGGCCGAGCGTTGACTCGTGGCCGCCGCGCCCCTGACGGCGGCACCCCGTGACAGCCACGCCCCGTGACGGCCGTGCGCTTGGGCGCCCTGGTCCGGTGACAGCCGTCCGCCTGGAGGAGGTGACCAGGGACTTCGGCGGCGTCCGGGCCGTCGACGCCGTCACGCTTGGGGTGGAGCCGGGCGAGATCGTCGGGCTGGTGGGGGCCAACGGCTCGGGGAAGACGACGGTCGTGAACCTCGTCACCGGCTCGGTGGCGCCGAGCAGCGGCCGGGTGCTGGTCGGCGACGTCGACCTCACGGGCGCCCACAGCGTCCGCTACGCCCGGGCCGGCGTGGTGCGCACCTTCCAGTCGCTGCGGCTGTTCGAGGCCATGTCGGTGCTGGACAACGTGCTGATCGGTGCCCAGCGGCAGCGTCGCCCGACACTGGCCGAGGCGTGGGCCCGGCCGCCCCGCTTTCGGCGCCGTGAGCGGTCGCTGCGAGCCGCGGCCACGGGCGCCCTGGACCAGCTGGGCCTGGCCGCCCTGGCCGGCCGCCCGGTCGCCGAGCTGTCCCAGGGGCAGCGGCGGCGGGTCGAGCTGGCCCGGGCGCTGGCTGCCCAGCCAAGCTGCCTGGTCCTGGACGAACCGGCGGCCGGGGTGGACCCCGCCCAGATGGACAGGCTGATCGCCGCGGTGACCGGTGCCCGCGACGCCGGGTGCGGCGTGCTGCTGGTGGAGCACGACGTGGCCCTGGTGGTGGGGCTGGCCGACCGGGTGATCGGGATGGCCGGCGGGGCGATCGTGTCCGAAGGCACCTTCGCCGCCGTCTCCGCCCACCCCGACCTGGCCCCCCACCTGAGCCGTCCAGGCTCGCCGTGAGCCCGGGACTGGTGGTCCGCGGCCTGGAGGCGGGATGGGACCGCCCGGCGGTGGTGCGAGACGCCGACCTCGAGGCCGAGCCGGGCGAGATCGTCGCCCTCCTGGGCGCCAACGGGGCCGGCAAGTCAACCCTGCTTTGGGCCCTCGCCGGTCTCCTCCGACCCCGGGCCGGCACGGTCGAGGTCGACGGCCGCCGGGTGGACGGCCTGGCCGCCGAGCGGGTGGCGGCGGCCGGGATGCGTCTGCTGCCACAGGCCCGGAGGATCTTCCCGTCGCTCAGCGTCCGGGAGAACCTCGAGGTGGTCGACCTGGCCGGCGGCCGGCCCGACCGCCGAGCCCTGGCATCTGCCCGTCAGGCGTGGCTCGACCGGCACCCGGAGCTGGCCCGGCGGCTGGACGAGCCGGCTGCCGCCCTGTCAGGTGGGCAGCAGCAGCTGCTGGCCATCGGCCGTGTCGTTGCCACCCGACCCCGCGTCCTGCTGCTGGACGAGCCCTCGGCCGGCCTTGCCGTCGGCGTGGCCGAGGAGTGCGCCGCCACGTTCGCCGAGCTGGCCGCCGACGGCGTGGCCGTCGTACTGGTCGAGCAGAACGTGGCCCTGGCCCGCCGCCTGGCCACCCGCACCCTGGAGCTGGTCGACGGCCGCCCCGCCTGAACGACGACGCCGCGACAGATGTGGCTGCCCGAGCCTGGCGAGCAGCGTCTATGCGAGCGGATGCTCCTACCATGCGAGTGTGGAGGTGCGGGTCGACGAGCTGGCCGGGCGGGCCGGGGTGTCGGTGGACACCATCCGCTACTACCAGGGCCGAGGCCTGCTCCCCCCGCCGGCCCGGAGGGGTCGTACCGCCCACTACGGCGAGGACCACCTCCGCCGCCTCGAACGGATTCGTGACCTGCAGCGCAAGGGGCTGTCGCTGGCCGCCATCGGGCGGCTCCTCTCGGGCGCTCTCGACCAGCGTGACGAGCCGTTGCTCGCCGCCGTCGCCGGGGCCGCCAGCGGTCGCCCGGCGCCGCCGCTGAGCCTGGCCGGACTGGCTGAGCGCAGCGGCATCCCGATCGGCCTTCTGCAGGCGGCCGAGCGTGAGGGGCTCATCTCCCCCGTCGGCGGCGGCTACTCGGCCGGCGACGCCGAGGCCGCCCAGGCCGGGCTGCGCCTGCTGGAGCTGGGCCTGCCGCTCCCCGAGCTGCTGGACCTGGCCCGCCGCCACCACGAGCACGTGCGGTCGGTGGCCGAGGAGGCGGTGGCCCTGTTCGACGGCCACGTCCGCCAGCCCTTGCGCTGCGGCGAGCTGCCGCCCGAGGACGCCGCAGGCCGGCTGGTCGAGGCCTTCCGGACCATCCTGCCGGCCACCGTGGCCCTGGTCGCCCACCACTTCGAGCGCACGTTGCTGGCCGTGGCCACCGAGCACATCGAGAAGGTGGCCGGCCCCGATGAGCTGGCCGCAATCGCCGCCGCCGGAGCCCCGGGCGGTGCGGCATGAGCGGCCTGCCGCATGGTGAGGAGAAGCGCCGGGCGGTCCAGGCCATGTTCGACACGATCGCTCCCCGCTACGACCTGGTGAACCGGGTGATGACCCTGCGCATGGACGTCGGCTGGCGGCAGCGCACGGTGCGAGACCTCGGCCTGCCCGCCGGATCGCTGGTGGTCGACCTGGCGTCGGGGACCGGCGACCTGTGCCACGACCTGACCCGGGCCGGGCTGCGGCCCGTCGCTGTCGACCTGTCCCTCGGGATGCTCGAGCACGCCACCCACCGCTTCCCGAGGGTCCAGGGCGACGGTCTCTGCCTGCCCTTCGTCGCCGGTTCGCTCGACGGGGTGGCGTGCGGTTTCGCCCTGCGCAACTTCGTGGCCCTGCCGCCGATGCTGGCCGAGCTGGCCCGCATCGTGCGCCCCGGTGGCCGCATAGCCCTCCTCGACGTCAGCGTTCCCGCCAACCCGCTGCTACGCCTCGGCCACGGCGTCTACTTCGGCCGGGTGGTGCCGCTCATCGGCGGCCTCCTCTCCGACGGCGCCGCCTATCGCTACCTGCCGAAGTCGGTGGCCTACCTGCCCGCTCCGGCCGACCTGCTGCGCATGGTGCACGACGCCGGCTTCACCGCTGTCGAACGGGCCCAGCTGTCCACCGGCATCAGCCAGCTGATCACCGCCACCCGTGACCACGACCGGCCGGCCACACCGTGAGCGCAGCCCCAGTCACCGCGCTGCGAGCGGTGACACGTCCGATGCCGGCTGGCACATGGGACGGTCATGCCTGGCGGGCCGATCCGGATGTGCTGTTCGAGCGTGACGGCTGGGGCTTCGCCGGGCGTGGGGTGGCCCTGCGGGTGTCGGCCACGACCGTCGCCGCTGCGCTGGCCTCGTTCGAGGTGGACGACGAGGTCATGGCTCCGGGCGCCGGGCCAGTGGCGTTCGCCGCCCTGCCATTCGACCGTGACGCTGCGGGCGAGTTCGTCGTGCCGGCGGGCCTCGTGGTGCGCCACCCCGACGGGCGCGAGTGGGAGACGGTGGTGGAAGGCGCCGCCATCCGGCCTGACCGCGGCCCGGGGCGTGAGCCTGACGGGTTCACCCTCCGCTCGCCGGTGCCCCACGACCGTTGGGAGGCGGCGGTGGCCGAAGCGGTGTCCCACATCCGGGGCGGCGGCGTCAGCAAGGTGGTGATGGCCCGGGAGGTCGAGGTCGTGGCCAACCGCCCCATCGTGGTGCCGACGGTGCTGCGCCGCCTCCGCTCCCTGTACCCCTCGTGCACCACCTTCCTGGTCGACGGGTTCCTCGGCGCCAGCCCTGAGGTCCTGGTGGAGCGGTCGGGCAGGGTCGTTCGCAGCCGGCCGCTGGGCGGGACCCGCCCCCACAGCGGCGACCTGACCGTCGACGCCGCCCAGGCCGCGGCGCTGCTGGCCAGCGACAAGGACCGGCGCGAGCACTCCATCATCGTCGATGCGGTGGCCGCCGCCCTGGCCCCGGTGTGCGACCGGCTCCACGTGCCCTCAACTCCGCGCATCGTCCAGCTGCGCAACGTGCTTCACCTCGGGACGGAGGTCGAGGGCCGGTTGGCCGAACCCGCCCCGACAGTGCTCGACCTGGCTCGGCTGCTGCACCCGACACCGGCCGTCGGCGGCTTCCCGACGGCGGCGGCGCTGGCCCTCATCAACCGCCTGGAGCAGGCCGACCGTGGGCGCTACGCCGGTCCCGTCGGCTGGGTGGATCGCCATGGCGACGGCGAGCTGGTGGTCGGGATCCGCTCGGCGTCCGTCGACGGGGCCCGGGCGTCGATGTGGGCCGGCGTCGGTGTCGTGGTCGGCTCGGAGACCGCGGCCGAGCTGGCCGAGACCCAGTTCAAGCTCCAGGCGCTGCTGGCGGCCATCGTCCGGCCCTGACCGCAGCCGCGGCGGCTCACCGGGCCAGAGCCTCGCCCACCACCCGGGACAGCTCCTCGTGCAGCTTGACGTTGACGGCCCGGTCGGTGCGAGCCACCAGCATGCGCACGCCACCGGCCGAGGTCGCCTCGGCCAGGCGGACCGGCAGGTCCGCCGCGGTTCCCACCTCGGCCGACGGGATCCCGTGGGCGGCGGCTAGAGCGTGCAGGTCGACGGCCTGTGGTGTTCCGAACAGCTGCTCGAACCGCTCGGGGGCGAGCTCGGCCGCCTGGGGCAGGAACGAGAAGATGCCGCCGCCGTGGTTGTCGACCACCACGAGCACGAGAGAGCACGGGCGGGCGGCCAGGCCGGCCAGGGCGGAGCTGTCGTGCAGGAGGGCCAGGTCACCGAGCAGGGCCACCGTCGGCTGGCCGCCACGGGCCAGGGCGACGCCGAGGGCGGTGGAGGTGACGCCGTCGATGCCGTTCGCCCCCCGGTTGGCGTGGTGGCCGAGACCCCGCCGGGGCTCGGCGAACCATTCGACATCTCGTATCGGCATGGACGACGAGACGACCAGCGCCGCCCCGTCGGGCAGAGCGGCGGCGAGGCCCCGGGCCAGGCCCGGCTCGGTGACCTCCGGGTGGCCGGCCAGAGCCCCGGTGATGGCCCCCTGGGCGGTGGCCTCGGCTTGCTGCCAGCGGACCAGCCAGCCGTCCTCGGGGGCCGGCAACGCCTGCTGCCACGACTGCAGAGCCGTCAGCGGGAACGTGGCGGCGATGGCGTCGGCCCGCCGAGCCGGATCGAGCCAGCGTCCGGCACCGTCCACCAGCACGTGCACGGCATGGCCCCGGTCGAACCAGTGGCCGAGCGCCTTTGACGCCGGCGGGCGGCCCAGGTGCAGCACGAGGTCGGGGGCCAGGTCACCATCGGCCGCCACATGGCGGGTGATGGCATCAAAGGCGGCGACGGTCGCCGGCCCCGGCACCCGCCAGCCGGACAACGGGTCGGCCAGCACAGGCCACGGGCCGGCCCCGGCGTCGGCTGCCGGTGGGCCGCAGCCGTCACCAGCCACGACCAGGACGCGGCGGCAGCCGCTGAGGTCGACGCCGGCCGGCAGCACCCCTGGGCCCCAGGCGCCCCCGGCCGGGGACCCGGTCGGTCCCTGATGCCAGGGAGTGGCCACCGACCCTGCGGCTCCTACCCCGACTGGAGCCGCGGTCAACCTCTCGTGCCACGTCCGCCCGCCGGGCCGCGGGGGCGGCAGGTCGGGCCCGGCGTCGCCGACGAGGGGCTCGGTGAAGCGCAGGTTGAGGTGAACCGGGCCGCCAGCGGCCTCGACCGCGGCTCGGCTGCCCAGGCTTCGCCACCTCGGCGCCGGCCAGGCCCGCGGGTCGACATCGGCCGACCAGACGGGCGAGGTTCCGTAGAGGCCGACCTGCTCGATCGCCTGGGGGGCACCGACCTGGTGCAGCTCGGCGGGCCGGTCGGCGGTGCACACGAGCATCGGCACCCGCGACAGCCCGGCTTCGACCACCGCAGCGTGGAATCCGACCGCCGCCGTACCGCTGGTGCACAGCAGGATCGCCGGCGTGCCGGTGGCCCGGCCGATGCCGAGGGCGACGAAGCCGGCCGAGCGCTCGTCGAGCACGACGTGCAGGGCCAGCTCGGGCCGCCCGGCTAGAGCCAGGGCGAGGGGGGTGGAGCGCGAGCCCGGGGCCACCACGGCATGCGCCGCACCATGGCGCACCCACTCGTCGACAAGGGTGGCGCAGAAGCAGGCCTGGGCGCTCACGGTGCGGGAATCGACCGCTGACACACCGACGGCTGACACACCGACCAGTGACGCCACCGCCGTTGAGGCTTCATCCAGGCTTGGGTGGGCACCGGCCCGGTGGAGGGCGACGCCGTGCTCCTATCGTCGGGGCCGTGCTGGCGAGCGAGGTGCTGGGTGGCGAGACCGTGCACCTGGCGCCGACCCTCTGCCTGGTCCACGGTTTCACCCAGACCCGCTCGTCGTGGGGGCGGCTGGCCGAGCACCTGGCCAGGTCCCGCACGGTGGTGATGGTGGACGCGCCCGGTCACGGTGGGTCGGCCGACCAACGCCTCGGTCTCTGGAGCGCCGGGCGGGAGCTCATGCGCACCGTGGGTGACGCTGATCTCCTCGGCTACTCGATGGGTGCCCGGATCTGTCTTCATGCCGCCCTTGGCGCGCCGGCGCAGGTCCGACGCCTGATCCTGGTGGGGGCAACGGCTGGGATCGCCGCGCCGACGGCACGGGCTCGACGCCACGCCGATGACCTGGCGCTGGCCGAATCAATTGAGCGGGGGGGCAACCGTGGCCTTCCCGAGTTCTTGAAGGAGTGGCTGGCGAGCCCTCTCTTCACCGGCCTCAGCGCAGAGTCGGCCAGCATCGAAGCCCGTCGAGGTAACACCGCGGCCGGCCTGGCGTCGTCGCTGCGGCTGTGCGGCACCGGTTCCCAGGAGCCGCTCGACGATCAGCTGGGCCGGCTCGACATGCCGGTGCTGCTGATGGCGGGAGAGCGCGATGCCAAGTTCCGGGCCGAGGCCGACCGCCTCGGTGCCGGCATGGCGAACGCCGAGGTCGCCGTCGTAGCCGGCGCCGGTCACGCCTGCCACCTCGAGCAGCCGGAAGACTTTCTCGAGGTGGTCGAGGGCTGGCTCACGAGGACAGCACCAGCCCCAGCGTGAGCAGGGCGCCAAAGGCGAGCTGGACCTTGCCGGTGGCCCCCAGCACGGGGATGAGCCCGGACCCCTTCGCCCCGGCCTTCACGGCCTGGAAGGCGGGGATCCCGGCTCCTGCCGCGGCCACGGCGATGACGGGGAACGGCCGACGGGCCACCGCGGCCACGACCAGGGCCAGCGCACAGGCGCTGACCACCAGGGCGAGGAACAGCACCCGGGTGCGGCCGTCGCCGAGGCGCACGGCCAGGGTGCGCTTGCCGGAGGCGGTGTCGCCGGGGATGTCCCGCAGGTTGTTGACCACGAGCAGGGCGCAGGCGAGCAGGCCGACGGGCACCGAGGCCACAAGGCCCAGGGCCGTGAGCCGCCCGGTCTGCACGAACGCGGTCCCGGCCGTTGCCACCACGCCGAAGAAGACGAAGACGAAGAGCTCACCCAGTCCGGCGTAGCCGTAGGGCCGGGGGCCGCCGGTGTAGAACCAGGCGGCCAGCACCGCAGCCGCCCCCACGGGCAGCAGCCAGAGGGTGGTGGTGAAGGTGAGGACGAGCCCGGCGGCGGCGGCCACGGCAAAGGATGCGAACGCAGCCCGCTTCACCGCTGCCGCCGGCTTCAGCCCACCTCCCACCAGCCGGGCCGGCCCGACCCGCACGTCGTCGGTCCCCCGCACGCCGTCGGAGTAGTCGTTGGCGTAGTTCACCCCGACCTGCAGGGCGAGCGAGACGACCAGCGCCAACACCGCCCGCCACCACACCGCTCCGTGCTCGAAGACCGCAACCCCCACCCCGACCGCCACCGGGACGACCGCCGCCGGCAGGGTCCGGGGTCGCGCCCCCACCACCCACGCGTTCGTCACCGCATTCACGGCCTTCGCGGGAACATTTCGGTATCAGCGTAGGGGAGGCCGGTCTTGTTGACGAAGGCGTCGCGCCCGGCCTGCGCCTCCTCGGACAGGTAGAAGAGCAGGGTGGCGTCGCCGGCGAGCTGCTGGATGCCGGCCAGGCCGTCGTCGGCTGCGTTGTGCGACGCCTTCAGCAGGCGCAGGGCCAGCGGTGAGAGCTGGAGCATCTCCCGGCACCACTGCACCGCCTCGGCCTCGAGGCGCTCGACCGGCACGACGGCGTTGACCAGGCCCATGGCCTTGGCCTCCTCGGCGTCGTACTGCCGGCAGAGGAACCAGATCTCCCGTGCCTTCTTCTGGCCGACGATGCGGGCCAGCAGGCCCGATCCGTACCCGCCGTCGAAGCTGCCGACCTTGGGGCCGGTCTGGCCGAAGCGGGCGTTGTCGGCGGCGATGGTGAGGTCGCACACGATGTGCAGCACATGGCCGCCGCCGATGGCGTACCCGGCGACGGCGGCCAGCACGGGCTTGGGGCAGCGGCGAATCTGGATCTGGAGATCGAGGACGTTGAGCCGACCCACCCCCTTCTGCGCCACCTCGTCGTCGCCGATGTAGCCGTCGTCGCCCCGGATGCGCTGATCGCCCCCCGAACAGAAGGCGAGGTCGCCCTGCCCGGTGAGGATGACCACCCCGACGGTTGTGTCGTCCTGGGCCAGGCGAAAGGCGTCAGCCAGCTCGAACAGGGTCTGGGGGCGGAAGGCGTTGCGCACCTCGGGCCGGTTGATGGTGATCTTGGCCAGCCGCGGGCTGTTGTCGCCCGCGAACGCCGCCGCCGTCTCGAAGCGGATGTCGCCGTAGGCCTTGACCGCCTCCCACTCCGGCACGGCGGGAAGGGCCGAGAAGTCGGGCGGCGAGAAGTGGGGTGGCGAGAGGTCGGGCACGGTCTTCGGCTTCAACTCGGGGGTCGGCAACGCTGCTCCCATCGTGTGAGTGCTCGCTCGAAGGGTTCTACGATACCCAGGGTGCCGGCCCTGGTGGCAGTCCCGCTCGGTGGGCCCGCTTTCGTCGAGGTGCTCCGCCGGCTCTGGGACGAGGGCGCCGCCGTCTTCCCCCTAGACCCGCGCTATCCGCCTGCCGTCCGCCAGGCCGTGCTGGACCGGGTGCGGCCGACCGAGGTGTGGGACGAGCACGGACGGCGACCGCTTCCGGGAGGTGAGCCGGCCGCCGACGGCGACGGCGCGGTCCTGGCCACCAGCGGCACCACGGCGGCGGCCAAGGGGGTGGTCCTCACCCACGCCGCCCTCTCCTCGGCTGGGGTGCTGACCAGCGATGCGGTGGCCGTCGACGCCGACGCTGACAGGTGGCTGTGCTGCGCGCCCGTGGCCCACGCCGGCGGCTTCGGCGTGGTGAACAGGGCCCTGCGCACCGGCACGCCGCTCGTCGTGCAGCCTGCCTTTGATCCTGACGCCGTGGCCAGGAGCGGGGCCACCCTCACCGCCCTGGTGCCGACCATGCTGCGCCGGGTCGACCCGGCGGCCTTCCGCCTCATCCTCCTCGGCGGCATGGCCATGCCGGGCGAGCGGCCGCCGAACACCGTGGCCACCTACGGCCTCACCGAGACGATGGGCGGCGTGGTCTACGAGGGGCGACCGCTGCCCGGGGTCGAGGTGCGCATCGGGCCGGGAGGCGCCATCGGCATCCGCTCCCCCACCAGCCTGCGCTGCTACCGCACCGGGCACGCAGAGCACGACCCCACCGACGCCGAGGGCTGGCTGGAGACCGGCGACCTGGGAGAGATCGGTGCCGACGGCCTCCTCACCGTCCACGGCCGATCCGACGACGTGATACTCACCGGCGGCGAGAAGGTCTGGCCCTCGACGGTCGAGACCGTCCTGCGCCTCGTTCCCGGCGTCGCCGACGTCGCCGTGATCGGCCGCCCTGACCCTGAGTGGGGTCAGGTGGTGGTCGCCGTCATCGAGCCGTCGACCGGCGGGCCGCCGCCAGCTCTCGACGCGCTCCGGGCGGCGGTGAAGGAGGTGCTGCCCCCCTGGTTTGCTCCTCGTGCCGTAGAGCTGGTGCAGGTGCTCCCCCGAACCCCCTCCGGCAAGATCCGCCGCACAGAGCTGGTGAGGCGCTGACCGTCCACCGGGCGCCGACGACCGGTCTCAGGCCTGGCGCAGCTCGTCGAGCAGGTCGGGAAGGCGCACCAGCTCGTGCTTGGCCAGGAACCAGCGCACGCCCAGCGGCTCGGCCTGGCTGGCCAGGTGGCCGTCCATCGCCGCCGAGCACAAGGCGATGGTCATGGCCGGGTGACGGGCGACGAGGGCGGCGGCCACGCTCAGGCCGTCCTGCCCCGGCATCATCTGGTCGACCACCGCCACGTCGACGTGCTCGCGTTCGGCGGCGGCCAGGGCCGCCGGCCCGTCGGCCGCCTCGATGACCCGGACCAGATGTCCGCTCAGCTCCAGGACGACCCGGGCCAGGGCGCGCACATCGGCCTCGTCGTCGACGACGAGCACCACGATCTCCCCGGAGATCCCCGCGCTCTGCTCCACGCCGACATCATGGCCGGGTCCCCTCAAAGGGGAAACCGGCGGCGAAGCCAGTCGCTGAGCAACGGGTCGACCACGACGGTGCGGCCATCAGCCTCGTGGACGTGCCCGTGGTCGAGCAGGGCGCCGCGAGCCGAGGTGGCGGTTCCCTTCGACAGGGCGAGCGCCTGGGCCGCCCGACCGTAGATCGAGCCGCCGTGGGCCAGGGCCCGCAGCACCTTCTGCTGACCACCTGGCAGGGCGGAGTAGAGGCGTTCGAGGCCGCCGGCAACCTCCGCCCGCACGTGTGCGAACGTCGCCTCCCAGGTCTCGTCACCGGCGCCCGCTCCGGCGGGTGTCGACCGCCATGCGGCGTCGGCCAGCTGCATCGACCGCTGGGGGTGCCCGCCTGCGAAGGAGGCGATGCGGTCACCGACGGGTCCCGGGTCCCGGCCGGTGGCGGTGAACCCGTCGCTGACGATCTCGATCACCGCCCGCGCCGGCAACGGCCCGATCTCCACCAGGTCAGCCTGGCCGTAGAAGGGCTCGGCCTGGGCGGTGAACAGCGTGCGCATCATCGAGGGCTCTGAACCGGCGAATACAAGCCCGATCTTGCGGTAGTGGTGCTGCAGCCCGGTCCGGAGCATCCCGGCTGCGCCCCCCACGTTCGAGATCCCGGCGAACTCGTCGAAGGCCACCACGACCGGTTCGGTGGCCGCCGCCCGGACCAGCACCTCGAGCAGGGCCCTGACGCTGAGCGCCGGGTCAGGGCGATCACGGCCGCCGCCTCGCATCTGCGCCTTGATGGCGCCGAGGTTCACCGAGGCCGAAGCCGCGATGTGGCTCAGCGCCTGGCGCAGCGGCCCCCGAACCGCATCGAGCCCGTCGTCGAGGCGCGCCGCCAGGTCGGCCAGCGAGGTCAACGCGTACAGGTCGACCCAGACAGCCGTAGGCCCGACCTGCTCAAGGTCGTGCAGGACCCTGCGCAGCACGCTGGTCTTGCCGTAGCGGCGGGGACCGAGCAGCACGGTGACGCGATGCTCGACCAGCCGTTCGGCCAGATCACGCACAAGCTCATCCCGGCCGGCGACCTGAGCTGGGTCGAGCGGGCCCTGGTAGGGGAACGGCGAGTGCGAGGGATCCACCTCGGCCAGCGTACCGGAAACCCGAACCGGCAAGGTACCGTAATACAGAACTATGTCA
>JBBSHM010000013.1:0-40551 GCA_038253125.1 Acidimicrobiales bacterium
GGAGCCCGAGGAGGGAGTTGAACCCTCGACCTACGCATTACGAGTGCGTTGCTCTGCCACTGAGCTACTCGGGCGGCGGGCCGCGAGCATGGCACAGCGACGGGGGACCCCCGCCCGCACGCAGGCGTCATCTGCCGGAAACACTGAGGCAACGGCGGCGCAATCTGGCCCCTCGATGCTGACAGAAGCCTTTCGTCCCGAGTCCGAGGAGCGCACGCCATGACGGAGATCGACGCCGGCAACACCGCCTGGGTTCTGGTCAGCGCCGCCCTGGTGCTGTTCATGACGCCCGGCCTCGCCTTGTTCTACGGCGGGATGGTCAGGGCCAAGAACATCCTGGCCATGCTGATGCAGAACGTCTTCTGCATGGGCCTGGTCACGATCCTGTGGGTGGTGGTCGGCGCCAGCCTGGCCTTCGGCCGCGACGTGGGTGGCGGGCTGCTCGGCAACCTCGGGCTGGCGGGTCTGAGCCATGTCAAGGCGGTGCCCGGCTTCTCCGGCGCCGCCGCCCTCAGCATCCCGCCCCTGCTTTTCATCGGCTACCAGATGATGTTCGCCATCATCACGCCGGCGCTGATCACCGGCGCCACCGCCGACCGGCTCAAGTTCGCCGGCTACGTCCTGTTCATCGGCCTGTGGTCGGTGTTCGTCTACGCCCCGGTCGCCCACTGGGTGTTCAGCCCCGGCGGCTGGCTGTTCAAGCTGGGCGCCCTCGACTTCGCCGGCGGGACCGTGGTGCACATCAACGCTGGCGTCGCCGCCCTGGTGCTGGTGCTCGTGATCGGCAGGCGCCGGGGCTGGCCGCGTGAGGCCATGCCGCCCCACAACCTGCCCCTCACCATGCTCGGCACCGGCATCTTGTGGTTCGGGTGGTTCGGCTTCAACGCCGGCTCGGCGCTGGCCGCCAACGGGCTGGCCGCCCAGGCCCTGCTCAACACCCACGTGGCGGCCGCCGCCGGCATGTGCAGCTGGCTGCTGGTCGAGAAGCTCCGGGACGGCCACGCCACCACGCTCGGCGCCGCGTCCGGTGCCGTCGCCGGGCTCGTGGCCATCACCCCGTGCGCCGGCTTCGTGACGGCCCTCCCGGCGATCGCCGTGGGCGGCGCCGCCGGCGTCATCTGCCTCCTGGCCATCAGGCTCAAGACCCGGTACGGCTACGACGACGCCCTCGACGTGGTCGGAGTCCACCTGGTGGGCGGGATCCTGGGATCGCTGCTGCTCGGGGTGTTCGCCGACAAGGCGGTGAACCCGGCCGGCGCCAACGGCCTGCTGAACGCCGGCGGCGCCAGCCTGCTGGGCAAGCAGCTGGTGGCCGTGGCGGCCACGCTGGCCTTCTCGGGCTTCATGACGTTCGTGATCGCCAAGGTGGTGCAGGCCACGGTGGGCCTGCGGGTCGAGCCCGACGATGAAGCCGCCGGCCTCGACACCACACAGCACGCCGAGACCGGCTACAACCTGACCGAGCTCGGGAGCATGGGGAGGCTCTAGCTGATGCGTCTCATAACAGCCATCGTGAAGCCGTTCAAGATCGACGACGTGAAGCAGGCCCTGAAGGACGCCGGCGCCACCGGCGTGACCGTGTCCGAGGTCCAGGGCTTCGGCCGCCAGCGGGGCCACACCGAGGTCTACCGGGGCGCCGAGTACACCATCGACTTCGTCCCGAAGGTGCGCGTCGAGCTTCTGGTCGACGACGCCGACGTCGACCGGCTGATGGACGCGGTGATCGACGCCGCCCGCACCGGCAAGATCGGCGACGGGAAGATCTGGGTGACCGGGGTCGAGCAGGTTGTGCGCATACGGACGGGCGAGCGGGGCCCCGAGGCCCTCTGAGGAGACCGAGAGAGGGCGTGCCGGCCGCTGGTCGGGTCCGGGTCAGACCGGGGGCGACAGGCGCAGCAGGAGAGCCGACAGGAGGAGGGCCTCGTTCGGGTTGCGCACCAGGTGCTCGGCGGCGTCCCGGATGGCGGTGAAGCAGGCCGTCCCGGCCCGGCCGACGGCCAGGCGGTCCCGGTAGGCGCCGGCCAGGGTGGACAGCCCGGCCTGCAACTCGTCGGTCCGCACCCGGCGCACCTCCCGCTTGTGGCGGTCCTCCACCTCCTTGCGCCCCCGCTTGCGTCCGGCGATGTCATCCAGGCGGTCCAGCTCGGCCAGCTCGGCCGCCTGACGCACGGCCAGCGGCCCCAGGATCGACTCCACCTGAAGCTGCAGCTCGTCGACCAGCGAAGCCACGGTTGCTCCCGTGCCGTCGAGGGCGTCAGGCAGGCGGCGCCAGAAGGCCTGGCGGGAGGCGAACCCGGCGTCGCCGGCCAGCAGGCGGGCCCGGTCCAGACGGCCGCCAGCGGCAGCGCCGGCGAACCCAGCTGCCTCCGGCTCCACCCCGTCGGCCATGAGGGCGGCGACGATGACCTCCTCGGCCAGCGGGTCGAGGTCCACCACCACGCAGCGGCTGGCGATGGTGACCAGCTCGGGCGGCACGAGGTCGGCGAGCAGGACGAAGTGGATGCCGGGGGGAGGTTCCTCGATGGTCTTGAGCAGCGCCGGCCCGCTGTCCCGTACCAGGTGCAGGTCGGGGACGACCACGACCATGCGGTCGGCCTCGACCGGTGCCCGGTAGGCCAGCCGGGTGATGTCACGGGCGTCGCCGATGGACAGCGAGGCCCCTTCGCGCTCGAAGAGGCGGACGTCGGGATGGGCGAAGGCGCGGGCCCGCCTGGCGACGTCCGGATCGTCGGCGCCGCCCACCAGGGCGGCGGCAAAGGCGGCGGCCGCCTCCCGGCCCCCGGTGCCATGCGGCCCGACCAGCAGGTAGGCGTGCGACGGCCGGCGCGCCGCGGCCACCAGCTCGGCCACCGCCCGCTCCTGCCCCGGCACGTCGGCGAAGAGAGCCTCGACCGGGCCTGAGGTCACGTCGGTCACCTCCCCGGGCTACCACCTCTCTCCGGACGGTGACTACTTGGCCGATCGACAGGCGTGAAGGGGGCCTGCGGGCGCCAACGCCGCAACCCGGCTCGACAGCTGAGCCGTCCGGCACCGCTCCAGCAGTCACGGCGACGCTGTCAGGGCAGCCGGTCCACCGCCGCCCACACCCGGGCCGCCACCTCGTCAATCGAACCCGAGGCGTCGACCTCCACCCAATGCCCGGGGTCGGCGGCGGCGAGCTGGCGGAAGCCGGCGGCCACCCGGGCGTGGAACGGGGCCCCCTCTCGCTCCAGGCGGTCGGGCTGGCTGCCTAGGCGGGCGGCGGCCACGTCGAGGGGCAGCTCTAGGAGCACCACAAGGTCGGGCTGGAGGCCGTCAGCGGCAAAGGCCGACAGGGCCGCCACCTCGGCCACATTCAGGCCCCGACCGAACCCCTGGTAGGCCAGAGACGACCCGGTGAACCGGTCGGTCACTACCGTACGACCGGACGCCAGCGCCGGCTCGATCACCTGGGCCACGTGCTGGGCCCGGGCCGCCGCCATCAGCAGCGCCTCGGAGCGGGGCGACACCGGCAGAGCCGGGTCTAGCACCAGGTTGCGCACCTTCTCTCCCACCGCGGTTCCACCGGGCTCGCGGGTGAGCAGAGCTCCCAACCAGTCGGATAGCAGGCGGGCCTGGGTGGACTTGCCGGTGGCGTCGCCTCCCTCGATGGCGAGGAACCGCCCCCTCACGGGGCGGGGCGGCGGGCATCGGCCCGAAGGGAACGCCGGGCCAGCAGACCGGCGCCGAGGATGATGGCCCCGGCCAGCCACAGGGTCAGGCGCGAGCCGGCCAGCGACACGTCCCAGCTGCCGATGCCGATGCGGCGGTTGAGCAGGCCGACGGACAGGCGGTCGAGCAGGCTGGCCAGCAGCGGCCCGAGGACGAACGATAGGAGCAGGCAGAGCCGCACCGACGCGTAGAGAGCCGAGAAGATGCGGCCCCGCAGGTCGTCCTCGGTGTGGGCCTGGATCAGAGAGAAGCCGAACACGTAGACGGCGCCGGCCCCGACGCCGAGCAAACCGACGAGCAGCAGCGCCGGCGTCAGCGTCCACATGCTGGCGGCGGCCACCAGGGACCCACCGGCCAGCAGGGTGGCCTGCACGAAGACCCGCTCGGGCCGCAGATGCTTCTGCACGGCGCTGACCCCGATCACCCCGGCGGCGACACCAACCCCCATAGCGGTGATGAGGGCACCGAATGCCCGGGGGCCGCCGCCCAGGACGTCGCGGGCGAAGTCGGGACCCAGGGGCACCACCATGCCGCCGCCCACCAGCCCACAGGACAGCGCCACCATCACCGAGCGCACCACGGCGTTGTGGCCGATGAAGTGCCAGCCCTCACTCACGTCGCGCAGCCCCTGGCCGAAGTCGATCTTCCCGGTGCTGAGGTGCCGGTCGCGCTTGGGGATGGCCAGCGTGGAGATCAGGTAGGCCGACAGGAGGAACGTGAGGGTGTCGGTCCAGATGGCCAGGTTCTCCTGGTTCACCTTCAAGGCCGAGAGGGCGCCGAACCGGCCGAGGTAGGCGGCCACGGCGGCGAGGGCCGTGAACGCTCCGGCGCCGAGCGGGAAGGTGCCGTAGGCGGCGGCCAGGCTCAGCGAGTTGACCTTGGGCAGCTGCTCCTCGCTCACCAGGTTGGGGACGGTGGCCTCCTTGGCCGGGCTCCACAGCAGGGTCAGGGCCTCGAGCAACAGGTTGGCCAGGAACAGCATGGGCAGGTTGTGGACGAACGGCAGCAGTCCCACCACCAGCCCCCGGCCGATGTCGCAGGCCACCATCAGCTTCTTGCGGTCGAACCGGTCGGCCAGCACGCCGCCCACCGAGCCGAGGAAGAAGCCGGGCACCAGGCGGGCCGACAGCACCAGCGCCACGCCGTTCGTGCCGGCAATGCGGTTGCTCAGGGCGGTGATGGCGACGAAGCCGATCCAGTCACCGAGGCTCGAGGAGAACTGGGCCAGCCACAGCCGAAAGTAGATCCGCGAGGCGAACAGCCGGGTGACCGAGCTACGCCCGGCGACATCAGCATCGGCGGCGGGGGCGCGGACCCGCCGTGCCGCGAGCATCTCCTCGGTCGGCGCATCGGCCCTCCCGTCCCCGGGCGCCGAGCCCTCGGCCGCCCGGCCCTCAGCCAGGCGCGCCGGGTCGACCACGAAGCAAAGGCTAGGGCTTGCGCCGCTTTGTCTGGCGCTTCTTCGACGGGCCGGCCGCCCGCTTCTCGGCCAGCAGCTTCCCGGCCTGCTCGAGGGTGAGTGTCTCCCATCCCTCCTTGACGGTCACGTTCGTCTCGCCGTCGGTCAGGTAGGTCCCGTACTGGCCCTCCTTCACCACAATCGGGGCGGCCGTGACCGGGTCAGGGCCGATCTCCCGGACGGGCGGCGTGGCCGCCCGGCTGCCCTTGCCGTACTTCGGCTTGGCGTAGGCGGCCAACGCGTCGTCCAGGCCAATGGTGAGCAGCTGCTCCTCCGACTGCAGCGAGCGGCTGTCGGTGCCCCGCTTGAGGTAGGGCCCGAAGCGCCCGTTCTGGGCGGTGATCTCCTCGCCGGTGGACGGGTCGACGCCGAGCACCCGGGGCAGCGACAGCAGCTGTCGGGCCTGCTCCAGGGTGACCTCGTCGGGATGCATGTTCTTGAACAGCGAGGCCCGCTTGGGCTTCACCTGGGCCGCCTTCGCCGCCTTGGCCGCCTTGCCGCTCCCTTCGATGTCCTCGGGCTGCTCGCCCAGCTGCACGTAGGCGCCGAAGCGCCCCGTCTTCACGTACACGTCCAGGCCGCTCTCCGGATCCACCCCGAGCGGCTCGTCCTCACGGTTCCCGAGGGCCAGAAGCTGCTGGGCCCGTTCGGTCGTCAGCTCGTCGGGGGCGATGTCGGTCGGGAGGGACGCCCGCTCGGCGGTGCTCTCACGCTCGAGGTACGGGCCGTAGCGGCCCACCCGCACCACGATGCCGTCGCCTACGGGGATCGAGTTCACGGCCCGCGGGTCGATGTCGCTCAGCCGGCTCGACACCAGCTCCTTCAGGCCCGGACGGGCCCCTTCGCCGGTCTTAGCCCCGTTCCCGGCGCCGTTCGCAGAGCCGAAGTAGAACTGGGTGAGCCACGGCACCCGCTCGGCCTCCTTCGAGGCGATGGCGTCGAGGTCGTCCTCCAGCTTGGCCGTGAAGGAGTAGTCGACCAGATGGGGGAAGTGGCGCTCCATGAGGTTCACCACGGCGAAGGCGGTCCACGTGGGGACCAGGGCGCTGGCCTTCTTCCACACGTAGTCGCGGTACTGGATCGTCTCCAGGATCGAGGCGTACGTCGACGGGCGGCCCACCCCGAGCTCCTCGAGCTTGGCCACCAGGCTGGCCTCGGTGTAGCGGGACGGCGGCTGAGTCTGGTGCCCGCTGGCCTCCACCGTCTCGGCGGCCACGCCCTGGCCCTGGCGCAGCGGTGGCAACAGGACCTGGCGGTCCTCCAGCTTGGCCTCAGGGTCGTCCGAGCCCTCGACGTAGGCCCGCATGTAGCCGGGGAAGCTGATGGTGCGGCCCGACGACGACCACTCGGTGGTGCGGGGGGTGGCCTCCCCGGTCTCAGCGGCCAGGCGGACGCTGACGGTGCTGCCGGTGGCGTCGGCCATCTGCGAGGCCAGCGTGCGCTTCCAGATCAGGTCGTACAGCGCCGCCTCGTCAGGACCGACCTCGCCCCGCACCTCGTCGGGCCGGCGGAAGGTGTCACCGGCGGGGCGGATGGCCTCGTGGGCCTCCTGGGCGTTCTTCACCTTCTTGGCGTAGCTGCGGGGCTGGGCCGGCACGTACTCAGGCCCGTACATCGAGGCGGCCTGGCTGCGGGCGGCGGCGACGGCTTCGACCGACAGGGCCGTCGAGTCGGTCCGCATGTAGGTGATGTAGCCGTTCTCGTACAGGCGCTGGGCCACCTGCATGGCCCGCTTCGACGTGAACCGCAGCTTGCGGCCCGCCTCCTGCTGGAGGGTTGAGGTGATGAACGGCGCCTTGGGCGATGACCGGTACGGCTTCTCCTCCACCGTGCGGACCGTGAAGGGCCGGTCGGCCACGGCCGTGGCCAGGCTGCGGGCCGCCGCTTCGTCCAGCACCGCCACGCCCGCCTTCAACACCCCCTGCTGATCGAAGTCCCGACCGGTCGCCACCTTGGTGCCGTCGATGCCCACCAGCCCGGCCGGGAATCGCTGAGTCCCCCGCTGTGATGGGCCGCCCGGGTCCGGTGTTCCCCGCTCCGAAAGGTCGTCGGCGGTCAGCTTGGCGTCGAGGCCCCAGTAGCCGGCGGTTCGGAAGGCCATCCGCTCGCGCTCACGCTCGACGACGATCCGGGTGGCCACCGACTGCACCCGGCCGGCCGAGAGCTTGGGCAGCACCTTCTTCCACAGGACGGGGCTGATCTCGTAGCCGTAGAGGCGGTCGAGGATGCGTCGGGTCTCCTGGGCGTCGACCAGGGGCACGTCGACGTCACGGCAGCTGGCCACGGCCTGCTCGATGGCCTTTTTGGTGATCTCGTGGAACACCATCCGCTTGACCGGGACGCGGGGGTTCAGCACCTGGCACAGGTGCCAGGAGATCGACTCGCCCTCACGGTCCTCGTCAGTGGCGAGGTAGACGAGGTCGGCGTTCTTCAGCAGGTCCTTCAGCTTGCGGACCTGCTCCTTCTTCTCCTTCGGCACGATGTACAGGGGCTTGAAGTCGTTGTCGACGTCGACGCCGAGGCGGGCCCACGGTTCCTTCTTGTAGGCGGCGGGCACCTCGGCGGCGCCGTGGGGCAGGTCGCGGATGTGGCCGACCGAGGCCTCGACGGCGTAGTCGCGTCCGAGGAACTCGGCGATCTTCCTCGCCTTTGTGGGCGACTCGACGATGACGAGCGGCTTGGCCATGGGGCTACAACCTTTCGCAGAGCCGGGCGCCGTCGTCAACCCGGGCCGATCTGACACGATGCCGGCCGTGGCCGTGGCGAGCGCCTCCCGACGCGGGATCAGGCTGGCGCGCCCGACCTCGGCCGACGTCGACCGGGTCGGCCCCCCGGTCGTGCTGGCCGCCATGGTGGCCCTCTACGTCGGCGTCTTCGCGCACCTGACCTGGCGCCAGCACGCCAACTGGGGGTCCCTCGGCTTCGACACCGGCATCTACGACCAGGGCATGTGGCTGCTCTCCCAGGGCCGAGACCCGTTCATGACCATCCGGGGCATGGACTACTGGGGCCACCACGTCGCCCTGATCGGCTACCTCTTCGCCCCGATCTACCGGCTGGGCGGCGGCGTGCAAGCCGTCACCCTGGTCCACACGTCCTGGGTGGCCGCCGGCGCCATCCCCCTGTGGCTCATCACCCGTGACCGCCTCATCGCCCCCGCCGGCTCCGGAGGCAAGGTGGCGGGGGCGTGGCTGGCGTTGGCCGTGCCTGTCGCCTACCTGCTCCACCCGGCGGTGCAGTGGGTGACGTGGTGGCTGTACCACCCCGATTCCATGGCCATCACCCCGCTGCTGTTCGCCTGGTGGCTGGCCCGCCGCGGACGTTGGCGGTGGTTCGCCCTGGCCTGCGTCGTGGCCATGGCCTGCAAGGAGGACGTGGCCCTGGCCATCTTGGTGCTCGGGGCGATCATGGGCATCCGGGGCCAGCGGCGCCCGGGGCTGCTGACGGCGGCGGCCGGCGCCGCCTGGTTCCTCGTCGCCAGCAAGCTCGTGATCCCCCTGCGCAACGACCACGCCCCGGCCTTCTACGAGTCGTACTTCCCCACCCTGGGCGGCTCGCTCCGGGAGATCCTCCGCAACCTTGTCGTGCACCCGTCCCGGGCTCTCGGCCTCCTTGCCCGGCCCCGCAACCCCGACTACGCCCTCAAGATGCTGGGCCCGGCCGGCTTCGTCCTGCCCCTGCTCGGCCCGCTCGGCCTGCTCGTCGCCGGCCCCCAGCTGGGCGTGAACCTGCTGGTCGAGGTGCAGAACGGCGCGACGATAAAGAGCCAGTACGCGTCGCTGCCGATCGTCGGGCTGTTCATCGGCGTGGCCGAGGGCATGGCCCTGCTGCGGCGCCGACCCGCCCTGCTCCGGGCGGCGGCGCTGTGGCTGGTGGCCTGCGCCCTCGTCGGCAGCCGGGTGTGGGGGCTGGCCCCCTACAGCCGCGACTTCCGGTCGGGGGTGTGGAGCGATCATCCCCGCCACAACGTGGCCGAGCTGGACCGGGCCCTGGCCACGGTGCCGCCCCTCGGCCGGGTGTCGGCCAGCTACAACATCGTCACCCACTTCACCCACCGCCCCGTCGTCTATGAGTTCCCGAACCCCTGGCTGTCCTCGAACTACGGGCCCAGCGGGAACGAGGTGGGCGACCCCGCCACCGTCGACTGGTTCGTGATCGAGCGCAGCGCCCTGGGTCAGCGTGATCGGGACTTGCTGGCCCGTCTGACCAGCCCCGGCGGCGGCTTCAAGGTGATGAGCGACGTCAACGACGTCATCGTGGGCCGCCGGGTCAGCCCGGAGAACCTGCCGCCACCGTGACCCGCCCTCAGCGGCGGCGGTTGATGGCGCCCCGCTTGCGCTTCAGGCTGGTGGCCAGCTCCCTGTCCTTGAGGGCGACGTCGGCGATGACGGCGTCGTAGGCCGACATCAGCACGACCTTGGGGTCAGCCTGCTCGGCCGCCTCCTCGACGATGTCCTGCAGCGCCTCGTCCAGCGTGCGCTCGACCAGAGCGCCGTCGTCCGCCGCCGCGGCCACGTCGGTGGGGGCGCCGGCCACGGCGGCGGGCTGCTGGTGCGAGGCGGCCGGGATGCCGCCCTCCTCACCCATGGCCGCCGCCTTGCGCTTGGAGAACGCCACGGCGGCGATGAGCACGACGGTGGCCAGGCCGGCGATGCTGTAGCGGGCGGGATCGTTGTCCCGCAGGTTGATGATGGCCGGCAGGATCAGCAGGCTCACCAGGTTCATGACCTTGATGAGAGGGTTCAGGGCCGGTCCGGCAGTGTCCTTGAACGGGTCGCCGACGGTGTCGCCGATCACGGCCGCCTCGTGGGCCTTGGAGCCCTTGCCGCCCTCGTGGCCGTCCTCGATGTACTTCTTGGCGTTGTCCCACGCCCCGCCGGCGTTCGACAGGTAGTTGGCCATCAGCTGGCCGGTGAGGATGACGGCGGCCAGGAAGGCGCCGAGGGCCAGGAAGTTGATGCCGAAGCCGACGATGACCGGGCTGAGCACGGCCAGCAGGGCGGGGGTGGCCAGCTCCCGGAGGGATGCGGTCGTGCAGATGTCGATGACCGGGCCGTAGTCCGGGCGCTTGGTGCCGGCCATGATCTGGCCGTCGGCGAACTGGCGCCTGACCTCCTGCACCACCACGCCGGCGGTGCGGCCGACGGCCCGGATGGCCAGGGCGCTGAAGAGGAAGACGACCGACCCGCCGAGCAGCAGGCCGATGAACGTCTTCGGGTCGGCCACGTTGACCTGGGTGAGCGGGTGCCGGAAGAGGTCGGCGCCGGTCACGACGTCACCGATCATGTGTCCGGCGGGCTTGAAGGCCTCGGTGTAGCGGATGTCGAGCTCGCTGCCGGCGGACTCGATGAACGAGGCGAAGATGGCCACCGAGGCGATGACGGCCGACCCGATGGCGAAGCCCTTGGTGACCGCCTTGGTGGTGTTGCCCACGGCGTCGAGGGCGACCATGATCCGCTCGGGCTCGCCTTCGAACTCACCGGACATCTCGGCGATCCCGGCGGCGTTGTCGGCCACGGGGCCGAAGGTGTCCTCGGACACGATGACCCCCGTGGTGGCGAGCATCCCCATGCCGGTCAGGGCCACGAGGTAGAGCGAGAACTGCAGGTTGCCGGCGCCGAGGACCAGGGCCACGCCGAGAGCGGCGGCGATGGCCAGGATGGCGTACACCGAGGACTCGAGGCCGGACGACGTACCCGACAGCACGACGGTGGCGGGGCCGGTGCGGGTGGACTCAGCGATCTCCTGCACCGGGCCGTACTCGGTGCCGGTGAAGTACTCGGTGAGGCGACTGACGCCCTGGGCCAGGACCAGCCCGATGACCACGGCCCCGAAGCACTTCCAGCCCTGGTTGGCGGTGTACTGGCCGACCTTGACGCCGTCGACGACCTTGTCGGCAGAGTTGCCCACGTAGAACAGGCCGAGCAGGAACGTGCCCACCACGGTGATGATGCCGGCGGTGAGGAAGCCCCGGTTGATCGGCTTCAGGGCGTTCGTCTCACCCTCCTTGGCCTTCACCGCGTACACCCCGGCGATGGAGGCGACGACTCCGACGGCCCGGGCGGCCAGCGGGAACACCAGGCCGAGCGCCGGGTTGGCCCCGATCGAGGCGAAGGCGGGCACGCCGAGGATGATCGAGGCCACCAGGGTCACCTCGTAGGACTCGAACAGGTCGGCGGCCATGCCGGCGCAGTCGCCCACGTTGTCGCCGACGTTGTCGGCGATGGTGGCGGGGTTGCGGGGGTCGTCCTCGGGGATCCCGGCCTCGACCTTGCCCACCAGGTCGGCGCCCACGTCGGCCGCCTTGGTGAAGATGCCGCCGCCCACCCGCAGGAACAGGGCCAGGAGCGAGCCGCCGAACCCGAAGCCGACCAGGATGGCCGAGCTGGTGTTCTGGAAGATGAGGATGATGGTGGTGGCCCCGAGCAGGCCGAGGCCGACGGTGAACATCCCGGCGATGCCACCGGTCCGGAACGCCACCTTGAGGGCCGCCGGCAGGCTGCCGCTCTTGGCCGCCGCCGCCGTACGGACGTTGCCCCGGGTGGCCAGGCTCATGCCGATGAACCCGGTGAGCCCGGAGAGGACCCCGCCGGCAATGAACGCCAGCGTCCGGAACAGGCCCGACTGGACGAAGCTGAGCGCCGTCTGGCCGTCGGCCCTCACGACCTTGGTCGAGGTGAGGAACACGATGGCGGCCAGCGGCACCAGGATCACGGCGATCGTCTTGAACTGACGCTTCAGGTAGGCAAGGGCGCCCTCCTGGATGGCCAGGGCGATCTCGATCATCTTCGGCGTGCCCTGGTCGGCGGCCAGGACGTCCTTCATGAGCAGGACGCCGACGCCGAGCGCCAGGACGGCCGAGATGCCGGAGAAGGCGAGGATGGCGAACTCGCCTCCTCGCAGGACGAACTCCTGGTAGCCGCCCTCGGCGGCCATCAATGCGGGAAGGCTCATGCGCTTCGCTCCTCCTGTGGAGTGTCTGTCGCCGGTACCTGGGTACTCGGGGGGGTGAAGGGCCGGACGTAGATCTGCTGGGCCACCCGGTGGCTGATGGTGCGGGCCGAGCCGTCTACCAGGAGCACCAGCGGGCCGTCGAAGGGATGCTTCTCGCGGACCTCGATGACGACCCCGGGTCGCAGCCCGAGCGTCTCCAGGAAGTCGATGACGTCCTGATCCATGGAGCCGGGCACGGCGACCACGGCCACGTCGCCGGGCTCGAGGCTGTAGAGCGGCGGCATCGACTGGATCTCGCTGACCTCGGGCTCGGGGATGGGAAAGCCGTGGGGGCAGGTCGCCGGTCGGTGGAGCGCCACGAAGAGCCGCTCGAGCACCTCGTCCGGAAGGTCGTGCTCGAACGAGGGCGCCAGGCGGTCGGCCTCATTCCAGGCGTAGCCGAGCATGTCGGACAGGAAGCGCTCCACCACCCGGTGGCGGCGGATCACCCCGACAGCCATGCGCCGCCCGAGGTCGGTCAGCTCGACCCCTTTGTAGGGGGTGTGATCGGCCAGCTCGCGCTTGGCCAGGCGCTTGAGCGTGGCCGTCACGGTTCCGGGGCTGACGCCGAGGGCATCGGCGAGGTCGCCGGTGTGGGCCGGGCGCGGGTCACCGCTGCGGGGAACGGTCAGCCGGTACACGGCCTTCAGGGTCTCGCGCTCGGATTTCGAAAGGGTCGCTTCCATCGGTTTCAGCCGGCCGCACCCTAGTTTTTCCCCGCCCAAAACCGCAAGACCGCCTTCCCCCCGATGGAGCTTCTCGTGTAGTCTCATGCTATGGCCATCCGACCCGATCTTCGAACTCTGCAGGCTGCTGCCGCCGCCGTCGAGCGAACCGCCGCCGACGTCGAGGCTGACGGCGCCAACGTCAACCGCCAGCTTGGCGCCATCGCCTGGAAGGGGCTGCGCCGCGAGCGGGTGCTGGCCCTGGCCGACGCCGCGGTCAGCAGCGGTCGGCGTCAGGCCGAGGCCGAGCGGGAGCTGGCCCGGGCGCTGCGCGAGCTGGCCGGCGCCGTCGAGCGTGAGCTTGAGCAGCTGGCCCTGCTGGCGGCCCGGGCCAGACAGCACCTCGAAGAGCTTCTGGCCCGAGCTCAGGCGCTGGCCGCCCGCGCCGCCGAGGAGGTGGCTACGGCCGCCCGCAGCCTGGTCACCATCGCCTTTGACCTGGCCACGGGCGATCCCAACGGGGCCCTGCGGGCGGCTCAGGGCCTGGTCAACCAGGTCGAGCAGGTCCTGCGGTCGATCACCGTGCGGCTCCAGGGCCTGCCTGCGTCGGACGATCCCGTCTGGCGCTCCCTCGGCGAGGAGATCCTCCGGTGGCAACCGCTGTGAGCGAGGACGGGTTGCTGGTGGGCGGGGAGCCGACGGCGGTGCTGGCCGCCTCCTCCGCCCTGTACGAGGTGGCGCTGCGCACCGACAACG
Organism: Acidimicrobiales bacterium; assembly: GCA_038253125.1. Lineage (GTDB taxonomy): Bacteria > Actinomycetota > Acidimicrobiia > Acidimicrobiales > JAUJNH01 > JAUJNH01. The sequence continues at coordinate 13,564 of JBBSHM010000013.1, forward strand.
TCGGCGGTGACCTCGTCGCCGCCCTGGGGCCGGCCGCCACCACCGTCATGGCGGCGACTCCGTTCGCACCGGTGCAGGCCGGCGCGGTGGAGAGCGCCATGGCGGCCGTGGTGGCCAGCCCGAGCGCCGGTCTCGGCACCGTCGCCGCCGCCTACGAGGCGGCTTCCCTCCAGCTGCGCCTGGCTGGCGAGGCCCTCGAGCTGGCCGGGGTGGCCACCCTGTTGAGCGTCGGTGGGGCGGCGCTGGCGCGGGGCGAGCGGCCCGTGGTCCTGCCGGACGGCGGTGGCGGTGGCGTCGACCTGAGGCGCGAGGCGATGTCGGCCGGCCTGTCGCTGGAGGCGCTCGGGGAGACGGGCGCCCTGAGCGTCCGGCTGGTCGAGAGGCCGGACGGCACCACCTTCTACGTGGTCGAGCTGAAGTCGGCGGCTCAGGCCGCGGCGTCCTTCGGTGGTCAGCTGAACGGGGCGGGCGCCATGGCCACCGCGGCGACCGGGCTGGAGGCGACCCAGCGCTGGGCCGTGCCCTCCAGACACGACGCCGAGCTGCTGATCGCCGCCCTCTCGGCCTCCACGGTCCTCGTCGCCGGATCGGCGCTGAACGCCCTTGTCGGCCGCTCGAGCTTCGTGCCGCCCCCGCCCACCGAGGTCACGATCGGTTCGATGGCCTCGCTGGCTGGCACCGCCACCTCGCCCGTAGTGGCCTCAGGGATGACCGGCACGCTGACCGTGCGCAACGAGGTCACCGTGCTGGCCGACGGAGGCCAGCGTCTGATCGTCTCACTCAGGGGATCCGGCCAGGCGGCCCTCCAGGGCGTGGCCGGTGTCGGCGGAGCCGGGGCGTTGGCGGTCGGTGTCGAGCTCGACCCGGCGGGACAGGTCTCCAAGCTGAGCCTGACCACGAGCGAGGAGATCGACCGGGGCCGCCACGGCATGCCCGTGCTCGAGGCCGGGAACCGTGAGGCCACGCTGGTGGAGAAGCGGTGGAACCTGGCGGTGACGCCCGAGCTGCGGGCCCGCGCCGAACGGGTGGCCGGCACCGCCGCCAGCGGACGACCACCGGACGAGGAGGACATCCGCGCCCTGTCCGACGCCGTCGAAGGGGTGGCACCGCAGGTCCGCACCTACGACGTCCGCCACCAGGAGGGCTCGTTCGACGTCGCCGCCGAGATCGGCCTCGGAGGGTCGGTCGGCGTCGACACCGCCACGCTGCGCACGCCCTAGCCCCGGCTGAACCGCTACCCGCCGGGGTCGCCCTCGGCGTCGGCGCCCTCCTGGGCCACGCCGACGGGCGCCCCGGCCGGCTGGGCCAGCGCCTCGATCCGGGCCGCCGCCCGGGCCAGGTCCCGGCGGCTTACGTGGTAGGGCACGGAGGTGACGACGGTGTTCGGCCGTTGGAGCAGAGCGAGCTTCAGCGTCAGCGCCGTCTGGTTGTGGAGGATGTTCTCGTACCAGTGGTCCACCACGAACTCCGGTATCAGCACCGTGACGGTGTCGTCGTCCCAGCGGTCCTCAAGCTCGTCGAGGAAGGCGACGATCGGGCTGACCAGGTCACGGTAGGGCGAGTTCAGCGACTCGAGCGGGATCTCCAGCCCAAGATCGACCCACTGGCGCTGCAGCGCCTCGGTCGTCTCCTCGTCGTCAGCGACGTGTACCGCAGCCAGGTGGGTGGGACGCATGCTCTTGGCGTACTCGAGCGAGCGGAGCACCCCTTTGTGCAGGCGCGACACCAGGACGACCACCGTGTGGTTCACCGCCCGGGGCCGCACGTCACCAGGATCAAGGTCCAGCGCCGAGTGCATGTTGCGGTAGTGCTTGGCCACGAAGACGAAGCCCGTCATGACCACCGGCACGACGACGATCGGCACCCAGGCCCCGCTCGTGAACTTGGTGCTGGCGACGATCAGCAGCACGACGAAGGTGGCGACGGCGCCGACGCCGTTGATCGTGGCGTTCAGCCGCCACCGGGGCTCCCGGACCCGCTGGTGGTGGCGGACCATGCCCATCTGGCTGAGCGTGAAGGAGGTGAACACGCCGATGGCGTACAGCGGGATGAGGGCGTTGGTCTTGCCGCCGAAGGCCACGAGGAGGACCCCGGCGGCCACGGCCAGGAAGACGATCCCGTTGGAGAAGACGAGGCGGTCGCCGCGGTTGGCGAACTGGCGGGGCAGGTAGCCGTCCTTGGCGATGAGGGACGAGAGACGGGGGAAGTCGGCGTAGGCAGTGTTAGCCGCCAGCGTCAGGATGCCGGCGGTGGCGAACTGGAGGATCAGGTAGAGCGGCCCCTTGCCGAACACGAACAGGCCCATCTGGGAGAACACCGTCTGGGTCTTGCTCGGGAAGGGCCGCAGGTGGTGGGCCAGGACCGCCGTACCGAAGAACAGCGTGCCGAGGATGAGGCCCATGGCCACCAGCGTGGCGGCCGCGTTCTTCGACTCCTTGCGGCGGAAGGCGGGGACCCCGTTGGAGATGGCCTCCACGCCGGTCAGGGCCACCGCTCCGGAGGAGAACCCCTTCAGGATGAGGAACAGGCTCAGGTTGCCGCCGGCCTCCCGGGCCCCCTCGAAGGTCGCGGGATCGAACTTGATGTGGCCGACGTCGCCGAAGAACACCTGCGAGAGGCCCCACACGACGAGGAGGGTGAGGATGACGATGTAGACGTAGGTGGGGCCGGCGAAGAACTTGCCGGATTCCTTGACGCCCCGCAGGTTCACGACGGTGATGAGGGCGATCAGCACCAGGCCGATCAGCACCCGTCGCTCGGCCAGCCCCTTGAAGGCCGGGATCGAGACGATGGCGGCCACGCCGGCGGAGACCGAGACGGCGACGGTGAGGATGTAGTCGATCAGCAGCGACGCGCCGGCCAGCAGGCTCGGCTTCTCCCCCAGGTTCTCGCGTGACACCACGTAGGAGCCGCCGCCGCTCGGGTAGGCGAAGATCGTCTGGCGGTAGCTGACGACGACGATGGTGAGCAAGATGGCGACGGCGATGGCGATCGGCACCAGCACCGAAAGGCCCTTGTCCAGGCTGGAGCCGCCGAGGGCAGTGACGAAGAGGATCTCCTCGGCGGCGTAGGCCGTGGAGGAGATGGCGTCGGATGAGAACACAGCCAGGGCTATGACCTTGGGGATGCGCTGGTGCTCCGACTCGCTCGTGGCCAGCGGTCGGCCGACCAGGACACGCTTCACGACGCTCACGGCGCCACCCTATGGCTCCGGCCAGGTTGCAACCGGGGGGTGAGCGAGTCTTGACTACGGCCCATGCGCGTCATCGTGGTGGGCTGCGGCCGCGTCGGGCGCGAGCTCGCCGTCGACCTCCAGGCGGGCGGCCACGCCGTCTCGATCATCGACAAGAACCGACTCTCGTTCCGGCGCCTCCCCGACAGATGGACGGGCCAGCCGGTGGTCGGCTTCGGCTTCGACCGCGACACCCTGGAGAAAGCTGGCATACGCCAGGCCGATGCCTTGGCGGCCGTGACGAACGGCGACAACACCAACATCGTCACGGCCCGCATCGCCCGCGAGACCTACGAGGTGCCCAACGTGGTCGCCCGCATCTATGACCCCCGGCGTGCTGCTGTCTACCAGCGCCTCGGGATACCTACCGTGGCCACCGTGTCGTGGGCCACCGACCAGGTGATCCGCCGGCTGACCCCCGAGCAGCGGTCGGTCGACTGGGTGGATGTCAGCGGCTCGGTCAGCCTCCTCGAGGTGAGGGTGCCCGATGCCTGGTGCGGCCACCGGCTGTCCAAGCTGGAGGGCGAGGGTTGGCGGCTGGTGGCCATCCAACGGGCCGGCGGCACGCGGCTGGCCGACGGCGAGCTGGTGGGCCAGGAGGGCGACATCCTGCACGTCGCCGTGCGCAAGGAGCGGATCGAGGCGCTAGAGACCCGCCTCAGCGAGGGAGGAGCGCACGCATGAAGGTCGCCATATGCGGAGCCGGCAAGGTCGGCAGCTACATCGCCTCCGACCTGCTCGCCAACGGTCACGACGTCCTGGTGATCGAGAAGGACCCCGACCTGGTGGCCCGGGCGTCAGAGCGCCTTCAGGTGAGGTGGTTCGTGGCCGACGCCTGCGAGCTGTCCTCCCTGCACGAGAGCGGGCTGGCCGACGTCGAGGTGGTCGTGGCGGCCACCGGCCTCGACCAGGTCAACCTGGTGATCTCGCTGCTGTCGAAGCAGGAGTTCGCCGTCCCGAGGGTCGTGGCCCGGGTGAACCACCCGAAGAACCAGTGGCTGTTCAACGAGAGCTGGGGCGTGGACGTGGCGGTGTCGGCCCCCCACCTCCTCACCGCCCTGGTCGAGGAGGCGGTGAGCGTGGGCTCGCTGGTGCAGCTGCTCCAGTTCGAGGGCGGCGACGCCAGCCTGGTCGAGGTCACCCTCGCCCCGAGCTCACCGGCAGCCAACCGGGCCATAGTCGAGCTGAAGGTGCCCCGCGACGCCTCGATAGTGGCCCTCGTCCGCCAGCGCCAGCTGATGGTGCCCCGGGGTGACACCGTTCTCCAGGTCGGCGACGAGGTTCTGGCCCTGGTCACCAAGGAGTCCGAGGACGACGTGCGCCAGCTCCTCGTCGGGACGCTGGCCCCTCAGGGCTGATCCCCTAACGGCGGGCCGGCTGTGACCGGCGTAGGCGAGCGCTTCGGTGACTCGGCTGTGGGTGGCTCAGCCCAGGAGTTCGTAGACCGGGTTGTACAGCGTCGGCCGCCCGGTGCGGGCGGCGGGAGTGGGTCGTCCGGTCACGATCAGGCGGGCGCCCGGGCGTATGCCGGCGATGCGACGCCGGCCCGTCCACAGCACCACCAGGCAGCCGGTACCGTCCTGCACCGTGGCCTCCAGCCACGGCGACCCCTGGCGCGACGGGACGATCCGCACGCTGGCGATCTGGCCGGCCACCGTGGCCTCCTGGCGGGGCTGCATGCCGCCGATCGTGGTCGTGACGCCGGAACGGGCGCAGAACTGGAGCAGCTTCTCGCGGTCGACGGTGTCCTGACTGGTGGTCACCTTCTTCAGCAGGCCCTTCAGCGTCACGGTGCCACCTCGTCGTCCCACGCCGCCGCCAGGTCGAGTTCGTCGAAGTCGAGCAGGCCCTCGGTGCCGTTGTCGCCCAGCGAGGGCCGGCAGCGCAGGACCATGGTGACCGTGGTGCCTCCGTCATCGGAGGTGAAGGTGACCTCGTCGACCAGGTTGCGGATGATCGGTATGCCGAGGCCACGTTCGAAGTTCAGGCGATCGGGATCGGTGACGGCGGGATGGGACGGCAGCTCCATGAGGTCGAACCCGGGCCCGCGGTCCAGCACTGTCACCACCAGGCGGTCCTCGTCCTCGTCGACCCGGACCGTGACCCGGTCGGCCTCGTCCTTGGCGTCGTGCGCCTCGATGGCGTTGGTGCACGCCTCCGACAGTGCCAGGGTGAGGTCGGCCACCCTGTCGTCGGGCAGGGCGCGACGGCTCTTCGCCGCCGTTGAGACGACGAGCCGGGCCACGGCTACGAACTCGGCCCGCGGCGGGATCTCGAGGCTGAGGACCGTCTCGGTGGACACGTCCAAGCTGGTGACCTCAGCCGGCGACGGCGGCGTCAACCGTCCCGTGGATGGAGAAGGCGCGGTTGAGGCCCGTGATCTCGAACACCTTCAGGATCCGGGGCTGGGTGCACACGAGGGTGAGATCTCCGTCGAGGCCGCGCAGACGCTTCATCCCGCCGATCAGGACGCCAAGGCCCGTGGAATCGAGGAACTCCACGGCTTCGAGGTCGACCACCACCTGCTGGGCACCCTGGCTGGACAGCTCCACCAGCTTCTCGCGCAGCTTGGGTGCGGTGGCGATGTCGATCTCACCGCTCACGGCCACCACTACGAAGGGCACATGGCTCTCGTCGACCTCGATCGAAAGATCCATCCATCGCCACCTTACTCGGAGGCTGAAGGCAGCTCCATGACCGTCGGCTCCCGGGTGCGGCCCGTGTACTCCATCCGCCTGGCGATGTTCACGGCATGGTCGCCGAGGCGCTCATAGAAGCGGCCCACGAGCGCCATCTCGATGGCCACCGGCAGGCTGACGCTGCCGGAGGCGATCTCGGCTGTGAGACCCGTGTGCAGCTCGTCCAGCTCGTCGTCGGCGGTCGCCACCCGCCGGGCCGCGCCGCCGTCACGCTCGCCGTAGGCGTCCGCCGCCATCCGCCACAGCTCGACGCCCACCCGGCCCATCTCGGCGACGAGGCCACGGATCCTGGGCGTCAGCTCCTGGTCCAGGCCCCGGGCCGCACGCACGGCGATGTGCTCGACCAGGTCGCCCGACCGCTCAAGCTCGGGCACGATGCGCAGCACCGAGAGCAGGAACCGCAGCTCGCTCGCCACCGGCCCCTGCAGAGCCACCTCGCGCAGGGTCAGCTCCTCGACGCGCCGGTACAACTCGTCCACGACGATGTCCTTCTGGACCACCGCCCTCCCGGCCTCGCGGTCGCCCGAGAGCAGGGCGTCGGTGGCGGCGGCCAGCCCCTCGGTGACGAGCGCGAAGAGCTGGGTGACGTGGCCGTCGATCTCGTCGAGGCTCTGGTGGAAGGCGATCCGCAGCTCGGTGGTCATGATCCGGCCGCCGTCCCGGCCATCCACCCCCCCGTCGGGGTCAACCCGAGCCTGCCTGACCGGTCACCTTTCGGGCCCGGATGATGAGCCGCTCCTTCGCCGAGCCCTTTGGGTTGCAGGTGGTCAGGGTCAACTCGGCCTTGGCGGGATCCTGGTCGATCACCCGCAGGTCGTTCGGGGCCACCACCCAGCCGGCGGCCAGGCTGGCCGGGCTCCGGAACGGCGGCGGAGCCTTCTCGACCTCGTAGTCACACCGGCCGACCGGCGTCTCCAGGGTGATGGTGTCGCCCGGCTTGAGCTGGTCGATGTTCGAGAACGGCTTGCCGTAGGTGGTGCGGTGGCCGGCGATGCCCATGTTGCCGTTCTCGCACGGCCGCGCCGTGGTCGGGTAGTGGCCGGCCCCGGCCCGCAGCGCCGTCTCCGTCGTGCCCTCGACCACGACGGTGTCGACCCCGATGGCCGGGATCTTGATCCTGGTCAGGGCGTCACCGACGCCGATCTTGCCGTTGCGGTAAGCCTGCTGCAGGCGGGCGCTGGCCAGTTCGTTGCCCAGCCGACCCTGGAGGCGGTCGTGCTGGAAGTTGGTGTAAACGGGATAGCCGAGCAGCCCCGCGGCGCCGACGAGCAGCAGCACCGAAAGGACCGACAGGCCCCTCCGGGCTCCAGGGTGCGAGCGCAGGAAGCTGATCAGCCCATCCACGGCGGTGTTCTCCTTGTCCGGCATACTTTTTTCGGGGTCTGGCGCTTAACCCGGAGATGACCGGGACCTCCAGAGGATACCGGCGCCGGTCAAGGGGCCGAGGTCAGGACCCGTGCTCCCCGACGCTGTCGGGTCCTCTTGGACTTGGTCTAGGACCCCTCGATCGCCATCGTGGCCGAAGCCGACAGCTCCACGTCAGGAACCAGGCGCCCGACCATGGGAACGTCGGTGGCCGCCCGATGGCGCACCTCGACCCGGGCCAGCGACGGCGTGCCGGCCGAGCGCACCACCGTCACCGTGGTGCGCCCCGGCGTCAGACGACCGGCCAACACCGCCCGCCGGACCGCAGCCGGGTCAGGCTCGACCGTGGCCCGCCGGGCCCCCTCCCTCGCCCCCTGCACGACCGCCACCTGATCGGTCACGACCAGGCCGGCCTGCACGACAAGGAGCAGCAGGATCGCCACCACCGGCAGGCACAGAGCCAGCTCAACGCTCGCCTGGCCCCTTGTCCCGCCGTGCATCGGCGGCTTCTTTCCAGCTCGCTTCCCTCCTTGCTCCTCCGGCTCGCCCTGGCCGACGGTGCCCTGGGCTTTGCCTCGCCGATTGTTCAACGGACTTCAGATCTTGCTCTTGATGCTGTTCAAGACGGTGTCCAGGAGGGAACCGATGGCACCGGTGCGGGTGGCCCAGGCGAGGAAGAGGAGGGCCACGGCGGCGGCGCCGAGGAGTACCAGGGCGTACTCGGTGGTGGCCTGCCCTCGCTGGTCGTCGAGGAAGCGGGGGAGCCGCAAGCTGGGCGTGGTCGAGATGGGCAGGTTTGAGATGGGCAGGTTTGAGATGGGCAGGTTTGAGATGGGCACAATGGTCCTTTCAGGTCGGTGGGCGCTCAGGCGCGCAGGTCTCGGAGGGCCCCGACGGCCAGGGGGGCGATGGTCAGCAGGCCCAGGGCCGGCAGGGTGCAGGTGACGAGGGGGAAGAGGAGGAGGATCGGCACCCGGCGGGCTCGCTCCTCGGCCCGGTGCCGACGGGCGGTGCGAGCTTCGGTGGCCAGGCGGTCGAGGCCCGGCCCGAGGGCGGTGCCGTGGCGGACGGCGTCGGCGAGGGCGGCCAGCAGGGGCCGGGCGGAATCGCCGGCGTAGCCGAGGGTGGAGGGGATCTCGTCGAGGACGTCGGGCAGCCGCCGTCCTTCCCGGGCGGCGACGGCCGCCGCCCGGTCGAGGGCGCCGGCCAGGACGCCGCTGCCGCGACGACCGACAGCGGCCACGGCGAGGGAGGCGGTTAGACCGGCAGATACGGCCAGGCCGAGGAGGTCGATGACCTCCGGCAGTTCGTTGAGCACGGATCGGCCGGCGGCGGCCCGGGCGCGACCACGGCGAGCCCGGACCCACAGTGCTGGCAGCGCCCCGAGCAGAAGGGCGGCCGGCCACACCGACGGTAGGGCGGCCAGGACGAAGAACGCCAACAGGAGACCGGCACCGATGGCGCCGGAATCAGCCGGCGCCGCTGGCGGGCGGCCGAGGGCGCGGGCGGTCCCCTGCGCAGCGGCGAGGCCCAGCCGGTCACAGAGGTGACCCTCGAACGCACCTCCCCCGTGGAACGCCGCTCGAGACCACCCGTGGCCGACAGCCTGCGTCGACCAGCCGGTTTCAGGGGCCGCCCGCCGATCGTGACGTGTCGGCCTGCGACCTCGCCTCGCCGCGGCATCGGAGCCGTCCGGTCGCCACGGGGACTCGACGACGAAGCCGGCGACGATGCCGGCCCAGGCCACGGCCAGGAAGGTGCCGGTCATGACGCCCCGGCCCTGGTAATGCGGGCCATCCAGGCCGCGCCGACGGCGTCGAGGCCGAGACCGATGGCCAGGCAACCCTGGCCGAGGGGGGAGCGGAGCAGGACCGACGCCGTGCGAGGATCGCCCGCCGCGGCCAGGGCGGCAAAGGCCAGCGGTGCCACGGTGAGCACCACCGCCGACAGGCGGGCCTGGGTGGCGAGGGCCCGAACCTCACCGGTGGCCGCCTGGCGCTGGCGGAGGGTGAGGGCGACGCCGTCCAGCGCCCGGGCTCCGCCGCCGCCCACCTCGGCCGCCAGCGCCAGGGCGGCGGCGCTGAGCCGGAAGCCCGGAAGCGGTCGCCCGGCTGCCCACTCGTCGAGGGCGGCAACCAGCCCGGCCTCGGCCGCCCCGGTCATCATCGTCTCCAGGTCGGCGGCCACAGCCGGCGCCGCCCCCTGCGCGGCAGCAGCCAGGGCGACCGGGAGGGACGCACCGGCCCGCATCCCCCGGGCCGTGGCCTCAAGCACCGGGGGAAGGGCGGCCTCGGCCGCCGCCGGCCCCCGCCCCCGGCGCGTTCCGAGGAACAGCAACGGTCCCCCTGCGGCAGCGGCGAGCCCGAGAGCGGCGGCCGCTGGTCCGCCGCCGATCCAGCCCAGGATGAGGCCACCGGCGGCGAGGGCGCACCACGCCTCGGCCCAACGCCAGGGGCTGCCTCTCAAGCCACCGTCGGCCAGTCGCCGGGCCAGCCACTCGGGGCGGGAGGCGCCGGGAGCCGACCGCGGCGCCGGCCCGGCCAGAGCCGCGGCCCGGGCCCGGGCCGGAACCTGCTTCCAGGCCTGTCGGGCCGACGCCGCCGCCCAGGCTGTGGCCGCCGCCAGCGCACCGGCCAGCAGGCCTCTCACCGGAGCCTCGTCACAGCCGCGCCGCCGGGCCTGCCGTCGCCGTTCACCGGAGCCTCGTCCGGGCCGGTCCGCCAGCCGTTCCGTCCCCGGCCGGGGGCGCGATCACCTCAGGCATGGCGGCGCAGCGGACCCGCGCACCGCGGCGGGCGGCGGCCACGATCCGCTCACCGTCAGCCAGGAGCCGCACCGGCACGGAGCCGGCCTCGGCATCGGCGTCGCCCACCTCGGCGACGGCGGTGACCCTACGGTCGCCTGCGGCGTCGCGAGCCACGTGGACGACGGCGTCGACGGCGGCGGCGAGCTGGGCCCGTACGGCGCCGAGGGGCAGCCCGATTCCGGCCAGGAGCACCAGCGTCTCGAGCCGGCGGAGGGCGTCGACCGGCCCGTTGGCGTGCACGGTGGCCAGGCAGCCGACGTGGCCGGTGTTGAGGGCCTGGAGCAGGTCGAGGGCCTCGCCGCCCCGCACCTCGCCGACGACCAGGCGGTCGGGCCTCAGCCGCAGGGCGCTGCGGACCAGGTCGCGCAGCGTCACCTCGCCCACCCCCTCGGCGTTGGCCGGGCGGCTCTCGAGGCGCACGACGTGGGGCTGGGGCAGCCGCAGCTCGGCCGAGTCCTCGACCGTCACCACCCGGTCGGTCGGCGGCGCGCATCCGGCTAGGGCGTTCAGGAGCGTCGTCTTGCCGGCGCCGGTGCTGCCCGACACCACCAGGTTCCAGCCGGCGGTGACGGCGGCGGCCAGCAGCCCGGCCACCGGCTCGGAGCACCAGGCGGACAACGGCAGCGGCCGGACGGAGAACCGGCGCACCGCCAGGCATGGCCCGTCCACCGCCACCGGCGGCACCACGGCGTGCACCCGCGACCCGTCGGGCAGGCGGGCGTCGACCACCGGGCTCGACCGGTCGACCCGAAGCCCGAGCGGCGTGACGATCCGCTCCAGCAGCAGCTCGACCTCCCCACGGCCCAGGCGCCGACCCGTGTCCACCAGGCCGCCCCGCCCCTCGACCCACACCGACCCGTCCCCGTTCACCAACAGGTCCGTCAGGGTGGGATCGCCGGCCAGACCCTCGAGCGGCCCGAGGTCGACAGCCGGATGAACAGTGGCGTTTACGCCCGGTCTGGTTCCCGTCACGGCCGCGAGCCCTGAGCGCCAAGGGACAGCCCCTGGGATCTGCGCAGGGCGCGGAGCATGCTCCTCGGCACGGCGGCGCCGAGGAGGCCGGCGTCGACCCGACGGGCCACCGCCGGGTCGAAGGGCACCACCGCCACCACCGGGACACCCAGCGCAGCCTCGACGTCAGCGGCACCGAGCACCCGGTGGGGTTCGTCGACCAGCACCACGCCACTCGGGCGCAGGGGAGCGCAAACGGCCCGGCGCAGCGCCAGGAAGCACGGTCGGAGCACCAGCAGCGACGCAGTGGCCGCGAGCGCCAGCTCGACGGCCGGCCCCCGTCCTGGGCCGACCACGCCAGCGTCGACCACCACGGCACCGTGCCGAGCCAGGACCGCAGCCAGAGCCGGCCCCGTCGTCTCGGACAGGTCGCCCGGTCCCCGTGGCACCAGCTTGAGCCCGGGCCCGGCCTCAACCGTCAGACGGGCTATGTCGACTCCCTCAGCCCAGCCCGTGAGCCCTTCGAAGGGCTCCGCCAGGCCGAGAGCGGCAGGCAGGTCACCGCCGAGGTCGACCAGCAGTGCCGAGCCGGTGGAGGCGGCCAGCAGGTGGGCGAAGGCGGCGGCTACGACCGTGGTGCCGCTGCCGCCCTTGGACGACCAACAGGTGATGAACATGGCTCTCCCCGAGCCGGGCACCGTCAGCCAAAAGGGCCTGAGATGCATCGACGTGCCACAGGGGGAGGTGGGCGACCCCGAAGGTATGTCTGCGGCGCCCGAGAAGTCAACCCCTAGCCTCGTGCTTCGTGGAGGCCGCCTTCTTCGACCTCGACAAGACGGTCATAGCCAGCGCCTCGATGGTGGCCTTCGGACGGCGGTTCTACGACGCCGGCCTCATCTCGCGCCGCACCGTGGTGCGTGGGCTCTGGGGCCAGCTCGTCTACCTGCACCTGGGTGCCAGCGAGGAGAAGCTGACCCGGATGCGCGAGACGGTCCTGGCCCTGACCCGCGGCTGGGACCAGGGCAACGTCAGCAACATCGTCGAGGACGCCCTCACATCGGTGGTCGAGCCCATCATCTACGCCGAAGCCCTCGAGCTGATGGCCGAGCACCGCAGGGCCGGACGGCGCATCGTCATCGTGTCCGCCTCCCCGGAGGAGATCGTCAACCCGATCGGGCGGCTGCTCGACGTCGACGACGTGCTGGCCAGCCGGTCCCAGGTCGACGGCGAGGGCCGTTACACCGGCGAGATGGCCTTCTACGCCTACGGCCCGTTCAAGGTGGATGCCATGCGGCAGCTGGCCACCGACCGGGGCATCGACCTCGCCGCCTCGTGGGCCTACTCGGACTCCTACACCGACCTGCCGATGCTGGAGGCCGTGGGCCACCCGGTGGCGGTGAACCCTGACCGGCCGCTGGCCAAGGCGGCACGCGACCGGGGCTTCGAGGTCCGGTCCTTCGCCCGACCGGTGCGCCTGCGTGACCGGCTCCCCGCCCACACCGGACAGGCCACCGGCGCCGCCGCTGGCGTGGCCGCCCTGAGCCTCGGGGCGGCCCTGTGGTGGCGGTGGACCCGCCGCCTCAGCCCGCTCGCAGCTTCTTCGCCGCAAAGGCCCCGAGGGCGACGAGCAGGGCCAGGATGACGATCTTCTTCACAAAGAGCCGAGGCTAGCCGGTCCCGGGCCCGGCTGTCCCGCCGAGGTCTACGCTGTGCGCCGGAGGTGTCCGAGTACCTGGTGGGCTCCGCCGCCTTCAACGCGGTCGGGGCAGGCGATCCCTGCCCGGCGGGTTCGATTCCCGTCCACCTCCGCCACGTCGGTCGGGCGCCGGTCCCGCCGGGGCCGGCGCCTCAGACCGTCAGAAGGTCGCGGGCGCCGGTGTCCGAGCTCGGGTGGCGCAGCTTCGACATGGCCCGGGCCTCGATCTGGCGGATGCGCTCGCGGGTCAGGTTGAAGTGCTCGCCGACCTCCTCCAGGGTCCGCGGCTCGCCGCGGTCCAGCCCGAAGCGCAGGCGCAGGATCTCGCGCTCACGCTCGTCGAGAGGAGACAGCAGGCGGATGATCTCCTCGGGCAGCAGGGCGGCGGCGGCCATCTCGAATGGCGATTCGGCCCCCCGGTCCTGCACGACGTCGCCCAGCTCGGCGTCGCCGTCCTCCCGCAGCGGCTCCGACAGCGACAGCGGCTCCAGGGCGAAGCGCAGGGCCTCGGTGACCTTGTCCTCGGGCAGCTCGACCTCGATCGCCAGCTCGACCTGGGTCGGGGGCCGCCCGAGCTTGAGCTCGAGGCGGGTCCGGGCCTTCTGCAGGCGGGCCAGGGTGTCGCCGGCGTGGACCGGCAGGCGGATGGTGCGGCCGGTGTTGGCGATCCCCCGGGTGATGGCCTGGCGTATCCACCACGTGGCGTAGGTCGAGAACTTGAAGCCCTTGCGCCAGTCGAACTTCTCGACGGCGTGCATGAGGCCGAGGTTCCCCTCCTGGACGAGGTCGAGCAGCGGGAGCCCCGACGCCTGGTACTTCTTGGCGATCGATACGACCAGGCGGAGGTTCGACTCGACAAAGGCGTCGGTGGCCTCGTCACCGGCCCGCATCTGTCGCTTCAGCTCACGCTTTCGGGCCGCGGTGGCGTCCCTGGCCCTCTCCTCAAGCTCGGTGCGTGCGCAGACGCCGACCTCGATGGCCTGGGCGAGCCGCACCTCGTCGTCCTTGGTCAGGAGGTTGAACTGGCCGATGTCAGTGAGGTAGAGCCTGACGAGATCCTCTTCGTCCCGCTCAACACGCTCCTTCTGCATTGGCGTCGAGCCCTCCTTCCCACGTTCTGCCGGCGGGCCCCGGGACCGTCGCGCCCAAGAGCTTCAGTCGGATGCGTCAGACCCGGGATTGAGGTCGGCGCGCCTTGGGTCAACACTACCGAGGCGGTCAAGGGGGACCGCGAAAACCGGCGGGGGACGGTGTGGAGGCCAGGAGAGGCCCGGCCTCGACCAGCAGAGCCTCGACCGCAGCCTGATGGGCCGCGGCCCGGCTGACGTCGGCCCGGGTGCCGAGCAGCCTTTGCAGCAGACGCTCGCCGACGAGCTGGTCCTGCGCCTCGTCGCTCAGGACCAGGCGCAGCGTGCGGCTGGTGGGGCCGTCGGCCACCGGCGACGCCGCCTCAAGGTGCTCGGTGTGGGCGAACGACAGGCGGGGCAGCAGCACCCGGTGCACGCCGACCAGACGCTCGAGTGTCCCGGTGGCCCCGGCGATCACCTCGACGGCCTCCTCGACCCGGGCCGAGGCTGGTCGGGCCCACGACGCCGGGTCGACGTCGTGGAGGGTGGGCATGCTCGACGCCCACAGCGAGGCGTGCCAGCCGTGGTGGGCGGCGTGGGTGGCGCAGGTGATCTTCACCTCGGGCTCGGGCACGCTCGCCACCCAGCCCCCCAGGATCTCGAAGAGGCGGGCGTCGAGCCACTGCGCCGAACCGGCCCGCCGGGCCGTGGCGTGCAGGTCGAGCGGCTGGTGCTCAAGCGGCTCACCGACTCGCCGGTCCGAGGCGCCCACGCCGCGACCCTATGCGGCTGGCTACGAGTCAGCCCCGGTAGCGGTTCACGATCGGGATCCGGCGGTCCTTCCCGAACGATTTGGGGGTGACCCGCACGCCGAGGGGGCTCTGGCGGCGCTTGTACTCCGCCAGGTCGACCATCCGGGTGACACGGTCCACCAGCTCCTGGTCGAACCCCTCCGCCACCAGCTCGGCGTTGGTCATGTCCTGCTCGACGTAGGCCTCGAGCAACGGGTCGAGGACGTCGTAGGGCGGGAGGCTCTCGTCGTCGCGCTGGTCGGGGCGCAGCTCGGCCGACGGAGGCTTGGTCAGCACGTCCGCGGGCACCACAGCCAGGCCGGCCCGTTCGTTCACGGCCGCGGTCAGGCGGAAGACCAGCGTCTTCGGCACGTCCTTGATGACGGCGAAGCCGCCGGCGGTGTCGCCGTAGAGGGTCGAGTAGCCGACGGCCAGCTCACTTTTGTTGCCCGTGGTCAGAACCAGCCAGCCATGCTGGTTCGACAGCGCCATGAGGGTCACGCCGCGGATGCGGCTCTGCAGGTTCTCCTCGGCCAGGCCGTCGACCGAGGTCATGCCGAGCAGCGCGGCATGGGCCGGTTCGATGGGAATGGTGCGGAAGTCGATGCCGAGGTTGCGGGCCAACGCGGCGGCGTCACCCTCGGACGATCCGGCCGAGTAGCGGCTCGGCATGGCCACGCCGTGCACGTGGCCCGGGCCGATGGCCTCGACGGCGATGCAGGCCACCAACGTCGAGTCGATGCCGCCGGACAGCCCGATGACGACGTCGGTGAACCCGCTCTTGGTCACATAGTCAGCAGTGCCGAGGACCAGCGCCCGGTGAAGCTCCTCGATCTCGTCCAGCGGCACGGCCACCGGCCCGGTGCCATCGCCGATCGCCTGCTCCGGTGGGCGCCGAGGGGCGGCGGGGACGACCGGTAGGGGCGGCGCCTGGGCCCGGCCGCGGGGGTCCAAAAGGCGCTTCCGGAACACCGGTCGCACATCGAGATCGACGACGGCGAACGCCTCTTGCATGATCGGCAGTCGGGCCAGCAGCGTCCCGTCTGAGCCGAGCACCAGGCTGCCGCCGTCGAACAGCAGGTCGTCCTGACCGCCGACCAGGTTGACGTAGATGAGCGCGCACGAAGCGTCGGTGCACCGGGTGGCCAGCATCCGCTCGCGCTCGGCCCAGCGGCCCCGGTAGTAGGGCGACGCGCTGAGGTTGACCACGACCTCGGCGCCCCCGGCGCCCTGCTCCTGCATCGGTCCCCGGGGCGACCAGATGTCCTCGCAGATCGTCACGCCGACCTCGGTCTCGCCGAACCCGTACAGCTGGAGGGGCTCAGGGCCGGCGGCGAAGTACCGCTGCTCGTCGAACACCGCATAGTTGGGCAGCAGGCGCTTGCGGTAGGTGCCGAGCACCCGGCCCCCGACGCACACCGCGGCGGCGTTGTGCAGGTCGCGACCCTCGTCCACGAAGCCGACGAAGGCGGCGCAGCGGCCCGTCGCCGCCGCCACCGCCTCTAGGGCCTCCCGGTTGTCCCTGACGAAGCCGGGCTTCAGCACCAGGTCCTCGGGCGGATAGCCGGTTATGGCCAGCTCGGGATAGACAGCCACGTCGCAGCCGGCCTCCTCGGCCCGGGCGTACATCTCCAGCACGCGTCGGGTGTTGCCCTCGAGGTCCCCCACCGTCTGGTTCAGCTGGCACAGCGCAGCACGCAGGCGGGACACAGCGGTGAGTCTGGCTCGGGGAGACAAGACTTGGCGCCGTGCCGGCGGCCGATGACGAGGTTGACCGCTCGGCGGCGCCCGCCGCCGTGCGAACCGCGCTGGCCCAGCTGGCCGAGGCCGAGCCGTCGAGCCAGGCGATGCTCGCCGAGGACCGCGGCCTGCGGCGAGGGGTGCTGGCGGTGCTGGCCGCCAGCCGCTCACTGACCCGGGTGGTGGTGGCCGACGGCATGGCGCTCGACGTCCTCAGCCATCTGGGCCGGCGCCCGCAGCTGCCTGACGGCGACGCCGACTCGCTGGCCCGCTGGAAGCGGCTTGAGCTGCTGCGCATCGCCGCCCGGGACCTCACCGGCGTCGATGACCTGGCCGCCACCGGCCGGCTGCTGGCCGCTCTGGCCGACGACGTGCTCCGGCAGGCCCACCGGCTGGCTGGCCCGGCGGCTGAGGGCGTGGCCGTGGTGGCGATGGGCAAGGCGGGCGCCGGCGAGCTGAACTACGCGTCCGACGTCGACCTGCTGTTCGTCGGCGAGGGAGATGCCCGGCCTCTCCTGGAGGTCGGCCGCCGCTGCTTCCGGCTCGACGCCGACCTGCGGCCCGAGGGGAGGGACGGCCCCCTCGTGCGCTCCCTGGCCTCCTACGAGGCCTACTGGGACCGCTGGGCCGAGACCTGGGAGTTCCAGGCCCTGTTGAAGGCCCGCCCGGTCGCCGGTCCCGCCGAGCTTCGGGAACGTTTCAGTCAGGCGGCCGGGCGACGGGTGTGGGGCCGGCCCTTCGGGGCCGAGGAGCTGCGCAGCGTCCGGTCGATGAAAGCCCGGGCCGAGGCCGAGGTGGCCCGCAGGGGCCTGACCACCCGCGAGCTGAAGCGGGGGCGGGGGGGCATCCGCGACATCGAGTTCGCCGTTCAGCTGCTGCAGCTGGTGCACGGGCGGACGGACGAGGCCCTGCGCACCCCGGCGACCTTCGACGCTCTGGCCGAGCTGGCCGCCGCCGGATACGTGGGCGAGGAGGACGCCCGCCTCCTCGCCGAGGCCTACACGTTCCTGCGCGTCGTCGAGCACCGTCTCCAGCTGGTGGACGAGGCCCAGGTCCATGCCGTCCCCACGGCCCGGCCGGCCCTGGAGCACCTGGCCCGGGTCCTCGGCTACCGCGACCTCGACCGCCGCACGGCGGTCGCCGCCTTTGAGGCCGAGCTGGTGCGCCAGCAGGCGGTGGCCCGATCGATCCACGAGAGGCTCTTCTACCGCCCCCTGCTCGAGGCCTTCACCGCCACCGCCGGCCGACTAGGACCCGAGCGGCCCGAGCGGCCCGAGCGGCCCGATAGAGCGGGAACAGCCGTTCCCCTCTCAGCCGAAGCGGTAAGTGACCGGCTGAGAGCGCTCGGCTTCACCGACGCCGAGCGCACCCGACAGGCGGTGGTCGAACTGACCCGGGGCATGCGGCGGGCCAGCCGGCTGATGAACGCCCTCCTGCCCATCCTGCTCGAGTGGCTCTCCGAGTCACCCGATCCCGACCTGGGCCTGCTCGGACTGCGCACCCTGGCCACCGGGTCGCACCGATCGGCCCGGCTCGCCGAGACGTTCCGGGAGTCGCCGGAGTCCGCCCGCCGGCTGTGCACGGTGGCCGGGACGTCTCGCCTGCTGACCTCCCTGGCGGAACGCCAGCCGGACCTGCTCGGCTGGCTAAGCGACGATCACGCCCTAGCCCCCCTGGGCCGCAACGAGCTGGTGAACCGGGCCAGGGCGGCCATGGCGGTGCGCGACCCAAACGACCGGGCTGCCGCGCTGCTGCGGCTGCGCCAGGCCGAGCTGTTCCGGATCGCCGCCGCCGATCTGCTCGGCGTGCTACCCGCCGGCGCCACCGTCGGCGCCGCGCTGTCGGCGCTGGCCGAAGCGGTGCTGGAAGCGGCGCTTGAGGCAGCCGAGCCCGCCGTGCCGATGGCCGTGGTCGCCATGGGCCGGCTCGGGGGCAGCGAGCTCGGCTTCGCCAGCGACCTCGACGTGGTCCTGTTCCACGACGGGCGGGAGGCGGGAACGGCGGCCGAGGCCGACGCCGCCGCCGTCCGGTTCGTCAGGCTCCTCCGGGGGGCGACCCCGGCCCAGCAGGTCTGGGACGTTGACCTGGGCCTTCGGCCCGAGGGCAAGCAGGGACGGCTGGCCACCTCGCTCGCCGGCTTCGGGAGCTACCTCCAGCGGTGGGCCGAGACTTGGGAGCGCCAGGCCCTGGTGCGGGGCCGGCCGTGCGCCGGGGACCGGGCGGTGCAGGACGGGTGGACCGAGATCGTGGGCGCCTGGGTGTGGCGCCGGCCCTTCAGCGAAGGCGAGGCCCGGGAGGTTCGCCGGATGAAGGCCCGGGTCGAGCGTGAGCGGATCCCGCCCGGCGAGGACCCCGACTTCCACCTGAAGCTCGGGCGGGGATCGCTGTCAGACGTCGAGTGGACCGTTCAACTCCTACAGCTTCAGCACGGCATAGCCGGGCCGTCGACGCTGGCGGCACTCCAAACCCTGGCCGGGTCCGGGGCCTTGAGCGAACAGGACGCCGCCGTCCTGGCCACGGCGTGGCGCTTCTGTGAGTCCACCCGCAACCGGTGGTACCTGGTCCGCGGCGCCCCGGGCGACAGCCTGCCCGCCCAGCCGGGCGAACTCGGTCCCCTGGCCCGCAGCCTCGACACCACGCCGGCCGGGCTTCGCAACGATTACCGGAGGGTGACCCGCCGAGCCCGTGCCGTTATCGAAGCCCTCTTCTACGGCCGCTAGCACGGCCAAGGGCGCCGGGCCGGTCAGATGGCCGGCCCGGCGCCCTCTCTCGGGTCAGGGCTCAGGCGTAGCCGCGGCTGCCGCCCCGGCGGCTGATGGCCCGCCACACGAGCAGGGCGATGACGGCGCCGATGATGGAGCCGAGAAGGCTGGCCGGCTGGAGGGCGCCCTGGTTGACATCCTTGTGGAACAGGACGTATCCGAGGAAGCCGCCCACGAAGGAGCCGACTATGCCGAGGACGGCGGTGCCGATGATGCCCATGGGGTCGCGGCCCGGGACCACCAGGCGGGCGATCGCCCCGGCGATCAGTCCGAAAACGAACAGGACGATGAAGAACCAGATCCAAGCCACGTGCGCTCCTCCAAGGTAGGCATTCCGATTGAACGTCCTGTTCCCAACGGGGGCACGTGCCGAACCGTCCGGGGAGCGAAAGCGGCGAAGGGGACCGCGGGGCCGGGCCTCACATGGCGTCGGCCAGGAACTCCTCCACGACCGACGGCCAGGCCTTGGTGTCGGCCACCTCCGTGGCGACCCGCAGGTCGGCCTGGATCATGGCGTCAGCCAGGGCCTGGGCGGTGGACACCGGGTGGTTCGGGTCACCCTCCCAGGCCAGCAGCAGGGTCGGCACGATGACGGTGCGGACCTGGTCGAGCCTGGGCAGGTCGGACCGGGCCGCGGCCCGCAGCACCGGGGCGAGGAGCCTGGGGTCCATGGCCTGCAGGTGGCGGGCGTCGACCTCCCGGGCGTCGGCCCGGACCTGGGCCAAAAGCGGCGACACCGGGCGACGCCGGACCTCGTCGGCCAGGCGCTTGGTGCCGCTCATCTCGGCCAGGTCGGCGTCGGCCTCGTAGGTCGCAGAGGCCGAGGCCCGATCACCCCAGGCCAGCGGCGGGAGCACCAGGACCAGGGCGGCCACGCGGCGGGGCGCCCGCAGGGCGGCGTAGAGGGCGGTGGCCACGCCCATCCCGATCCCGCCGGCGACAAAGGGCCCATCGGCCGCCCGCAGCATGTCGTCGACCATGGCCGACCACCGGTAGGGCCTCTCCTCATAGCCTCCGCTGCTGCTGCCGTGGCCCCGGGTGTCGTAGCGGATGACCGGCATGACGTCGGCCAGCGCCGAGCATTGGAACAGCCCCAGCTCGTCCTCGTGCGCCATCGAGCTGCACAGCCCGTGGGCCCATATGAGGGGCACCTGCTCCATCAGACCACCGACCTCCTGGTGCCGCCCACGACCCCAACGAGAGCCATGCGCACCTGCTCGCTAAAGCGTACCTCCCGGGCCGGCCTGGACGCCGACGGACGGGTCAGATCGGCCGGGTCTCGACGAAGCTCAGGATCTCCTCGTCGAACAGGCTGCCCATCTCCTTGATGTAGCCCAGGTGGCGGGTCGCCTCCTCCTCGTCGATCTTCTCCATGGCGAAGCCGACGTGGACCAGGACCCAGTCACCAACCTCGATGCGCAGCTTGGTGTCGGTGAGCAGCAGGCCCACGTTCACCTCTCGCCGCACGCCATCGACCGAGACCATGGCACGGTGCTGGACGGGATCGATGATCTCGATGATCTGTCCCGGGATCCCCAAGCACATGTGCACCTCCAAGGTTCAGGGCCTGGACGAAGCCGTCCGGCCGCTAAGTGAAGCGTACAGCTAGGTGGGGCCAACACTGACGACGGGTCCGAGCCTGACTCGGAGCCGGCTCAGCCCTCGGCCGGCTCCTCGGCGGCGCCGCCCGATGCCGCGGTGACGGCGAGCGGCGGCGCTCGCCGCAGCCTCGACCTCGTGCCGGCCACCACGCGGCCCCTGGACCGGCCCGGCGGCGCTGTCGCGCCCGCCCGCTCGGGAGCGACCACCGCCTCGGCGGCCGGGGCGGGCGCCACGCCCGGCTCACCGGGCGTCGCCCCGGCATGAGCGGTCTCCGCCGCGGCCTCCGGCGCGACGGTCGCGACGCGCCGAGCCGCTGCGTCGGTCCGCCTGGTTCGCGTGCCGGCCCGCTTCGCCACCGTCTTGCGGGTTGAGACCTTCGCCGTTGCCACCGACGCCGTGGCCGCCCTGGTGGTCGCAGTGGGCCTTGGTGCGCTGGCCGGCCCGCCAGCCTCAGCCGTCTTGGTGAGCCCTGCCGCCTCTGTCGCCTTTGTGACCTTGGTGACCCTCTTCGTCGGTGGCCACCCTGCGGTGTTGGCGTCCTTGGCAGCCCTGGCCGCGCTCTTGGCGGTCTTGACGGTCTTGACGGTCTTGACGGTCTTGGCGGTCTTGGCGGTCTTGGCGGTCTTGGCGGTCTTGGCGGTCTTGGTGACCCCGGTCGCCTTTGTCGCCCGCGGCGCCCGCGGCCGGGCTGATGCCTTCACCGCCCTAGGCGGCCGCACCGGCTTCGCGGTCGCCAGCTCGGCCGTGGCGGCCCCGTCCAGGGCCTGCTCCTCAGGCCCGACCGGCAACCCGTTGCCGGCGGCCTCCTCACCGTCGACCACCTCCGCACCGGCGACCGCCTCCTCACCGCCCACTGCCTCCCCGCTGCCGAACGCCGGCGAAAAGGCGGCTGGCTTCTCATAACGGCTCCCGGCCGTCCCGCCCTGCTGAGCCGGGACCGCCGTCGGATCCGGGCTCCAGGGCTCGTAATCCTCCTCCTCCTCCCGGCGCCGGGAGAGGGCCCGCTCGAGCCGGTCCGCCGGCGCCAGCACACTCCCGGTTCCGATGAGCAGGACGATGAGGCCCACCGCCACCAGCACGCCTCGGCGGCCGGATGTGGCATCCCGGCAGAGGGTGTCGGAGTTGGCCCGGATCGGCGCCGTCAGGCTGGGGTTCAGGCGCGGCGCCCCGCCCCGCAGCAACGGGTCGCAGCTGAGCCCGGCCACCGAGTCGAGGGGCAGGAGCCCGAGGGCCAGGACGGCCAGGACATCGACCATGAGTACGAGCGGCAGGAGGACGACGGGTCGCCGGCCCGGCGACGACACGAAGCGCTCAACGGCGGTTCTGGCCACCTGATCCCCCCTCCTCCGGTCGTTGCACTGCTCGTCCTAGCACTGCGGTCGTCCTAGCACTGCGGCCTTTGGGATCCAAGACGGCATAGGGTCTGGCATGCCCGTGCACCGTTCCCTTCAGCCGGTCCGGCCGTGAGCCTGCTGCGCGTCGCCTTTGTCGGCAAGGGCGGCGTCGGCAAGTCAGCGGTGGCCGGCACCTTCGCCCGCACGCTGGCCCGCCAGGGCACCCCGGTGCTGGCACTCGACTCCGACCCCATGCCGGGCCTGGCGTTCTCGCTCGGCATCGACCGCACCGACGTCGGGATCCCCGACGAGGCGGTCCGGGAGCGGGCCGAGGGCGAGGACGGCCCCCGCTACCGGCTGCGCGACGACCTGAGCGCGGCCGAGGCCGTCGAGCGCTACTCGGTCGAGGGCCCCGACGGCGTGCGCTTCCTGCAGTTCGCCAAGCTGCGGGGCCACCTCGGAGCCACTATCAAGTCCCAGATCGCATTCCGGCAGATCCTCGAACAGCTGCCCGAGGACCGCTGGGCCCTGGTCGGCGACTTGCCCGGCGGGATGCGCCAGCCGTTCTTCGGCTGGGGCGACTACGCCCACACGATCTTCGTGGTGGTCGAGCCGACGGTGAAGTCGATGCGGGCCGGCCGCCGGCTGGCCCGGCTGGCCCTCACCGAGGATCCGCCGGCGGTCATCGTCGCCATCGCCAACAAGGTGCGTGAGGACGGCGACGCCGCCCGGGTGCAAGCCGCCACCGGCCTGCCGGTGATCGCGTCGGTGCCGTGGGACGAGGCTCTGGCCGACGCCGAAAAGGCCGGACTGGCCCCCATCGACGCCGCTCCCGACTCGGCCTCGGTGCGGGCGGTGGCGGCCCTGGTCGAGCAGATGATGGCCACCGTCGGCTGACAGATCAGGAGCCTCTCCGGGGGCGGGTGGAGACGGTGGCGCCCCGCCTGGTCCCGCCGACCACCTTCGCTGCCGGGGCGGCCGCCTCCGCCGCCGCCTTGGTCGAAGCGCTCGCCGGCGGCTCCGCCTCCTTGACGGGCAGCCTGACCTTCTCCCGCCGGCCGGTCGGGACCTTCGCAACCGGTGCCTTCTTCGACGCCTTCAGAGGGGCCTTCAGAGGGGCCTTCCTCGGCTCCTCCGCCGTCACCGCCGCCACGGGCGATGCTGGCCTTGTCGCCCTTCCCCTCCTCGGCGCATCCGGGGCGGCCTTTCTCGGTGCCTCCGCCTTCACCGCCGCAGCGGGCGATGCCGCTCGCCCCTTCGGCGCTCCGTCCGTCGCCGTGGCGCGGCCCTTCGCCACCGCACCCTTGGTCACCGCCACCTTCGTCCCGGCACCCTTCGTCCCGGCACGCTTCGTCACCGCCGCCTTCGTCACCGCCGTCTTCGTCACGGGCTTCCTGGCTGCGGGCTTCGGGGCGCTGAGAGGAGGCTGGGGACGGTTGAGCGGCGGGGCGGCGACCGGCTGCATGACGAGCGACTTGGCTGACAGGCCCGGCGAGAGCGGCGGGAAGGCGGCCCGCTTCTGCGGCGGGCTGGCATGGGGCGAGGCGGCGGCCCGGGCGGCGGCCAGCTCGGCATCCTGGAGCTGGCGGACCTTCTGACGCTCCAGGAACTGGGCCATCGCCCGGTCGCGGGTCTGCTCCGCCTCGAAGGCGTCGACCCCGACCACGAAGTCCGCCGGTCGGCGCACGTTCGACCGCTCAGCCAGCTGCTGGAGGGCTATGCCCGTGGCGTCGTAGTCGAGCGGGATGCCGAGCAGCCCCATCGGGCCCCCCTCGCCGCCGTCAGGGTCGTCCTCCCAGTCGCCCTCGGCCCAGGCCTCGTCCTGGTCCTCCTCGGCGACGTCTTCATCGACGGCCCACTCCTCCTCCGGCTCCGGCTCAGGCGCCGGTCGTGGCGCCGGCCGACGGGCCCGCCACGTCGGCTCCGGTGCCGGCTCCGCCGGGCGGCCCGCCCTGGTGCCGAACGTGGCGGGAGCGGCCGGACCGCCCCACGCCGGGCGGGGGGCCCCGGGCGAAGCCGACGGTCGCGAGGGAGGCGGGCCGCCCGCCTGCCGCTGCAGCTCGGCCATGGCCTCGCGCTCCAGCTGGCCCCGCTCGTCGTCGTTGTTGTCACGAGACCTGCGCTTCATGTGAACTTGCCTCCTGTGGGCATGTCGGCGGCGGCCCTGGCCCCCTCCGGGACCCGAAGGCCGTGGTTGTTCCGGGTGCGACGCAGGCGGAGGCCGTCCCAGTGGCCAAACTCGTTCTCGGGCAGCCACTCGTTGCTCCAGCTCGTCTTCGGCCACCTCTTCGTCACCTCGGCCAGGCCAGGCGAGGTGAGGAAGCGGCGGGCGCTGGCGGACCCGTCCCAGACCGTGAGGAGGTAGGCGTCGCCCGACCGGCCGAAGCCGACAACCCCCCGCAGCAGGCTGTCGTCGGTGATGCCCTTGTTCAGGCCCCGGAGCGCACGCAGCCCCCGACGCCGGCGCAGGCCGTCGGAGTGGACGTAGACGACGACGGCGCGGGCCCCGGCCACCTCGGCCCGCTGCTTTCGCACGGCCGGGCTGGCCTCGTAGGTCGCCCGACCTGAGGCATCGGTGGCCTCCTTCAGGCGGGGCAGGTACTCGAGAGCCGCCCGCAGGGCCGGGCGCCCGAGGGCGGTGCCCCGCACATCGGCGGGCTCCGGCTGGGCCAGCGAGAGCCCGTCCCAGGCCCCCACCTCGGTCGGACCGGGCCGCCACCTCATCAGCCAGAACGACTCGAGCCACTTGGAGAACCGCCACATGATCTCGTCATGGGCCCCCGACTGGGCGAACTCGTGCATGTCGTGACGCGTCCGCCAGACGGTGATGGTCCAGAACTCGGTGGGACCGGCGATGACACTCGCCCACCGCACGACATCGGGGGAGCTCTGCAGCTGCCGTCGGATGCGCCTGGATGCCAGGAACATGGCCGGGAAGAACCAGGGGCCCTTGAGCCGGGAGCGGGTGGTGACCGCGAACAGCTGCCCGGAGTCGGGCATCAGCCGCTAACCGACCGGCACACCGTCGAGGAAGTCGAGCAGGCGCTCAACCGCTGCTCGGACCTCGGCGCCGTTCGCCTCGGCCAACCCCGTGCCCGCCCGGTCGGCGGCGACCACATCGGCGTGGTAGGGGATGACGGCGGCCAGCTCGACGCCATGCTCGGCGCACTGCTTCTCGAAGAACTCGGCGTCGGCGGGCAGCCGGGCCTTGTTGCCGACACCGACGGTCCGCGGGATCCCTAGCTCGTTGGCCAGGGCCACCGTGCGGGCCGCGGTGATGACCGACTTGCGGCTCGGCTCCATGATGGCCACCAGCACATCGGCGTAGGCCAGCGTCCCGCCCGAGCGGGTCAGGTGCTCGAGACCAGCCTCCATGTCGACCAGGGTGACGTCGGCCTCCTCCTCGAGGGCGGCACCGAGGATGCTGCGGACCGAGGCGTGGCTGCTGCAGGTGCAGCCCGCGCCGGCCTGGTCCACCCGCATGGCCGACAGGAGCCGCACCCCGGACTCGGTGTTGCGCCCGTACTCGGCCAGGAGGTCGGTCGGCGTGGTGCCCGGGTCGGTGCCCAGCACCAGGCGGCGGGGGATCACCGGGATGGCCTCGGCCTCGGCCAGGGTGAGGCCGAGGGACATGCCGAGGTTGGGGTTGGAGTCGGTGTCGATGGCCACGACCCGGTTCCCCCGTTCGGCGTAGCCCTTGGAGATCAACGCTGAGAGCGTGGTCTTGCCCACGCCACCCTTGCCGACTATGCCGATCTTCATGGTGTGCTCCCCTGGTCGAACGTGAAGCTTGCCAGCACAGGATGCCACGCTTCGCCCAATGCTGCGACACGAAGGGCGGCGAAGGCCTCGTCGATGTCGAAGCCCCACAGGTCCCACACCGAGTAGGTGAGGCCCAGGACCTGGATCGACACTGGGGTGGCATAGAGTGTGCTCTCGTCGCACAGCTGGTAGCCCGCCACCCTCAGGGCGTCGGCCACCAGGGTCCGGGCCCAGGCCACGTCATCGGGGAGGTCGCACCGGTGCAGGACGGTGCGGGGGTCGAGACGCAGAGCCGCCGGCACGTCGCCGTCGACCATAAGCGTCGGGCCTTCGATGCCGAAGAAGGCCGACCGCCCACTCGGAAGGCCGGCAGCGTAAGCGGCGAGGACCGAAGCGTCCTCCACCGGCGGCTGCTGGCTGCCTTCTGAGTAGAGCGGCAGGCCCACGGGAACTAGCCGGCCAGGCGCTCGGCCAGCACGGCCGCCTTCTCAAGGCCACCGGCGGCCTCGGTCAGGTTGGCGTTGATGCGGTCGGCGGCCGGGCCGATGACCGCGCACTGGGTCTCGACGGCCCGCACGCCAAAGGTCACCTTGGCCAGCGTCTTGGAGATGTGGACCAGCTGACCCGCCACCCGGTTGAGGAAGTAGGCGAGGGTCAGCACCACGAGCACGATCTCGGCGACGGTGAAGAAGACGCGCAGCCCGACGTTCATCGGCCCCGCACCTTCGACTCGAGGAGCTGGGCGTGCAGGCCCACCTCGGTGCCGAGGTCGGCGGTGGCGACGGCGGTCTGGCCGAGCATCCACGTTGTGGCGGTGTTGCGGGCCACCAGGATGGCGGTGGACCACACGTCATCGACGTTCCGCTCGATGTCGCTGACCAGGCTGATCAGCATCGAGAGCAGCACGATGACGGCGGCCTCGACCACCAGCCCCATGCCAAGTGCGATCGTCCAGAAGGCGAACTGCTGGTGTGTGTAGACGGCAATCATCATTCTCCCCCCAGGGCGGCACGGGCCTTGGCTGCGTTGCGGTTGATCCCCACGATCGAGCGGTTGACGATGTCTACGTCCCACAGCGCCATGGTGTTCAACCGGCTCTGCTCCAGTCCGTTGGTGATCTCGACCGCCTGGCGGCCGATGATCCGGGCCAGGCCCAGGATCGCCCCCACAAGCACGACCAC
>JBBSHM010000014.1:0-38951 GCA_038253125.1 Acidimicrobiales bacterium
CTCGACGTCCTCGACGGCCATCCACCGTCCCAACTGGCGAACACCCTTCAACAAGCCCTTCACGGTGCCCGGCGCGTAGCAGCTCCAACAACCTGGCCTGGAACCCCCCTCGATGTGCGGGCCCATCCGGCCAGGTCCTTCTTCTCGTCCCTGACATGGCATCGCCTCCTGCCAGAGCGCGGCGTCCCGACAATCAGCACTGACCGCCCCGGAACTATGCCGAGCCCGCCCTCGGGATCCCGGCCGAACGGCCCACCGTCATCAGGCCGCCCGGCTCACCGACGCCCCCGGGTCGGCATAGTTGCGGTGTCGGCATAAGGCGAGGATGAACAGGCCAACTCGGCGACCTCCGGGCGCAGGTGGCTCCATCCCACCTACCGCTGGTGCTTGGCCTTGAGCTCCAGCTGCAGCCGACGGCCCGCCGGGCCGGCCAGCTGGTAGTCGAGCTGGTCGTAGGCGTCGGCGGACCGGTCCACCAAACTGAGGTCGCGATGGGCGCCCAGGGCAGCCGCCACCATCTCCTCGAACCCTCGTGGCCACCGTTCACGCCGAAATCGCCCGCCGCGTCGCCGCCGACACCCCCCCGGCCCAAGATGCCGCCGCGTACCGTTTCCGTAAGGGCAGCCTAGCAACGGGACATCCTCCCGGCATGGCCGAGTCGCCGTTCGGCGGACATCAATGTAACGTTCGACACAATGATCCTGCAATCCTACGGGAGGCGTGCCATGGTCGACCCGCTAAATCGCCTGCTGGTCGAGCACACGTCGGCGCTCGCGCTTCGCAACTCGGGCAACTACGCGAGCGCCGCCCACCACGTCATCGGGGGCTGCTTCCGCTTCGGCGCCCAGCCCTGGATCTGAGTCGGGGACGACGATGACGGCCAGCAGACGCCCCGGACGGATCGTCGCTATCAGCCCCGAGGACATCTTCGCCCGTGGTCCTGACGACCAGCTCCTCAACGTGCACTCTGAGCCCGCACCGAGCCCCAAGCCGACGATCGGCCGCTCCCTCGGCGGGCAGCTGGCGGGCGACCCGGCCGCGGTCACGACGACCGGCGGTGGGCACGTCTTCGCCCGCGGCCGCGGCAGTCACCTGCTGCACTGGGTGCTGGGGCCGAACGGCCAAGTGACCGGCCCGTTCGACCACGGTTGGCGAGTCGCCCACGACCCGGTGGCCGTCGCCGTCCCGGGCGGCGGCGTCGAGATCTACGCCCGAGGCGCGAACGACGAGCTGGTCCGGTGGCGGTTGACCGAGCAGGGCCACCCAGTGCCCGGCGCTCAGTCGCTCGGCGGGTCCGTGGTCGCGACGCCGGCCTCGGTCCTGCGGAGGGGCTCGGTCCCCGACGTGTTCGCCCTGGCCGCCGGCGGAACGATCAACTGGTACGGCGCCGTCGCCAAGCTCGACGGCGCCGATTTCGTCGACTGGCGCCGGATCGGTGCGGGTGCGACCGGCGCTCCAATGGCGATCAGCTGGAGCCAGCTCAGGCTTGACGTCCTGGCGCCCGGCGCCGCGCCGTCCGAGACCTTCCTGCTGCACTGGGGATTCGACGCGAGCAAGGGCACTCACACCGAGCCGGTTCCGGGATCCGCCCCCGAGGATCCCTCCGCGGACCGGCTGATTGTCCGCGGCACCTGGTTTGGGCCCGACCACGCCGCCCTTGGCGAGGTCGAGGTGCTGGCCTGCGCGGCCGCGCTGGAGCCGGACCACGCCCGGGTCTTCGCCCGGGACACCGCCGGTCAGCTCGTGCACTGGCACTGGGACGGCGGCTTCTTCACCGGCGATGTGGGCTGGTTCGGTCCGGACATGATCACGCCCGCGGTGGCCTCCGCGCCGGGCGCGCTCAAGGGCAAACCCGCGTGGGCGTACGCATGGGAGGGCGAGGGCCACTCGCTGTTCCGCTACGTCCAGCAGGATGACGGCAGCTGGCAAAGAACCGAGATGTCGGTGAACTGGCCCGTCGGCCAGGACGATCCCCCGGCCCGGGAGTTCCCGGTCAAGTTCGACCTCCTCGTCTCGCGCCCCGCGGACCTGCTCCGGATCGGCATCGGCTGGTCCGGATTCACAGTCGCCGACGGCGATCCGCCGTCGCTGGTGCCCGTGCCGGACCAGACCCCCGTGCTGCGGCTGGTGCTCCCGCCCCAGCACGTCGCCGAGGAGATCGTGGGCGAGGGTGCCGCGGTGGCCGGGGCCGCCCAGTTCCAGTCGGTGCAGGCGGGGCCGAGCCAGTTGGTCCTCGAGGTGCCGGCCGACCCGGTCCCGCTCACCCCAGCCGGGGTGCTCGGCGCGGCCCGGAAGGGCCGCGTCAAGGGTGACGACCCCACCGCCGCGCAGCCGAACACCTTCGTCGAGCTGCCGTGGCAGCTGTTCGTGTCACCGGACGGTGCGACGCTCGAGCACCCGGTCGCCGACCCCGACCCCGGTGGTGGCGCGGTGGCGCTGTGGCGCACCCGACTTCGGTCGGAGAGCGGAGATCTCGCGATCCTCAACGCCGGCATCGAGGACTCGTTCGCCCCTGCCCTAGACGCCGCGAGCCGCGCGATGCTGGTGGCGCAGAGCAGGCCCGCGCGCGTCGAGCGGCTTGAGCTGAGCAGCCTCGGCGGCACGCTGCGCGCCCGTGGCGAGTGGGACGGCTTCAACTGGCAGCACGAGGCCACCCTGGGCCGCGACGGGCGGGTCCGGGTCGACGTCCGGGGTCTGCTGTACCCGTATGGCCACCGCGCCGTCTTCACGAAGATCACCGAACGCGAGCTCACGGATCCCGCGCAGCCGGTCGGGGTGCTCCGGCAGCGCACCTTCCTCACGGTGCTGGAGCCGACGCGCGGTCGCCCCATGGACGACGCGGAACAGGCGCGAGCCTTCCCGTTCGACGACGTGACGATCATGATGCGCAGGTGCGAAAACGTCCGGCCCGACCCGAGCGACTGGAACAGTGTGCAGCGCCCGGCTCGGGTTCCCGACGACGTGCTCGCCGAGCTCGCGGCCGCGGAGGACCAGCTCGCTGCGATGCCCCGCGTCGTCGAAGGCTGGACGGGCCCGCCGCCGCCCGATGAGGTGGCCGTGACGTTCGATACTGTGCAGATCGACCAGCCGCAACTCGCCGAGTCACGGATGGCCCTTATCGAGCGGATCGAGGACCTCCGCCAGCTGGCAGAGGCGCTGCGGGAACTGAAGGCCACGACGATCTTTCGGTTCTTCACCCCGCGAGTGGGCGACGTCTGGGTGGACTTCCCGGTCACCTGCCGGCTCGGCGAGCAGACGATCTCGTTCACCACGCCGATGATCTTCGTAACCGACCAGCAGCTTCCGCAGACCCCGACACAACCGGCCTTCGACACCCTCGTAGACGGCGACGTCCAGAACGCGCTCGCCCGGACGTGGGCGAGCGTCCGGTCGGGCCGCACGCCGCCCGCCCCGCCGCAGCAGGGGCAGCGGGTCCTCCGCGACGACGTCGGGTACGCCGGAATGATCAAGCTCTCCGGGCAGTCGCTGGACTTGCTCGGCGTGGCGGCCGACGAGGACCGCCAGTTGGTCAACCGGATCTACGTCTCCGGGCAGCCGCACGGCCGTGGTTTCCGCCCCCGCCTGGGTCCGGCCGACGGGCTGCCCGGTGACGTGCAGCAGCCGTCGTGGGCGCTCGACGTGACCCTTCCGTCGCTGCGGGGCCTGCTCCCCGGACGTCCCGAGACCCACCGGGTGCTGACGACGCTATCGCGTGCCTACCTCGACTCGGGGCCTGCCGCCGAGGTGGTGCACGACATCGTAAGTCAAGCGCAGGGCACGATTAACGAGGCAGGGAAGCTCGTCGACGAGGCGGGCAAGGCACTCTCCACCGTGCACGGAATCCTCGTCGACTTCACTCGAGATGCGGAGCGCTCCGGCGGCCTGGCCGCCCCGAAGCTGGCCGCAGACGGGCTGTCCCGGCTGGCAGGCCCGGTGAACGTCGGGGGCCTGACCTCGCTCGAACCGACGCAACTGCTCGACTCCGGCGCGACCCTGCTCGGCTTTCACCTCACCGACCTCCTGGGTGAGCTGAACCGCGACGAGCTGCCGACGATCACGACCGACCTGTCCGGGCCGCAGCCTGTCGTGACGATGGCCTGGCCGCCGAACCCGCCGGGCACTGCGCCGGACGACGCCCGGTGGCAGGAGCTGACGCCACACGGGCCGTTCGGCCCGTTCGGGCCGGTTGGGCCGGGGCTCCCGCCGCCCTCGAAACCGGGGATGAGGCTGGAGGCCAGAGCCGCCGGCACCGACGTGCGCACGGAGTGCGTCGTCAGGAGCTTCAGCCTGTCCTTCCCGACGGCGAAGCCCCTGTTGACACTGCGGTTCGGGCAGGTCCGTTTCGTCCAGGAGGCGGGCCGCCCGCCGCAGCTGAGCATCGACGACCTGCACGCCGAGTTCTCCGAAGATCTCGACATCCTCACGGCCCTGCAGGACAAGGTGGGACTGGCCGGGATGGGACCGACGATCCGCGTCGAAAACGACGCCATCGTGGCGGCCTACTCGCTGGCCGTGCCGGATGCCTCCTCAGGCGTGTTCGTCATGCGCAACCTGATCTTCACTGCGTCGCTGACGGTGCCGTTCCGCGGGGACCCGGTGGTCGTGCAGATCGCCTTCGCCAGCCGCGCCAAACCGTTCAACCTCAGCGTGATGATGTTCGGCGGCGGCGGGTACGTCGACCTCGAGTTCACCGCCGACGGGCTCCGGCGAATGGACGTCGCGCTCGAGTTCGGCGCGTCGATCGGGGTCGACTTCGTGATCGCCAAGGGCGAGGCGCACGTCCTCGGCGGCATCCGGTTCGAGCTGCTGCCGGGCGAGGGTGACGCGCCCGCCCAGGTCCAGCTAGTCGGCTACCTGCGCATCGGCGGCAGCCTCGAGGTGCTCGGGCTGATCACCGCGACCGTGGAACTGGTGCTCAGCCTCGGCTACGAGAGCAACGGCAACCGCCTGGTGGGCCGGGCCACGCTCGTGCTGGAGCTCGACCTGACGATCTACTCCGACTCGGTCGAGCTCGACAGCGGGGAGTGGGTGATCGCCGGCGGTGACCCGGCCGCGCCGACACCGGCCGAGCAGCCCGTCCTTGACGCACCGCGGGACCCCTTCCTCGACCTGTTCCGGGAGCACCGCAACGCCTTCCGTCCCGCCCCCGAGGACTGAGCGATGTCCGAGCTGCTATGGGTCGCCGTGCCCGGCGGGAAGGTGCAACCGGACGGGGCGGTGCTCCGCGTCCTCGTCGTCCCGCGGCTGTCTGGGCTCCCAGACACCGCCGACTTGGCGGCGTACGGGTTCGCGGACTGGCCGGCCCGGCTGGCCGGCGCAAGGCTGCACGTCGAGCGCGCCGACGAGCCCCCGGCCGGCCCGAAGACGCCCCTGCCGGCCGGTGCTGAACTCCCATCCGTCCGGGTCGACCCGCCGGCCGGGATCGGCCCCGCCTGGGCCGAAGTGTTCCCGCCCGGTCACACCGTTCGGGCGCACAGGCCGCCCGAACCGTACGACCCCCCGCAGGTGGACCTCAGCGCCACCCAGTCGGCGGTGATCCGCGGCCTCTACACGGACGCGTCGGCGACCCCGGACCAACCCCCGGAGCTGACGGCGCTGCAGGACCCGTCGCTCCTCCCGCAGCCCCGGGTCGAGTTGACACGCCAGAGCGGCGCGCCCGCCGTTCCGGACCCCGACTTCCACCGGGTGCTCGCGATGCTCCGCGAGCCCCCGCGGGGGCGCGCGGGCCTGTGCCTCGTCGTCGAGTTGCGGCTCACGGACCCGGCCGCGCTCGGGGACGGCGGCGTGATCCGGGTGAGGTGCGACCTGCCGCAGCTGGCCCACCCGGTCGACTGTCGCTCGCCGTGGACGAGCTATGTGCTGTCCGCCGAGTCCCACGGCCGCTTCGTGGCCGCGTCGCCGGCCGGGTCCGATCTCGACGCGGGTATGCTGCGGATCGACTCCGGGCAGTGGCCGATTGAGACGTTCGACGTCACCGGCGCGGTGGACCGGCTGCGCGACGAGTCCACCCGGCAGCGTCTCGGCGGCGGCGCGCCGGGGTCCGCACCGGCGCTGCCGGCCCTGCGCTCGACGGGACTGAGCCTGTTGCGCGCCGACCGCGAGGAGTCGTTGCGAAGGCGGGCGGCCGGTGGGGCCCGGAACACTCGCCCGGACTCCGACCCGGACACGCTCGTGCTGGACGCCGAGCACCTGCTGCTCGGCTACCGGGTGGACGTCCGCTCCACCGTCACCGGGTGGCGGTCGCTGATGCGCCGGCTCGCCGGCTACACCGCCGCGACGCGGGACCCGGCGCAGGCCCCGAAGTTCCTCGAGGAGGGACAGGTGAAAGCGAGCGCCGTCACCGTCGAGGGGTCGCGGCAGGTGCGCGAGCTGGACAGCAAGAAAGTACGGCCGCCGCTGCGCGCCGACGAGGTGGTCGTCCGCTGGGACGGGTGGAGTCTCACCTGCCCCAAGCCCGGCACGGCCGCGGCGCGCCGCGCCCCGGGCCGTCGAGGGCTCCCGTACCTGGCCTGGAGTTTCGACCCCGTAGGCCTGCCCACGCTGCGTTTCGGGTTGACCTACCGGATGCGGGTCCGGCTCGCGGATGCTGCCGGCGGGGGCCTCGGCCCGGACGAGCCGGAGCCGACCGAGCAGCAGTCCACGGAGGTCTTCTACGGCCGGCACGACCCCGTGCCGCACCCCGTCCTGGTGCCGCCGGCCGAGGGCGTGACCCCAGGACCGGGCGACCAGGTCGACGTCCTGGTGATCCGCAGCGACCCGCAGACCGGCCGCGGCGTAGCGGATTTCGCGGGCAGTTTCCCGGCCAACGATCAGCGGACCGTGCTGCCGCCGAGCGCGTCGTGGCTGCTGGTAGAGCAGCACGGCCGGTTCGGTGACCACCAGGACCCGGTTGAGCCGGGCGAGCCCGACGAGGTGACGCTGGCGGCGTGGCTCGCCCGCGCGCTGCAGCCCGAGACGGTGCTGCCAGGCGGGCGCTACTCCTGGCTGCCCGACCCGCTCGCCGAAGGCGTCGCCGTCACCGTCCGCGCGGAACCGGGAACACCGAGAGTCGGGGAGTCCGCGCACGAGGGCTGGACCGTTCCGAGCGGTGCCTGGCCGGACGTGCCCGCGAAGTTGATCGCGCTTGAGGAGCCGACTGCCCAGCACCCCCAGCGGCTGGATTGGACCGACGACCACCGCCGGGGCGTCGTCCGGTTGCGGCCCGGCGAGCAGCTGTCCGTCGAGGTGACCAGCACGATCGTGTCCACCGACACGGGCCTGCTGGCGATGGGACACTGGCTGAACACACCGGTGCGCACGCCAGAGGACCGGACGTCGCCCCCTGCCGGGCCGAGCGTGGAGTCGATCGCCGATGTGATGCAGCGGGTGCGCGAGGGCCGGCACCCGATGGTGAGCCCGCCGCTCGTGCTGCGACTCATGCATGCCGTGCCGCATCCGGTCACGACTCCCCAGGGCACCCTCACGACGAACCGTGCGGAGGGCGAGACCGTCGCCGAGCTGGTGCCCTCGGCGGCCGGGTCCGCTGCGCCCGACGGGCCGTCGCCGCTGGTGGAGCTGGGTATCCACGTACCGAGCACCGGTCAGGTTGAGCTGCGGGCGAGCTGGCAGGAGGTCGGGGACGACGACAGGCCGCAGCAGCTGAGCGACCGGCTGATCCAGGTCACCGCCCTCGCTCCCGACGCAACGGCGCTGCCGGTGCTCCGACATGAGTTCGGCGACACGCGGCACCGTTTCGTCCAGTACGCGGTCACGGCCGTCAGCCGCTACCGCGATTACTTCCCGCCCTCGGACGACCCGGCCGCCTTCGCCACGCCGCCGCTTACAACGACCGTCGACGTCCTCAGCTCGGCGCGGCCGCCCGAGCCGGTCGTGCTGTCGGTCGCCCCCGCCTTCCGCTGGAGCGGCACTCCACCGACGCAGGGGTGGACCGACGTGACCCGGACTCGCGACGGCGGCCTCGTCCGGGTCGAGCTGGCTCGCCCGTGGAATGTCAGCGGAAGCGGTGAGATGCTCGCCGTTCTTCTGGGGCAGGGCGGGGAGACGCAGTCGACGGTGCGCCGCGACCCGGTCTGGCGAACGCCGCTGCCGGCCGCGCTCGGCGCCACGGCGTTCCGGGACCCGGCGCTCGCGCTGGACACCCTCCCACTGCCGGAGGCCAATGCCGACGTTATGGTCGTGCCTTACCGCGCGCACTTCGTGCCCGACGGCGACCTGCCCGGCCACTGGTTCGCCGACGTAGAAATGCCGCAAGTCTCGGACACCTCCTACGGCGCGTTCGTTTCGCTCGTGCTGGCGCGCCTGCAGCCGGACAGCCTGCCGGGGCTGCACCTGTCCCGGGCCGTGCGCGCAGAGCCGGTGCAGCTGTTGCCCACTCGCACGCTGCACGCGACCCGGACGGCAGACCTCGTGCAGGTGACGCTGAGCGGGCTGCAGCCGGCTGCCGCGGACGACGACCCACAAGTCGGCGACTCGGTCGTGCCGCGGCCGACACGGGTGGACGCCCACCTGGAGACGCTGCCCGCCCAGCTGGGGCGGCCGGACATCACCGCCACCGGCGAACAGCTAACCCTGGGCTGGCGCCGGGTCGGCACCGCCTCCGGCAGGATCGGCGAGGAGCTGGCGGTGCAGGTCCCACCGGGCGACCAGCCGTTGCGACTGGTGGTGCGCGAGGTCGAGCGGTTCGCGGGTGGGGGAGGCCCCGGCGCCGGCGAGCTGGGCGAGCGGGTGGTCTTCATCGACGTGCTTCCGATCCGCTGACGCGTGGCCGGTCAAAAGCGCGCGCGCGGCGATGAGCTCGGCAGACCGCGCGACGGTACGTTCACGGTGGTAAGTCGCCCATTCAGCGGCTCATGCGCCAGCTGTCAGGTGACGGTGTCGCGGGCGGTGCCTTTGCATCCGCGAAGCGTCGGAACCGTTGGTCGGCCTCGACGACACGGCAGGACACCAACGCCCGCTTCCGGGCTCGAGCCGCTGCCCGGCAACTGCTAGCCCGAGGTCCGAGAGGCGGCAGAACGTGGTCAGTCAGGGCGGACGACAATAACGTCAGGCACGCTGAGGTCTTCCGGATGTGCGGTGTGAGAACCGATCTAACCGGCGTCAACCTCAACGAGGTATCCGCCGCTTCTGCCGTGGGTGCTTCCAAACCACCGGGGCAGCCCCGGTCCCGATAAACCGGTATACCGCATCGGCGCCAACGAATCCGCGCGCAAACGCTGACAATCCTGGTTGCTCGAACTACGAGCGGTCGTCAACGAGAACGTCGCCCTCAAGGTTGTCGTCGTCAGCCGCGATGTCGAGATCGAGGCCCATCTGTTGAGCCGCGCTAGCCGCCGCCTCGTTTGCAGCCTCGAGGGTCGTTACATCGTCGAAGACGCGAAGAGCGAGCACGCCATTTGTGTATGTCCCAACAATGGTGTAGGAGATGAAGCCGTCAGCAGCCTCGTAGATGGGAAGGATATCCGAGACGAGGCGATCAGTGATGTCCTGGGCGCTTCGGGTGGCGCTGCTCAGCTGTCGGATCCGGGCGTACATGGGGCGCAACCTTCCTTCTCGACCGCTAGCCGCTAGGCGACCGACGGGTTCTCGGGCCAACGATACCGCGCATCCCGCGTCGCTGCAGGAACGGCATGACGGTGCAGACCTTGGCGGCGTTAGAATCCGCGAGGGTACTATAGGCGCCTGGCGGGTGATGGTGGCGGAGGAGGACCTGGTGGGCTTCTTCGGGTTCCTGTTCGGTCATCTTGATGAGAAGCAGCGCTTTCCGTGTTCTCGTTGGCCAGCCCCCTTACCTCCACCACCACCGCCGCCGCAGACGCGGCCTTGTTCGACGGCTTCGTAGGTACTATGGGGCTGTCAGAGTTCCCGTGGTCGTGCATGTCAGCCTTACGGCCTTGGCCTTCCCTGAACGGCCCGCACCGTGATCAACGGCGCAGGCGACCACGGGATCTCACGGTTCTAGCGCAGCTAGCTGGGAGGCGCAAAGCCACCGCTCGCGGGCGGGACGGCAGGGCCGACCGGCGGGGCGGACCGCCCGGGCGGTGGCCCCGGCCGCCCGGGCAGTGGCGCCGCCGGCCCGGGCGGTGGCGCTGGCGGACCGGGCGGGGTCGACACGGCCACGGGCCGACCGCCGCTTCGGGCCTGGACGTTGGCGGCGACGACGGCCAGGAACAGCTCGGACGGAACGCCGGGCGGAGGGTTGTGGCGGATGGCGGAGGCGATCGAGCGGGCCAGCTCGGTCGACACCTGCTGGCGGGCTTCGGCCCGCAGGCCCGACGCTCTGAGGAGATATGAGCGCACGGCCTGGTAGTCCCGGGTGGCGAGGCCGCTGACGTCGACGGTGGCGGCGTAGCCCTCCCAGCCCGGGGGGACGGCAAAGGCGGCCGGCGCGGCGCGGGCGGCGCCGCAGCGCTCGCGCACCACGACGGTGCCCGCCACCATGTCGCCTAGGCGCTGGTTACGCTTCGAGACGGCGATGGCTACGGCACCGACGACGCCGGGCGCCACGAGCAGAACGCCGAGGCCGTACAGGTCGACCAGGTCGGAGCCGGCGCGGATCAAGGCGTGGCGGAAGCGGACGGGCGCACCTTCGACCGTCACCACCCTCAGGCCGAGGGCGGCCTTGCCCAGGGTGCGGCCCCGCCACAGCGCCTCGCAGATCACCGGGTAGCCGAACAGCAACAGCGGGACGACGAACGAGGCGGCGATCACCAGGGCCACGTCGGTCACCCCGGCGCCCGAGAGGAAGACAAGGCCGGTGACGAAGACAACGAGCGCCACCATCTGCAGGCTGACGTCCAGGAGGCGGGCCAGCAGGCGGGTGGGCAGCGCTGCGGTGTCGAAGCCGAGCACGACCGCCTCCGGCGTCACGAGCTGGTCGGCCACCCAAGCGACGGTACCGTCGGGTCGCGGTGGACATGGACCGGTTCCTGGTGGCCAACGAGGCGTCGTGGCTGAGGCTGGCGGCGCTCACCAGCAAGGCGGCCCGCTCGGCCCGGAGCCTGCCGGCCGACGAGCTCGACGAGCTGGTATCGCTCTACCAGCGGGCCGGCACCCACCTCTCCTACTCCCGGACGGCATTCGGTGACGCCGGGCTCGAGAGCCGCCTGAGCCGGTTGGTGGCCGCCGCTGGCGGAGTCATCTACGGATCGCGGCCCCGGACACTGCGGGGGGTGGCGCGCTTCTTCAGCCGCACCTTCCCGGCTTCGCTGTGGCATGTGCGGCCCTTCCTGGCCGCCGCCGCGCTCCTCATGTTCGTCCCCGCTGGGATAGTCGCCGGCCACCTGAGCACGGACCGGTCGGCGCTCGACGCCAGGGCCTCGCCGGCCGAGCGGGCCGCATTCATCCGCCGGGGAACCGATTACTACTCCGAGCAGCCCTCGGCCCAGTTCGCCAGCGAGGTCTTCACCAACAACGTGCGGGTGGCGGTGACGGCCTTCAGCGCCGGAATAGTCGTCTGCCTGTTCTCGGGCCTGATCCTCATCTCCAACGGCACGCACCTGGGCGAGTTCTTGGCCGTCTTCGTCGACGCCGGCCGGGGCACCGAGCTGTTCGGCCTGCTGGTCCCCCACGGGGTGATCGAGCTGTCGGCTGTGACCGTCGCCGGCGCCGCCGGCCTGCGACTCGGCTGGACGATCATCGACCCGGGGGATCGTCGGCGGGGGGCGGCGCTGGCCGAGGAGGGACGGCGCGCCGTGGCCCTGGTGATGGGGGCGGCGGCGATGCTGCTGGTGGCCGGCACCATCGAGGGCTTCGTGACGGGCAGCGCCCTGCCCACCGCGGTGCGCATCGGCCTCGGAGTCGCCGTCGGAGCCGGCTTCTGGTCCTACGCCTGGTCTTTCGGCCGGCGGGCCGCCGCCGAGGGCCGGACCGGCGCCATCGGCGAAGCCGACGCCGGCTGGGCCCGGTCCCGCCCCACGACAGGGGGCGCCCGTGGGTGACGAGACGAGCAGCCAGGCCGGATCACAGGACCCGATCGCCGTCGCCCCGCGGGGGGAAGGGTCAGCGAGGCGGACCACGACCACCTGGCGCAGGGTCACCCCCAGGTGGCCCTGGACCCTGGTCGCGGCCGGTCTGGTCCTGCGGTTGGCCCTGCGCCTCACGGTCCTCGATCAGGTGGTCGACGACGCCTTCATCTTCTTCCGATACGCCGAGAACGGGGCCAGAGGCGCCGGCCTGACCTACAACCACGGTGACGCCGTCCTCGGGTTCACGTCGCCCCTCTACGTGCTCACGCTCACCG
The DNA here is from genome assembly GCA_038253125.1 of Acidimicrobiales bacterium. GTDB lineage: Bacteria > Actinomycetota > Acidimicrobiia > Acidimicrobiales > JAUJNH01 > JAUJNH01. Next base: position 12,239 of record JBBSHM010000014.1, read on the forward strand.
GACTTGCCGTGGTCGTCGGACGCGACACGCTCCCCGGCGCCGCCGTGGTCATGGACCTGGCCCTCTACCTGGCGGCGTCGGTGGCGCTGGTGCGCCTGGTCGGGCGGGGGGTGCACGCAGGCTCGAAACCGGGCGTGCGCCACGCCGCACCGGTCGCGCTGCTCTCGCTGTGGGCCGTCGGCCTGCCCTTCGTCGACGGCGCCATCAACGGCATGGAGACCATGCTGTTCCTCGCCCTCGTGCTGGCCGCCGTCGACGCGCTCGACGACGGCAAGGCGGCATTGGCCGCTGCCCTCGGCGGCCTGCTCGTCCTGACCCGCCCCGAGGGCGCCGTGGTCGCCGCCCTGATCGGCGCCGTACTGCTGCGGCGGGGCCGTCCCCTGCCGTGGCGGGGCATCGCCGTGGCCGTGATCGCCGTGGGGGCGTGGGCGGCCGCCGCCCTGGTCACCTACGGCTCGGTCGTCCCCCAGTCGCTCCTGGCCAAATCGGGTCAGGTCACCGGCGCCGGGATTGGCGACGCCGGCGGGCCGACCGCCATCGCCGCCCAGCTGGCCCTCGGGGTGTCGAGTGCTCAGTTCGCCACCCTCCCCGATGTCGCACGGGCGGCGCTCACCGCCGTCGCACTGTTCGGGGCCGCGCTCTGCGTCGGCGACCTCGCCCGCCGGCTGCGTCAAGGCCACGCCGCCGCCGTGATGCCTGGTACCTACCTCGGGATCACCGTCATGTACATCGTCGGTGATCCCGTTCGGGTCTGGAGCTGGTACACGGTGCTGACAGCCCTGGCATGGGCGTGGTCGGTGAGCGACGTCGGCGCCGCGCTGCTCGCCCGCTGGAGCCCGTCCCGCCTCCGCCCCGTGGTGGCATCGGCGGTTGCTGTCTCGGTTGTCGCCGCCGCCGTCGCCACGCTGGTGGTCGGCGTGCCCCGCCGCCAGGACTCGACCGCGGGGAGCGTGACCGAGTTGGCGCTGGTCGGCAAGGCCCTGGCCGACCGCGTCCCGCGGCCCGCTACGGTCATGGTGGGCGACATCGGGGCGATCGGCTGGGAGACCCGGGCGACGATTGTCGACCTCTCGGGGCTGGTCAGCGTGGCTCCGGTCGAGGCGGCCCCGACCGGCGCGGTGCCGTCGTTCGGCGCGCTCGTCGACCGCTTCAGGCCCGACGCGATCGTGCTCCAGGTTGCGCCCGACGCCTCACCGGTGGTGCCCGAGGGCAGCGTCATCCGCCAGTCGTTCGACGATCCCGACCAGCTCCGCCGCTTCTCGTCCGGCTACGAGACCGTGGCCGTCGAGGGCAGCGACCGCCTGGTCTATGTGCGACGGGCGGGATGAGCGGCGCGGGCGGCGACCTCTGCGGCCGAAGGTGGAGTCGACCGCCGGGGAGCCGAGCCCGGCTCAGAGGCGCCCACGCGCCTTTGCGTCGAGGTAGGCGTCGCCGAGGGCCGGGGCCAGGCGGCCGGGGGCGGCGTCGACGACCACGACGCCGAGGCCCCGGAGGCGGGCGGCCAGGCGCTGGCGCTCGTCGAGGGCGGCTACGGCGGCCGCCTTGCGGTAGGCCAGGCCGGCCTCGGTGGGCGTTGCCGCCGCCCACCGCTCAACCTCGGGATCGCGGACCGAGCCGACCACGACGAGATGGCGGCGCAGCAGCAGCGGCAGGGCAGGCAGCAGGGTCTCTCCCACCGACTGATCGTTCAGCTCGGTGAGGACCACGAACATGGCCCGGCGGCCGAAGCGGACCAGGGCCTCGGTGAAGGCGCCGCGGTGGTCGCTCTCGACCAGCGCCGGTTCCAGGTCGTAAAGCGCCTCGCTCACCCTCGACAGCTGGGTGCTGCGCTGGCTGGGCGGCACCACGGCCCTGACCACGGCGTCATAGGCCACCAGGCCGCACCGGTCGCCGAGCCTGGTGGCCAGATAGGTGAGCAGCAGGACGGCGTCCATGGCGTGCTCTACCCGGGCCACGCCGGCCACCTGGCCGGCCTGCACCCGCCCGTTGTCGAGCAGCACCAACACCGTCTGGTTGCGCTCGGCCCGGTACGTGCGCACGATGGTCTTGCCCGTCCGGGCCGTGGCGGCCCAGTCCACCCGGCGGGTCTCATCATCGGGCGTCCACTCCCGCAGCTGCTCGAACTCGGTGCCGCCGCCCCGGCCCCGGGCGGAGCGCAGCCCGACCTCGAGGATGCGGGCCCGCTCCACCCGCAGCTCGGCCTCGGCCCGGCTGGCGAACGGAGGGTAGACGCGGAGCACCCCCGGCAGGCTGCGCCGACCCTGCCGGGCGGCCAGGCCGAGCGGCCCGGCCACCCGCACCACCACCTCGGTAGGGGTGAACCGGCCCCGTCGCGAAGGCCGCAGCACCGTCGACGCCGCCACCTCGCCGCCCCTCGGAACCCGGAGGTTCAGGCGTCGCCGGCCGGCCCGCAGCGACGGCGCCAGCTCGTCGGCCATCCGCACCGACAGCGCCCGCCCGGTGGGGTTGCCCACCTGCCACGTCACCGTGGCCTCGCCCCCCAGGCCCACGATGGCCGGAAGCTGACGGGCAACGGTGACCGCGCCCGGGCGGGGTGCCAGTGCCACGTCGAGTGCCGCCAGCACCAGCAGCACCAGGTCGCCGACGACGAGGACCAGCAGGGGCGCCGGCGCCACCAGGCACAGGCCGGCCACGGCGACGAGGCCCCAGGCCAGGCGCGCCGTCGGCACCGGGGCCGCCCGGCGCACCGTCGGCTCCGGTCCAGGCCGGCCAGCGGTCGGCACCGGCTCGTCCAGACGTGCCGTCAACGCGGCACGGGCACGGCGGCCAGCACGCCGTCGAGGACGCCGTCGGGGGTCACGCCCTCGAGCTCGACCTCGGGGCGCAGCCCGATGCGGTGGCGCAGCGCCGGCTTGGCGATCGCCTTGACCTCGTCGGGCGTCACGTAGGGCCGGCCGGACAGCCAGGCCCAGGACTTGGCCGCCCACAGCAGGGCCACAGCACCGCGGGGCGACACGCCGAGCGTCAGCGACGGCGAGTCCCGGGTGGCCCGGCAGAGCGAGACGATGTAGGCCTGCACCCGTGGGTCGCAGGTCACGCCCACCACCTCACGCCTGGCGGCCTCGAGCTCGGCCGCACCGGCCACGCAGCGGATCCCCGATCCCCGTACGTCGTGGGGGTCGAGCCCGGCCTCGTGGTGAGCCAGCATCCTCACCTCGTTCTCGGCCGAGGGGTAGCCGACGTTGAGCTTGAAGAGGAAGCGGTCGAGCTGGGCCTCCGGCAGGGGGTAAGTGCCCTCGTACTCAACCGGGTTCTGGGTGGCCACTACCAGGAAGGGCGACGGCAGGGCCCGGGTGGTGCCGTCCACCGAGACCTGGCGCTCCTCCATCGCCTCGAGCAGCGACGCCTGGGTCTTGGGCGGCGTGCGGTTCACCTCGTCGGCCAGCAGGAGGTTCGTGAACACCGGACCCTGACGGAACCGAAACGTTCCCTGGCCGGGCTCGTAGATGCTCTGGCCCACTACGTCAGAGGGCATCAGGTCAGGGGTGAACTGCACACGCGTGAAGTCGAGCGACAAGGCGGCCGCCACCGACTTGACCATGAGCGTCTTGGCCGTGCCCGGCACGCCCTCGAGCAGGACGTGGCCGCGCACGAGGAGGGCGGCGAGCAGCCCCGAGAGCACCCCCTCCTGACCGACCACGACCTTCTGCACCTCGTCCCGGACGGCAGTGATGGCGGCGAGCGGCGAGGCCGCGGTGCTCGTGCTCATGCGACGGCCCCCAGGCACTCGGGGCTCGTGCTGGCAGGGCTCATGCGGGCGGTGCTCATGGTCGCTCCTGGGTGGGGGCGGGCGGATCGGCCAGTCCGGCGACCAGGTCGTCGGTGGCCCGGGCGAGGACGACCAGCGCCTCATCATCGGGCGGTTCGGGCGGCGCCAGGGCGGCATGCGCCTCGCCGATGGGCATGCCCGTGCGGGCGGCGGCGACCTCGGCGACGGTCCGGGCATCGGTGCTGCGGGGCAGCCCCAACCGGTTGGCCACCGCCCGCCTGGCCTGGCCGGCCAGCACGTCGGCGGCCCGTCGTCGGTGCCTCCCCCTCTGGTACAGGTGGCCGACGGCCGCCACCAGCTCGCTGCCGGGGATCTCGACCGGCGGCTCCTCGACGACAGGCCGGCCCAGGCGCCGCCCCCGCCACAGCGCCACGGCCAGGAAGACCACGAGCAGCTGGATCCCGGCCACCTCCGCCCCGGCGGGCAGAGCCGAGAAGAGGCCAGAGTCCCCGCCGGCGGGGCGGCCCCCGATGTCGGCGGCGTCGGGGGCCAGGTCCGACAGGACCTGGGTGGGCGTGCCCGGCGCCGGCGCCAGCAGCGCCATGGCCAGCCCGGCGGCGTCGGCCCGGCTCAGGCGGGAGTTGACGAAGGCGCCGGCACCGCCGAGGGCGACCACGGTGCCACGCCCGAGGGGGGTGGCCACCAGCCAGTCGCCCGGGCCTGCCGGGAAGCACCCGACGGCACCGGGCGCCCGGCCGTCGCGCCGGAAGACCAGGCTGCCGCCGGTCCGGATGGTGGCGATGCCGGCCAGGGCCCCGATGGCCGGACAGCCCCCGCCCACCTCGTCGACCCCGACGGCGGTTGTGAGCGACGCGACGACGGGCGCGACCTGGGTCAGCTGGGAGGTGGGATCGGTCACCACCAGCGTGCCTCCGTCCCGGACCCAGGCGGTGGTGGCATCGGCGCGCTCCTGGTCCAGGGTGTCCGCCAGGAGGATCGCCGTGCGCCGGTCGGGCGTCGGCGGGCGGGCCGAGACCCTTACGTCCGCCCCGCCTTCGCTCAGTAGGAGCACCAGCACCTTGGCTCCCAGGCGGCCGGTGCCCGCCGGATCGAGCGGGGTCCCCTCGCCACTGGAGCGGCGTACGACGAGGACCAGCACGACGACGCCCAGCAGCACCGCCGCCCACGCCACCGCCCGGGCCCGTCCCGACATCCGGCTCTCGGCCAGCAGCCCGCCCTGGCCGAGCACGGCGGTCACCGGCGCCCGGCTTCGGCCAGCACCTGGTCCCCGAGCTCGCGCACCTGGGCCGCCTCGCCCGGGCCGACCTCGACGGCTGCGTACCAGGCGTCCTCGAACAGCATCGTGGCCTGGGCGAACGGCTCGGCGGCCATGGGCAACGAGCGGGCCACGCGGGCCCGATAGTCGCCGGTGGTGCGGCCCGGCGCCTCCTCGACGAGGCCTCGAGCGGCCAGATCGGCGACCGTGGCCCGCCACGAGCAGCGCAGGGCGTCGCGGAACCGTCCGGCCGCCTCGTGGCCCGCCGCCTCGCTCCGCCAGTCGGCGGCGGGGCGGCGGCGGCCGCCGACGGCCACACCGCTGCTGGTCCCGGCGTCCACCGACAGGGCGCGAACGGCGAGCCACAGGACGAACCCGAGGAGACCGGCCACCACCGCTACCACCGCCCACGCCAGGACGGGGCTGCCGCCCCCGAGCCCGCCGACGACCTTGCTGATCAGCTCTCCGAGCCCGTCGAGGGTGCGCTGCCAGAGCGAACGGGGCTCCGGCCCGAACTCGGGCCGGGCCAGGATCTCGAGGGCCCGACGGCGGGCTTCGGCCGGCCCCTCCTGCGGCGTCGGGAGATCGGCCGGCCCGGCGGCGGCCGCCGGGCCGAGCGCCAGCACGAGCCCGGCCAGCGCGGCGGCGGCGCCGGCCCTACGGGCGCCGGGCTCCACCCGTGCCGAGGTCGCGGGCGATGATCTGGAGGTCCAGGCCCTCCTGGCGGATTCGCAGGTCGAAGTAGATCAGCGTGGCCACGACGGAGGAGAGCGGCGTGATGAGCACGGCCGTGGCGGTGTTCCCGAGGGCGAGCAGCGGGAAGCCCCAGCGATAGCCGATCAGCGCGACGGGCACGCCGGTCAGCCCTCCGATGATGCCGCCGACCAGGCTGGTGATTAGGCCACAGAGGAGGGCGATGCCGAGGACGGGCCAGTACCGGGCGCTGCACAGCCGCAACGAGCGACGCATCCCGGCTATGGGCCCCAGTCCTTCGATCACGATGGCGGGCGCCGTCACCACCCACAGCGCCATGACGGCCAGGGCTCCGACAAAGCAGCCGAACAGGCCGACGAGCTCGGTGAGCGAAACCAGGAGGCGGGCGCCGAGCAGGGCCGGAAACATGCTCATGGTGGCCCTCACGGCCTGGCCGGCGGTGAGCTGTCCGCCGAGGTAGGTGGTGGCGACCGCCTTGGCGACGATGCCGGCCACCAGCGTGGCGGCCAGCTGCAGGAGGAAGGCGGAGGTGAGCTGGAGGACGAGCTGGCGGGCACTGCTGAACGGGCTGGCGCGATCGGCCAGGCTCGGGTCGTTGAAGATGCTGATCAGCCCGCCACCGCCGTTGGTGCCGCGGGCGCCGATGGCGGCGAGGATGCTGAGGGGTCCGGAGAAGGCCAGGGCCACCAGGGCGATGGGCTTGAAATTGGCCAGGTAGAGCTTGAAGGCGCCGTCGAGGATCTCGCCCAGGCCCATCGGGCCAAGCGGAAGCGGCCCCGTCCGGGCCGTTCCGCCGGTCGGAGGAGGGGGCCCCCAGCCCGGCGGCACAGGCGGTGCCGCCACGGTCCAGCCAGGCGGCGGAGGCTGCCAGCCCGACGGCGGAGTGTCGGACATGAGATCAGCGCCCAGCCGGCCAGCGCGCCGGCTCGGTCGACGCCGAGGCCCGGCGGGAGGTTCGGCCCTGGTCCCGGCGGTCCACGATGCGGATGCCGCCGGCGGCGGCGATGCGCTGCGCCAGCTCGGCCCCACCGGTAACGACGTACTGGTTGGCGCCGACCGACCGCTCGAGGGCGACCAGGGCGTCGGCCAGCGAGGCGCCCGGCGTCAGGGCGATGTGCACGACCAGCTCGTCATGGCCCTTGCGGCGCCGGTGCTCCACCTGCCAGGCGGCCAGCCCGTCGATCGAGGCCAGCACGGGTGCCGGCCAGGCGTCGACCTCACCGGTCTCGGGCAGCCACGCCTCGTCACGACTGCCTCCGGCGGCGTCGGGGCCGACCTCGGGGACCGGCGGGAGGTGGTTGAGGTCGACGACGTCGCCGGGGCCGACCGCACCCATCGGGGGCGGGACCTGCGCCTCCGCATCGTCATCCAGCTCCTTCGGCACCGCCCGGACCACTCCCTCCTCGTCATCGATCGCCTCCGCCTTGAACACCAGGCCCTGGTCCGGCGGGACGCTGAGCACGACCTCCTCGACCCTTGCGTCCGCCGGCGCCGGCTCTTCACTGGTGGCACGATCCCGGCGGGGGCTCTTGCTCCGCCGCTTGCGCAGCGTGCGGACTGACTCGAGCACTCCCGTGGCCTTGGCCGGCCCGGCCACCTCGAGCCCCGCCGCCTCGGCCTCTGCCTCGGCGTCCGCCTCGGCCTCGGCCTCGCTCCGGGTGGGCGCGGCTGCCACCCGGGCGCCCATGATGCGGGGGGTGGTTCGCCCACACGTCTCGCACCTGCCCTCGATGAGCTGGCCCCGCACCCCGGTGGCCAGGCGGACGAAGGCGGTGCCGCGCCAGCCGAGCCCCGTCCACACCAGCTCGCCGTCGCTGCCGGGGGTCACCGGGGTGCCGTCGGCGCCACAGACCTCGACCAGCTCGGACTGGGGCCAGGTGTGGACCCCCTCGCCGCCACGGCACTGGGTCCACAACGCACGCACGCCGAGAGGCGACCACGCCTCGACCACGGCCGCCCGGGTCCCCGCCGCCGCCTCGAGCTCCCGGCGGTCGCCGGCCGCCAGGGGTGAGCGGCTCAGGGCCAGGACGGTCGAGACGGTGCTACGCAGGGGCCCGCCCAGCCCTTCAAGCACCCGCAGGAGGTCGGGCGGGCGACCGGCCAGGACGGTGGGGCCGAGCAGGCTCACGGACTCGATGGATGCCCAGGGCGTCAGGCCGGCCAGCGCCACACCGGCTTCACGGGCGCCGAGCGCCAGCTGCCACGACGCCAGGGTGGGACCGGGCGGCACCAGCCCGACTATGGCGTCGTTCACCCCGATCCCGGCCAGCTCCAGGCTGCGGCGACCAAGCTCGGCCAGCCGGACGAGATCGGCCTCGGTGCACCCGACGGGCACGTCGCCCTCGACGAACCAGTGGACCGCCTTGTAGAGCGGGTCGACGATGCGCCGGTTGGCGCTGGAGCGGTGCCGGCCCAGGCGGGCCCGTCGCAGCCGGCGGCGCAGTGGCCGGGGCCCGCTCTTGCGCACGGCGTCGGGCGAGGGCCGCACGACCAGGGCGTCCGGAGGACCGAGGTCGTCGATCGGGCGGGGCCGCAGACGCGTCAGGTCACCGGCCGCCGCGGGCTTGCCCAGCCCGGCCTCGGCGGCGGCGTCCCGCCAGTAGGTGGTGAAGGCCAGCACTTCGGCAGCCAGTGAGTCGCGGACCAGCCGGCGCTGCTCCGAGACGTACGCGCCTGACCGCTCCCTGTCCCCGAGCATGACGGCCGATGGTAGGTCAGGACGTCCCTCCGCAGAGCCGCTGGCCAGCGCTACGTTGGGGTCCGACATGCACGACACCGGACAACCGGGCATCTGGTGAGCCAGCTCCGGCTCGACCCGCTGAACGGGCGGTGGAGCGTTCTCAGCGAGGAGCGGAGGGAACGGCCCTTCTCATTCGAGCCTCGGCGGCTCCCGATCGAGAGCGATCCCCGTCCCTGCCCGTTCTGCCCCGGCGGCGAGGTCGACGACCTGCCACCCACGCTTCAGATCGGTGACCCTGGCGGATGGGACGTGCGTGTGGTGCCCAACCGCTACCCGGCCTTTGAGGGCAGCGCGCCCATGGCGGTCACCAACCTCGGGCCGGTGTTCACCCAGGCTCCGGGCAGCGGGATCCACGAGGTGCTCCTCCTCGGCCCCGACCACCACCGCAGCTGGGCCGACCTCGACGACCGGCACACCACGCTGGTCATGCAGGCCGTCGCCGAGCGGATGACCGCTCACGCCGTCATCCCCGGCCTGCGCTACAGCCAGGCCATCGTCAACGCCGGACGTGAGGCGGGGGCGTCGCTCGAGCACCCGCACGGGCAGCTGATGGGGATCCCCTTCGTGCCTCGCGAGATCACCCACGAGCAGGCCGGCTTCGCCCGCTTCGCCGGGAACTGCCTGCTGTGCACCACCCTCGACGCCGAGGAGTCGGCCGGCAACCGGGTGATCTACGGCGACTCCGACGTGCTCGCCGTCTGCCCGTACTGGTCGGGTACGCCCTTTGAGATGCTCATCCTGCCCCGCGATCACCAGGCCCACCTGGCCCAGGCATCGCCCACCGCCCTGGCTGCGGTCGGCCGGGCGCTCCAGCGGGGGCTGTCGGCCCTGCGGTCCGAGCTGGGCGATGTCGCCTACAACGTGGTGTTCCACTCGGCGCCCTACCGCACCGCCGGTGACTTCCACTGGCACGCTCACGTCCTGCCGAAGGCCACCACCCACGCCGGGTTCGAGCTCGGCACCGGCGTGGTCATCAACGTGGTCTCGCCCGAGGAGGCCGCCAGCAGCCTGCGGGCCGCCAGCTGCCCCGCCTGACCCGGCGCGTGCGACCGGGGGTTGTGTCGGTGGTAGGTCGTCGGACCCGCCTAAGGTGGGGCGGAGACGGCTGAGACGACCTTGTACTCGCCCGAGAGCATGAGAAGGTAATTTGATGGCAACCGGTACCGTTAAGTTCTTCAACGCTGAGAAGGGCTTCGGCTTCATCTCCCGTCCTGACGGCGACGATGTGTTCGTTCACTTCTCGAACATCGAGGGGTCGGGCTACAAGAGCCTCGAGGAGGGTCAGCAGGTCGAGTTCGATGTCGCCCCCGGGCGCAAGGGCGAGGAAGCCCAGAAGGTCCGGGTGATCTAACTGGCCGCGCAGCGCAGCAGCTTCGGCAAGCTCGAGCTCGAGCGGGCCAAGAAGGCCAAGGCTGCAGCCAAGCGTGAGCGCCGCCACGACCGGTCGGAGGAGGCGCCCGTCGAAGCGACGGCGCCGCCTCTGCCCGGGCCCTCAACCGATGAGGTTCTCCGCCAGATCGAGGACCTCCACCACGACTTCGAGGCGAAGGTCATCGACTTCGAGACCTTCGAGGAGAAGAAGGCCCAGCTCTTCGCCAAGCTCTCGATCGACTGATCCTCCGGGACGATCAGGTCGGGAGCCCCAAAGCGTCAACCGCCAGCCCCAGGGCCTCACCGAGGGGCTGGAGGTCGGGTCTGCGGCTGGTGAGCAACGTCTTGTACACCACCTCCTGGGCGTGGGTGGGATCGATGGCGACGCCGAGGTCGCCAGCCAAGCGCAGTGCCTGCACGGCGAACCCGGCCCCGCCGGGTTCGTCGGCGACGGCCCGGCCCACGGCGCCGTCGATCACCTCGCCCAGCAGGCGTCGGGCCGCCGGGGTGTCGATGGCGATCGTGGCCGCCAGGGGCGAGCGGGCCAGGGCGATCGCCTCCTCGTGGTCGGACACCTCGGTCGAGGCGCCGCGGGCCGCCACCAGCGCCTCGATGCGGGCGCCGAGGGCGATCTCCGCCGGCATCGCCAGCTCGGGCGGCAGGAGGTAGCCGGCGCCGACCAGCGCCTCGAGCGTCGGCCGGGCGTCGTCCAGGAGGTGCTGGAGCTCAGCCACGAAGCGGTCGACGAGCCGGCCGGCGACATCGCCCAGCAGGGCGTCGGCCGAGCCGGGCAGCGCGTCGGTGACGCCGAACTCCTCGGGCCCGAACCGCTCACCCAGCTCGCGCAGCAGGACCGAGATCGGCCGTCCGTCCGAAAAGGCGCGCCGCACGGCGGTCAGGTCGGTGTCGTCGCGAGCCGGGTCGCCTGGACGGGTGGCCCCGAGCACCTCGAGGCCGCCCAGGCGGAGGGCGGCATAGGCGTGGGTGGTGGTGCGGCCGGTGCGGCGGTGGCGGAGGGTGGCCACGCCGGTGGCCAGCACCACCGTTCCGCGCTCGTGACGGGCGTGGTCCGTCGACCCGATGTCCCAGGCCGCCAGCCGACGGGGCGGGGCCTGTCCGGCCAGGACGCTGGTCAGGGCCAGGTGGGCGGCGACCCGCGACGGCCCCACCCGGGCCGACTCGACGTGGGTGCGCCACACTTGGGCGCCGTCGCCCTCCTCGGCCCGGTTGCTGCGGGCCGTGGCCAGCACGGCCAGGAAGTCGGCCGTCGGCGGCCGCTCGCCGAGCTCGGAGAGCAGGTCGATGACCCGGGCGGCATACCGCAGCACCTGCACCGTCTCCAGGCCCGCCAGGTCGTGGAAGAACCACCCGCACGAGGTGTACATCGCCATGCCGCTGCGCATCGCCTCGAGCAGGGTGAAGGCGTCGGCCCGGTCACCGATGACGTGCTCGGCGGCAATGGCATCGGGGGTGCAGCCGCCGAGCAGCACCTCGATGTAGGCGTCGCGGGCCGCCCACGGGTCGCGCAGCAGCGACGGCCCCCGCCGGTCGGCCACCTCGTGCAGGGCGTCACGCAACAGGTCGAGGGCGGCCCGCAGCGGGGCCCGCCAGCGCTGATCGTCGCCGGGCTGGCCGCCGGTCGAGCAGCCGCAGTCGTCCTGCCAGCGGCCCACGCCGTGGGCGCAGGACCAAGCCGAGGTGCGCACCCGAGCCTGGGTCGTCGGCCGCACCGTGGCCAGGGCGGCGGTCAGGGTGGCGGCCGTCACCCCCTGCCGGCGGGCCTCGACGGCGAGGGCGTAGGCGATGCTGCGCTCGGCCCAGCGGTGGTGGTGACCGAATGTCTCGCCGTCGGTGGCCACCACGACCATCCCCTCCCCGGCCGAAGCCGCCCGCTCCACCAGCTCGGAGCTGGCCATCCGCCCGAGGCCGAAGGCCACGTCGTTGCTGAGGCCGCCGTCGTAGACGACCAGGTCGAGCCCGAGGTCGGGTCGGGTCGGGTGCTGCCACCGGTACGGGCGGTGCACCCCAGGCGCTCCCGGAACCTCTTCCCATGCTCCGCCATCCCCCCGCCCTGCCCGGCCATCCTGACGGAGCCCGCTCGGGTCGGCGAGCGGCCGCACGGCCGCTATCTGGTGCGGGGCGAGGATGGTGAAGGCGACGCCCTCCTCGGCCAGGACAGCCAGCACGTCCTCGGACACCGCGCACTCGGGCAGCCACATGCCCTGGGCCTGGCGCCCGAAGCGGTGGCGCACATCGGCCAGCCCCCAGCGCACCTGGGTGCGAACGTCGCGCTCGGTGGCCAGCGGCAGGATGATGTGCCCGTAGGCCTGAGCCAGCGCTCCGGCCCCGTCGGCCACCATCCGCTCCAGGACGTCGGGGGCGTGGAGCTGCAGCCACGAGGTGAGGGTGGGTCCGACGTTGAACGACAGCAGCCCGTAGTTGTCGACGAGCGCTAGCACCCGGTTGTGCTCGTCCACCACCCGCGCCGCCCCGTTGGGCCGGTAACACTCCTGGGTGATCCGCTCGTTCCAGTCGTGGAACGGCGACGCCGAAGCCTCCCGGGCCACCTCCTCGGTCCAGGGGTTCTCCCGGGGAGGCTGGTAGAAGTGCCCATGAACGACGAACGTGACGCCCATGCCGCCGAGGATCGTAGCGGCGACCCCTAAGCGGGTGGGGCGCCGTTGTCCAAGCGTTGGCGCCATACTGGCGCTAGTATCAGTGCGTGCCTAGCATCCAGGTCAAGGACGTGCCGGACGATGTTCACTCGACGCATCGCCGGCGCGCCGCCATGGCCGGCCAGTCGATGCAGGAGTACCTCCGCACCAGGCTCATCGAGGACGCACACATGCCGACGATCGACGAAGTTCTCGATCGGGCAGGCGGCCGAGCGGGCGGCAAGGCAGGGTTCGAGGCGTCTGCGGTCGCCGTCCGGGCCGACCGCGAGGCGAGTTGATCGTTGTCGACGCGAGCGTCATCGTCACGGCGCTCGCAGACGACGGACCCGAGGGCAAGCGGGCGCGGCGGCGACTGAAGGGCGAGCGGCTCGCCGCGCCGCATCTGATCGACCTTGAGGTGGTATCGGCGTGGCGGCGGATGGCCGCTGCGGGGGATCTCGACGACCGTCGGGTCGGGCTTGCTGTTGCCGATCTAACCGGCTTGCCATAGCGGCATAGTTGATCGCCTGCATATAGATTGTCTGGGGAGCCACCCCCCGCTTGAGCTCTGCGACGACCAGCCGACCATCAGGGTCAAGCCCGAGGATGTCGAGACGATCAAGGATGGCGTCACCAGCTCGCGTCTGCCAGCGATCATACTCGCTTGTTACGATGACAACCTCAGGGCCGAGGACGCGTGGATGGGCGAGAACCCATTCTTGAAGATGCGCCCGCTCGCTCAGCTCGAGGTCGGCCAGGTCGACGCGCTGCACCTCAACAGCCTTATCCTGGTCCACGGTGAACATGAGTTCGTCGTACATGTCATCCTCCTAGCCCGGCGAACGGATCAACACCCGGTCGAGGCCGCTAGTACACGACACGCATCGGCGAGTCTGGCAGCTGACAGCGACGTGACTCTGCGGCGGAAGGCTTCTCTCGGCAGGGTGTGGAGGTTGTCGAAGTTGACGACGCAGTCGCTGGGCACGCCGTCAAGGTCTGCGAACAGACTCAGCTCTGAGACCAGACCTCGACGGGTCCTGGTCAGGGCGCCGACGACGACTGAACCGACCCGGGCGGCAACCGGATCACGTGTGAGCACCAGGACGGGCCGGTCGCCGCCGGAGGTGGCGGCGAACCAGATGTCACCGCGCTGCATCCGCAGCCCAGTCCGACCAATCCTCGGCCGGGCCCCAGTCAGCGGTCGCCGCCAAAGAGCCCTCGCCTTCGTCGAGCGGCTGCTCGACCCAGGTGTCGGCGTCCTGCTCGCTGGCCAGGCGGATGAGATGGCGGCGAAGAGCGTCCCGCAGCAGCTCCGAGCGGTCGACCCCCAGCCGCTCGGCCCAGGCCTGCGCGCGCCCAGCGTCGTCCTCGTCGACCCGGAAGCTCAACATCGTCATACAGGGAGTCTATGACGTATGACGGACGTCCACCTGCCGGTCTGGCCAGAGTCAAGGTTGCCCACCTTTGGTCCTTCTGGCAACCAGAAGTGGGCACTCTCGCACTCAGCAACAAGCCTCGGCGCCGTGCCGATCATCCTACGGCAGTAGTAGACTTCCCGTGTGCCCCGCGGGAACCCTTCGCCGAAGCTCGCCATCACCGTGGCCCCCGACGTTCACGAACAGGTTCTTCTGGCGGCAGCCGCCGAGGGCCTCAGCGTGTCGGCCTGGATGACCGCAGCCGCCCGGCGGGCTCTGGTTGTTCGAGATGGATTGCAAGCAGTCGCCGAATGGGAGCATGATCACGGCCCGCTCACCCAGTCAGAGCTTGAAGCGGCACGCCGGCGGGTCATCGGCGACGGCGTCACCTCCGCCTCTGCCCGCTCGGCATGAACGTTCTGTACGACGCCGGGGTGTTCGTCGCCGCCGAGCGGAACGACCGTGCTGTCTGGGCCGATCATCGGACGCGGCTGGAGGTCGGTCTCGTGCCGCGGACGACCGCTCCGGTTGTGGCGCAGGTCAGCCGCTCGCCGCGCCAGGTCCAGCTTCGTCGGATGCTGCGAGGCTGCGAGATCGTGCCGTTCGGGCCGGGGGACGCGCACGAGGTCGGTCTGCTTCTGGCCAAGGCGGGTACCGCTGATGTGGTCGACGCTCACGTCGTGATCACCGCCGCCGCCAGCCGGGCCACCGCTCTCACCTCAGACCCTGCCGACCTCCGGCACCTGGCAGATCATCTACCTACAGTCGTCCGTGTACGGTCGGTCTGATCACGGGCTGAGGGCGGGCGGTCGACCCCACTGCTCCGCCCGGGCCGTTCCTGCTCAGGGCGCCCCTGGCGTGAGCCAGATCACGGCCAGGGGCGGGAGGGTGAGGGGGGCCGAGGCGGGTTGGCCGTGCCAGGAGGGGCCGCCGGCGTCGACCTCGCCCAGGTTGCCCACGCCGGAGCCGCCGTAGGCGGCGGCGTCGGTGTTCAGGATCTCACGCCAGCGGCCGCCCTGCGGCAGGCCGATCCGGTAGGCGTGCTGGGGGTTTGGCGTGAGGTTGGCGATACAGGCCAGGACGCGGCTGCCGTCGGCGGACCAGCGCAGGAACGACAGCACCGAGTTGTCCGAGTCGTCGGCGTCGATCCAGCCGAATCCCCCCGGCTCTGCGTCCTGCTCCCACAGCGCCGGCTCGGCCCGGTAGGTGCGGTTCAGGTCACGGACTAGGGACTGCACACCGGCATGGCCGGGATCACCGAGGAGGTGCCAGTCGAGGCTGCGGGCCTCGGACCACTCCTGGTCCTGGGCCATCTCGCACCCCATGAACAGCAGCTGCTTGCCGGGGTGGGCCCACATCCAGGCGTAGAGGGCTCGCAGATTGGCCAGCTGCTGCCACCGGTCGCCTGGCATCTTGCGCAGCAGCGAGCCCTTGCCGTGCACCACCTCGTCGTGCGAGAGCGGCAGAACGAAGCTCTCACTAAAGGCGTAGAGCAGGCCGAAGGTGAGCTCGCCCTGGTGGTACCGGCGGTAGAGCGGGTCTCGGGAGAAGTGCTGCAACGTGTCGTGCATCCAGCCCATGTTCCACTTGAAGCCGAACCCCAGGCCGCCCACGTAGGTGGGCCGGCTCACCGCCGGCCACGAGGTCGACTCCTCGGCCACGGTGATCACCCCGGGCACCCGCCCGTAGACCTCGGTGTTCATCTCCTTCAGGAACTCGACCGCTTCCAGGTTCTCCCGACCGCCGAAGCGGTTAGGGACCCACTCGTCCTCCTTGCGGGAATAGTCGAGGTAGAGCATCGAGGCCACGGCGTCGACCCGCAGGCCGTCGATGTGCAGCTCCTCCAGCCAGTACAGGGCGCTGGCGATCAGAAAGCCCCGCACCTCGTCCCGCCCGAAGTTGAACACCAGCGTGCCCCAGTCGGGGTGCTCGCCCTGGCGGGGGTCGGCGTGCTCGTACAGGGCGGTGCCGTCGAAGTGGGCCAGCGCCCACACGTCCTTCGGGAAGTGGGCCGGCACCCAGTCGATGATCACGCCGATGCCCCGGGCGTGGAAGGCGTCGATCAGGGCCCGGAAGTCGTCGGGGCTGCCGAAGCGGGACGTGGGGGCGAAGTAGCCGGTGACCTGGTAGCCCCAGGAACCGCCGAAGGGGTGCTCGGCCGGCGGCAGCATCTCGACGTGGGTGAAGCCCATGTCGGCCACGTAGGCCGGCAGCTGCTCGGCCATCTCAAGGTAGGTGAGCGGGCGGTCGCCGTCGTCGGGCACATGGCGCCAGGAGCCGAGGTGGACCTCGTAGACGCTGGTGGGCGTCCGCAGCCAGTCGGTTGTCCTGCGGTGCTCGAGCCAGGCCTGGTCCTGCCACCGATGCACCGGTTCGGGGCAGACGATCGAGGCCGTGCCGGGGGGCACCTCGGCCCAGCGGCTCATCGGGTCGGCCCGCTGCACGGTGGTGTCGTCGGCCCCCCGCACCTCGAGCTTGTAACGGGCGCCAGGCATGACACCGGGCAGGAACAGCTCCCACACCCCGCTGCCGCCGAGCAGCCGCATCGGATGGCGGCGCCCGTCCCACAGGTTGAACTCGCCAACCACGGAGATCCCGCGGGCGTTGGGGGCCCACACGGCGAAGGCGGTGCCGATCACGCCGTCGTGGCTGCGGTGGTGGGCGCCGAGCACGTCCCACAGCCGGCGGTGCCGGCCCTCGCCCATCAGGTGGAGGTCCACCTCGCCCAGGGTGGGCCAGGCGGCGTAGGCGTCCTCCTCGACCACCTCCACACCGCCGGGCCAGGTGGTGGCCAGGAGGTAGTGGCCGTCGGGCACATCGCCTGACCACACCCCGCCCGGGTGGACCAGCTCAAGGGGGTGTCGGACCCCGCCGACATCGGCTTCGACCTTCTCGGCGTCAGGCCGCCAGGCCCTCACCTGGCCACCGTGGCGGCCCAGGACCGAGTGGGGGGCGCCGTGGACGCCGGCCACGAACAGGTCACCGTGCGCCCGCAGATCCGTCTCCTGCTGCACGTCCATCATCGACTCCCTCCGACCAGCTCACGCACGGCCTTCTCCGGTATCCACGCCCAGTCGGGTCGGAACCCTCGTTCATAAGCCAGCTCGTAGACCGCCTTCTCCAGGAGATAGGCGTCCAGCACAGGCTCCGGGTCGTAGGGCAGCAACGGGGCGATGGCGGCGTCGCTCAGGTAGGCGGCCTGGCACGAGTCCACCGCCGCCCGCTCCCAGGCCTCGCCGTGGTCGCCGACGACCGCGGCGTAGGCGAAGGACCGCAGCATCCCGGCCAGGTCCTTGAGCGGCGAGGCGGGAGCCCTTCGCTCGTCGAGCGTGCGGTTGGGCTCACCCTCGAAGTCGATCACGTACCACCGGTCGCCGTGCTGGAGCAGCTGGCCTAGGTGGTAGTCGCCGTGCACCCGGATGGTGGAGCCGGCGTCGGGCAGCGCCCGCAGGGCGTCGAGGGTTTCGGCGGCCGGGGCGACGGCGGCGTCGGAACACGCTCGCTGGTAGGTGGCAACCAGCGCCTGCGACTCGGCCGGCACGACCGGGAAGGCTTCAGCCAGCGCGCCGTGGAGGCGGGCGGTCAGGTGGCCGATCCCGGCCGCCAGCTCGGTCGGGTCGCCGTCGTGCCCGAGGGCCACGGTCCAGCCGTCGACGACTTGGCCGAGGAACGGCACGGCCACGGCCAGGTCCCATCCCTCCTCGCTCCAGTCCGCCAGCGGCACGACCACCTCGGCAAAGCCGACGGCGCCGAGGGCGGCAGGCACCTCGACGTCGGGGTTGGGTCCCGGCTGGAGCCGGCGGAAAACCTTCAGCAGCACCTCGTCGTCCACCACGACCGACGAGTTCGACTGCTCGGCCCCGAGCGCCCGCACCGCCCGCACCGGTCGACCCAGCACCCGCGTGGCCACGGCAGGGTCCGTGACATCGTCGTCCCCGCCGGCACCTACGAGCAGCTGGTATGCACCGCCTCCGCCCACCTCAGCCAGCACGTGCTCGATCGGACCGAGTGGTTCGAGACGCCTGACCCCGGTGACCGCCTCTCCTCCGTACCACCGCTTCCCGCGCAGAATTGCGGAGGCACGCTCGATGTCCATCACCCCCATCGTGCCCGATGCACCCAGATCCGACACAAGACGGGCGGCCATGGCAGTTGGGGGGAGTTCGAGGGGGCGCAGCTTGCGGAGCCCCCTCGTCAAGCGGCCGGAAGGGAGCTTGCTCCCGAGGCCGCAAGGATGAGCCGGCCGCAGGCCGCCCAAGAACCCGACCGAACGGAGGGAGCGCAGCGACCGAGTGAGCGTCGGCTATCGCAACGCGAACCAAAAGAAGCTGTAGGGGCCGAGGGTGATGAAGTAGGGAAGGTCGCCGATCTGAGGGAACTCGTTCTGGCCCATCAGCTCGACGGGGACCAGGCCCTTGAAGGGGGAGAGGTCGAGCTCGACGGGCTGGGCCCTCTTCGACAGGTTGTTGACGCACAGGACGCGGTCCTCGTCCTGCTGGCGGACGAAGGCGAGCACCGACGCGTTGGCGGGGTGGAGGATCTCGAAGGAGCCGACGCCGAACACCTCGTGCTGGCGGCGCACCTCGAGGATGCGCTTCACCCAGTGGAGGAACGACGACGGGTTGCGGCGCTGACCCTCGACGTTCACGGCCTCGTAGCCGTACACCGGGTCCATGAGCGGTGGCAGGTAGAGCTGGGCGAAGTCGGACTTGGAGAAGCCGCCGTTGCGGTCGGGCGTCCACTGCATGGGCGTGCGCACGCCGTCGCGGTCGCCGAGGTAGATGTTGTCGCCCATCAGGATCTCGTCGCCGTAGTACAGGATGGGGCTGCCGGGGAAGCTGAACAGCATGGCGTGCAGCAGCTCGGCGACCCGCCGGTCGTTGTCGATCAGCGGGGCCAGGCGCCGCGATATACCCACGTTGCGCTTCATGCGGGGGTCCTTGGCGTACTCGGCGTACATGTAGTCCCGCTCCTCGTCGGTGACCATCTCCAGGGTCAGCTCGTCGTGGTTGCGCAAGAAGATGCCCCACTGGCAGCCGTCGGGGATCGGCGGGGTCTGACTGAGGATGTCGACAATCGGGTGGCGCTCCTCCTTGCGCACCGACATGAACATCCGTGGCATGAGGGGGAAGTGGAAGCACATGTGGCACTCGTCGCCGTCGCCGAAGTAGTCGACGACGTCGGCCGGCCACTGGTTGGCCTCGGCCAGCAGCACCTTGCCGGGGTGGGTGGCGTCGACCTCCTTGCGCAAGCGCTTCAGGTAGGCGTGGGTCTCGGGCAGGTTCTCGCCGTTGGTGCCGTCGCGCTCGTACAGGTAGGGCACGGCGTCGAGCCGGAAGCCGTCGAGGCCGAGGTCGAGCCAGAACCGGACCACGTCCAGCATCGCCTGCTGCACGTCGGAATTCTCGTAGTTGAGGTCGGGCTGGTGGCTGAAGAAGCGGTGCCAGTAGTACTGGCCGCGCACGGGGTCCCACGTCCAGTTCGACTTCTCGGTGTCGACGAAGATGACGCGGGCCTCGCCCCACCGCTTGTCGTCGTCGCTCCACACGTACCAGTCGGCCCGGGGGTTGGTGCGGTCCTTCCGGCTCTCCTGGAACCACGGGTGCTGGTCGGAGCTGTGGTTCATCACGATGTCGGCTATGACCCGCAACCCCCGCTTGTGGGCCTCCTCGATGAGCATGGCGGCGTCGCCGAGGTTCCCGTACTCGGGCAGCACCGTGAAGAAGTCGGAGATGTCGTAGCCGCCGTCGCGCAGGGGAGAGGTGTAGAAGGGCAGCAGCCACAGGCAGTCGACGCCGAGCCACTGCAGGTAGTCGAGCTTGTGCACCAGGCCCTGGAGGTCGCCGGTGCCGTCGTCGTTGTGGTCGGAGAAGCCCTGGGTGAGGACCTCGTAGAACACCGCCCGCTGGAACCAGCTGTCCTTGGCCCTGCTGCGGCCTGGCGCCGCCGGGTTGTCGGTGAAGCTCGCTTGGCCTTCCCGCATCGCCCCCGAAGGTAGCCGGACCCCGGTCAGGATCTGGTGTGCCCCGGGCGCCGCATCCCGCCGGCGGGAGCCCTTGGGAAGCGTCGGCGCGCCACGCAGCGGCGGCCGGCGGGCCACCATGGAGCGGTGGCCGACCTGACCGCCGTCGCCGTGGTGCTCGTGCCGGCGCGTGCCGGCGGGGGTCAGGGCGCGAACCCGGGATCCAGCGGAGGCGGCTCGCCTTCGGTTGGGGCCCCGGGCGGCGGGGCCGGCGGGGGCTTCCCGCTGCTGCCCCTGCTGGGGGGCTCGCCGGTCTTCGTCATCCTGTTCCTGGTCGGCACCATGGTCATGCGCACGCGCGGTCGCCGCGCCGGGCCCGGAGCAGGGCGGGCTGCGGAATCGGGGCCCCCGTCCCCTCCCCCGCCGGCGCCTGCCCGCACCCCCGCGCTCGAGGCTGGCCTCGCTCGCATCGCCTCCCATGACCCCGCCTTTGACGAACCCGGCCTGCTCACCGAGGCTGAGGGCATCCACGCCCTGGTCAGCCGCAGCTGGCTGCAGCTCGACCCGGAGATGGCCCGTTCGGTTGTAGCCGAACCCCTCCTCTCGGAGCGCAGAAGGGCGTTGGAGGCCAAGGCCGCCCGCGGCGAGCGCCCACACGCCGATGAGCTGCACATCGGGCGCGCCGACGTCGTGGCCGCCACCGTCGACGAAGACGCCGGCACCGAGACCGTGGTGGTGCGCATCCACACCTACTCCCGCGCCTATGACCTGGACGCTGACGGCCAGCTGCTCTCGGGTGACCAGGAGCTCCGACTGTGGAGCGAGGACTGGCACCTGATCCGCCCGACCTCAGAGGTGACCCGCAGGGCCACCGGCACCAGCCAGGTCTGCCCCCGCTGCGGATCGCCGCTGTCCCTGGCCGACGACGGCACCTGCACCTACTGCCACGCCCAGGTGGCCGCCGGCGCCTCGGGCTGGCAGGTCATCGAGATCCGCCCGGTTCTGAGCTGATCCCGGAGTACGAGCGGACGAGCCGGAGTAGAGCGCCTCGAGCGCTGAAGCGGGTGACGACCGGTCAGGGCCGTCTCCCGACCGGGCTCAACTAGGCCCGGCCAGGGCGCAGCGACAGGACGTGACCCGGGCCGGCGGTCGGGTCGAGGCGGACCCACGGGGTCGGGCCTGACCACTCGTAGGCCTCGCCGGTGAGCTCGTCGAGCGCCGGGTACGGCCGGTCGAGCGGCAGGCCGAGCTCGACCAGGTCGAGGGTGAGGAAGCCGGACTGCACGTTCCACGGGTCGAGGTTGACCACGACGAGCACCACGTCGTCCCCGGCGCGGGTCATGCGGGAGAAGGCGAACAGCTGCGGGTTGTCGGCCAGGTGCACGCGAGCCCCCCGCAGCCGGCGCAGCGCCGGGTGGCGGCGCCGCAGGGCGTTCAGGACCCCGAGGAAGGGGGCGAGTGACGCGGGGCTCCCCCACTCCCGGCGCTTCAGCTCGTACTTCTCCGAGGCGAAGTACTCCTCGTTCTGCGGATCTGCTGGAATGTTCTCGCAGAGCTCGAAGCCGGAGTACACGCCCCAGGTGGGCGCCATGGTCGCCGCCAGCATCGCCCGCATCCGGAAGGCGGCCGGAGGCCCGTCGCGCAGCGGCCCCGACAGGATGTCCGGGGTGTTGGGCCACAGGGCCGGGCGCATGTAGTCACTCGCCGGCCCCTCGCTCAGCTCGAGCAGGTACTCGCCCAGCTCCCACGCCTCGAGGCGCCAGGTGAAGTAGGTGTAGCTCTGGCTGAAGCCGACCTCGGCTAGGCGGGCCATCATCTTCGGGCGGGTGAACGCCTCGGCCAAAAAGACCGTCTCGGGGTGGCGGCTGCGGATGTCGGCTATCAGCCACCGCCAGAAGGCGAGCGGCTTGGTGTGGGGGTTGTCGACCCGGAAGATGGTCACGCCCCGAGAGGTCCAGGTCTCGAGGATGTCCCGGCAGGCGGCCCACAGGGCGACCCGCTCGGTGTCGTCGTCGGGCCAGAAGTTGATCGGGTAAATGTCCTGGTACTTCTTCGGCGGGTTCTCGGCGTAGGCGACCGTGCCATCGGACCGGTGGTTGAACCACGCAGGATGGGCCTTGACCCAGGGGTGGTCGGGGCTGCACTGCAGGGCGTAGTCGAGGGCGATCTCGATGCCGAGCGACCTGGCCTCCTCGACGAGCCCGGCGAAGTCCTTCAGCGTGCCGAGCTCGGGGTGCAGCCCGGTGTGGCCGCCCTCCTCGGAGCCGATGGCCCACGGGCTGCCGGGGTCGTCGGGGCCGGCCACCAGGGTGTTGCCAGGGCCTTTGCGGTGGGCGCGGCCGATGGGGTGGACCGGCGGGAAGTAGGCCACGTCGAACCCCATGGCGGCCACGTCGTGGAGCCGCTTGGCCGAGCCGACCAGGCCGCCTTCGGACCGCGGGAAGAACTCGTACCACGCCCCGATCGCGGCCAGCTCACGGTCGACCCACAAAGGCAGGGCCGGCGAGGTGACCAGGTCCGACGGCTTCTGCGGGCCAACCATCCGAGCGCCCACCGCCGGGTGCTCGGCGTGCTCGAACCGCTCGCGCTGGGGGAGCGCAGCGTCTCTCAGGGCCTCGACCGCCGCCTCCAGCCCGGGGTCGCTGCGCTCCTCCAGCAGCTGGGCGCCGTCCGAGAGCTCGACGGTGACGTCCTCGCCGACGGCCAGCTTCTTCTCTGTCCCGTCGAGCCACGTGGCCCAGCGGTCCTTCCACGCCTCGACGGCGATCTCATGGTGGCCGATGCGTGCGGGGGTGACCAGCGCCTCCCACCGGTCGTTCCCGACGTCGGTCAGGGGCGCCTGCGACCACTGCTCGTCATCGACGTGGTGCCATCGCACCCGGCCGGCCAGGACATCGTGACCGTCGGTGACCAGGACACAGGACACCTCCAGCTCCTCGCCGAGGATCGCCTTTGCCGGTTCGCCATGGGGCGTGGCAGGCCGGACGTCGTCGATGGCGATGCGGCCGAGGGCGCTCACATCCTTCGGGTTACCACTCCGGGCCCGGCTTGAACCGCTTGGCACCACCTCGCCTCCACCTCGCCGCCGGCGCGGGCACCGGGTGGGCGGCCGGGGACTCGGTAGGTTGGACGCCATATGAAGGCGCTCCGCAGCTTCACGGTCCGCACCCGGCTCCCCGAGCCACTGGCTCCTCTCGGGGCGCTGGCCATGAACCTGCGGTGGTCGTGGGACGAGCGGACCCGTGACCTGTTCCGCTGGGTGGACCCCGGCGTGTGGGAGGACACGGGCCACGATCCAGTAGGCCTGCTCGGCCGGGTCCGCCCCGAGCGCTTCGGCCAGCTGGCCGGCGACCCCGCCTTCATGTCGTTCCTGAGCGAGGTGCACGACGAGCTGACCCGCTACCTGGACCGGCCACGCTGGTTCCAGAACAAGGGGGCGTCATCGCTGCGTTGCATCGCCTACTTCTCGCCTGAGTTCGGCATCGCCGAGGCGCTGCCCCAATATTCGGGTGGCCTCGGCGTGCTGGCCGGCGACCACCTGAAGGCGGCCAGTGGCCTCGGGGTGCCGCTGGTCGGCGTGGGCCTGTTCTACAAGCAGGGCTACTTCCGTCAGTCGCTCAACACCGACGGCTGGCAGCAGGAGACCTTCCCGGTCCTCGACCCGTTCGCGATGGCCCTGACCCTGCTCGATGGCGTGAAGGTGACCGTCGACCTCGCCGGTGAGCCGCTCACCGCCCAGGTGTGGCGGGCCGACGTCGGGCGGGTCCGGCTCTACCTGTTGGACAGCGACGTCGAGGACAACCCGCCCGAGGTCCGGGCCGTGACCGACCGGCTCTACGGTGGCGGCACCGAGCACCGCCTGCGCCAGGAGATCCTGCTGGGGGTGGGCGGCGTGCGGGCACTCGAGGCGCTCGGCGTCGAGTCGCAGGTCTTCCACACCAACGAGGGCCACGCCGGCTTCCTCGGCCTGGAGCGCATCCGGCGCCTGGTGAAGGATGACGGGCTCGGCATCGACGAGGCGGTCGAGGCGTCACGGGCCGGCACGGTGTTCACCACCCACACCCCGGTTCCCGCCGGCATCGACCTGTTCCCACGCCAGCTGATGGAGAAGTACTTCTCCGGGTGGGCCAGGGAGTGCGGGACCACCCTCGACCGCCTCATGAGGCTGGGCCACGTGCCGGGCGAGGCGGGCGACCGGCCGTTCAACATGGCGGTCATGGGGCTGCGTCTGGCCGGTCGCAGCAACGGCGTCTCCAAGCTGCACGGGGCGGTTAGCCGCAGCATGTTCGCCCACCTCTTCCCCGGTGTCGCCCCCGAGGAGACGCCCATCGGCTCCATAACCAACGGCGTTCACGGCTTCACGTGGGTGAGCCCGGAGATCAACGACCTGTTCACCCGCCACCTGGTGCCGTCCTGGCCCGAGGCGGACGCGGCCACATGGGCCCAGATCGACGGGGTGGCCGACGACGAGCTGTGGCGCGTGAAGGAGCAGGGCCGCAGTCGGCTGGTGGCCTTCGTCCGCGGCCGGCTGCGCAGCCAGGCGCTGGCGAAGGGGCTGGACGCCGACGTGTCGTGGTGCGAGGACGCGCTCGACCCGCGCATCCTCACCATCGGCTTCGCCCGCCGCTTCGCCACCTACAAGCGGGCCGACCTGCTGCTGTCCCAGCCCGAGAGGCTCGAAGCGCTGCTCCTGTCGGCCGAGCGGCCCATGCAGCTGGTCTTCGCCGGCAAGGCCCACCCGGCCGACGACCACGGCAAGGAGCTCATCCGCCGGATCGCCCAGTTCGCCCGCCGTCCCGAGGTGCGCCACCGCTTCGCCTTCATCGAGGACTACGACATCGCCGTGGCCAGGCTCCTCCTCCAGGGCAGCGACGTCTGGCTCAACAACCCGCGCCGACCGCTGGAGGCGTGCGGCACGTCCGGTGAGAAGGCGGCGCTCAACGGCGCCCTCAACTGCTCGATCCTCGACGGCTGGTGGGACGAGATGTACGACGGCACCAACGGCTGGGCCATCGCCTCGGCCGAGGGCGAGCACGACCTGGGCCGTCGCGACCGATTCGAGGCCGAGGCCCTGTTCGACCTGCTCGAGCAGCAGGTCCTGCCGTTGTTCTACGACCGGGGCCGGGGCGGGCCGCTCCCCCGGTCGTGGGTCCGGAAGGTGAAGGCCAGCCTGCGCACGCTCGGCCCCAAGGTCGAGGCCAGCCGCATGGTCCGCGACTACGTCGAGCAGATGTACGAGCCCGCCGCCGGCCGGGCCGACACGATGGCCGCCGGCTCGTGGGCCAAGGCCCGGGCGCTGGCCGACTGGAAGGCCCGGGTGGCCGGGGCGTGGGAGGCAGTGGGCATCGCAGGCGTCGAGAGCGACACCGCCAACCTCGAGGTCGGCGCCACCCGCGGCGTCGGTGCCGTGGTATGCCTCGGCACCCTGTCGACCGATGACGTGGCGGTGCAGCTGCTGCACGGCCAGGTCGGCCCCAACGAAGAGCTGGCCGACAGCGAGGTGGTGGAGATGACGCTGGACGGCGCCATCGAGCAGGGCGGCCGCCACCGCTTCGTCGGGACCTTCGCCTGTGATCGCACCGGCCGCCACGGCTTCACCGTCCGCGTCGTGCCCAAGCACTCAGAGCTGCCGGTCCCAGCCGAGATGGGTTGTGTGGCCTGGGGCTCCTAGCTGTGGGCGGAACCCCTGCTCGTGGCTAATGTTCCGTGACACCACGCGATGGAGCGGATCGTGCGGGGGATCCTGCTCACCGCCGCCTGAGCGCGATGGGTTCAGCGCCCTTCGAAGGTGGCCAGGCCGGGGCCGTGGGCCAAGAACGACCGGACCCCCGTTGCGGCGTCGGCGGTGACGAAGGCCTGGCCGAACAGCTCACCTTCGAGGGTGAGGCCCCCGCCGAGGGTGGTCTCGAGCCCCTCGTCGATGGCCCGCTTGGCCAGGGCCTGGGCGGCGAGCGGCCCTCGGGCGGCCTCGGCGGCAAGAGCGGTGGCCGTGGCGAGGACCTCGGTGCGGTCGACGACCCGGTCGACTAGGCCGATGCGCAGCGCCTCCTCGGCGGTGACCGTCCGCCCGGTGAGGATGAGGTCCTTCGCCCGTGCCGGGCCGACCAGCCGAGCCAGCCGCTGGGTCCCGCCGCCGCCCGGGATGATGCCGAGGAGGATCTCGGGCTGGCCCAGCCGGGCGTTGTCGGCGCACACCCGCAGGTCGCAGGCTAGGGCTAGCTCGCAGCCACCGCCCAAGGCATAGCCAGTGATGGCGGCGACGGTGAGCCGGGGGATGGCGGCAACAGCGTCGTACGCGGCCCGGAACCCGTCACTGATGGCCATGGCCTTCTCGACGGAGATCAGGGTGCCAGCGTCGGTGGTCAGCTCGCCTATGTCGGCTCCGGCGGCGAAGAGCAGACGACCACCCCACACCACCACCGCCCCCGGCGGGTCCTCCGTCAGCGCCCGAGCGGCGGCGTCGATCTGACCCACCAACGCGGTGGAGAGCACGTTGGCCCGAGATCGGTCGATGCGCAGGATGGCCACCCCGTCGGAATGGCGCTTGATGCTCACGAACTGCCCGCCCTCGGCCACGCCGAGAATCCTACGGCGACGCAAGGTCCGAAACGATTCGTCAAGCCATGCCAGCATCGGCGCCCGGATCAGATATTCTGACCTCATGAAGGAGATCTCGGCAACAGACGCAGCCCGCGGCTTCTCAGCCATGCTGAACGCCGTCGAACACGAAAACGAGACCTTCGTCGTCACTCGCGGCGGCAAAGGGATCGCCCGAGTAGCGCCGGCCGGCGGCGCATCCGGGGCCGCCGTCAAGGCCCTTCTACGGCGACACACACCCGACTCGGCGTGGA
>JBBSHM010000015.1:0-37807 GCA_038253125.1 Acidimicrobiales bacterium
GCTTGGAGGTCTGGGGCTTGGAGGACTGGGGCTTGGAGGACTGAAGCTGGGAGATCTTGTTCACGACGGTCTTGCGCCCTCGGGTGGCCGCTTCATAGGCCCGGACCTGCTCGAGCTCAGCCGACGACAGTCCAGCCAGGCGCTGCACGACCTGGCTGGCCGACAGGGCGTCGTAGCCGGGGATGGCCAAGTCGGCGGCCGGAGGCGCCGGTGCCGGAGAGGCGGGCTCGTTTAGCAGGGTCTGAGGCGCCGAGATGGTGGGCGCCGGCTCGTCCGCCCGGGGCTTCGGCCGTGGAGCAGGCGCCAGCGCCGGCTCGGCCCGGGCGGTGTAAGCCTTGAACCGCTTCTCCACCTCAGCCTTGCCCTGGTTTACCGCGAACTGGCCGATGAAGCGGGCCACCGTCAGCTGGCCCTCCACCTGGGCCCGCCCCTTGGCCACCATCTCGGGCAGCTGGGTCCGGGCGGTCACGACCAGGCCGAGCGGAGCGAACACGAGCACCTCGAGGGCCTGTTCGACCGGGTTCCTCTCCTCCCCCTCGGCCACCTCAGTCACAGTCCCGGCAGAACATCCTTGACTGGTCCGCGAGCTGAGTCGACTTCTTAACCAAGAAGCACGACTGGCACACGAACTCGTCCTGCTGCTTGGGCAGGACCCGCCCGGCGCCCTCGGTCCGGTCCTCGGGCTCGGGCGTCTCGTCCTCGTCGTCCTCCTCCTGGACGACCAGGCGCTCCTTCAGGATCTCGTCCAGGCTGGCCTCGACGTCGTCCGGATCGGTCAGGTCCTCGTCGTCAAGGTCCTCGTCCTCGGCCGTTGGCGCCTTGACCACCGCCGTGGCGTCGACCGCGGCGTCTTCTGTGTCGGACTCGTCGTCCGCGGCGTCGACATCGTCCGCGGCGTCGACATCGTCCACGACGTCGACGTCGACGTCCTCGGTCACGTCCTCGGCGATCGCCTCGTCATCGCCGTCGAGGTCCTCCTCGTCCAGCTGTTCGAGGTCACCTTCGTCGATCTCCTCGGGCTCGGCTTCGAGCAGGTCGTCCTCGTCTTCAGCAGGCACCGCTCCTCCGTCTTCCTGGCAGGCGGCGGGACCATACACCGGCCCGCCCTCTCGACCTGACTGCTCGTGCGTCGAGCTGCCGGGCCACGGGGAGCACCGCCATAGCCCCGGGTGTTCACCGCCGGATGGCCGGGGGCAGGCAGCCTTCGGGCCGTCGTCGCCGGCATGGGACGCCCATCAGGACGCCCGACCGCCGGGTCTGCACGTTGTCTACTGGCCGCTTGCCCCCCGCCCGGCCCGACCACCCATCTGCATCCACACCCGTTCCGAGCGACGTTGCTCGGCCCACTTGCGGATACCACGACCGGGTTGGCCGGGTCGTCCGGCTCCACACCCAGTTCTAGCCACTGCCACCGCGCCGGTCAAGCGGTCGGAGCGGCCACCGCACCCGTCCTGACCTGGGAGTTCGCGTCGAGGGTGGGCATCGGTGCAGGTCAGCGGCCCGAACCCGGGAACGTTTCTTTCTTCCCGTCTTTGGCGACGGCTACAGCGCGGTGCGGCGGGCCTCGGCTCGGCGCTCACCGTTGAGCCGCTCGAGGCTCTGAGCGTCGTGATCGTCGTGATCGACGAAGCACATCAGGTCGGCGATCGCCCGGTGGCCGGCCTGCTCGGCGATCAGCCGGTGCATCTCCTGGCAGACCCGCCGGTATGAAGGGTGGCCCTGGGGGCTGGTGCGCAGCTCCAGCATGTGCATGGCCTCCCGGGCGTTCAGGGTCATCGAGTAGCGCACCTTGAAGGCCAGGCAGACCGAGTACCCGGCCTGCTCGACCAGACCAGCGGCCACCATGTCCTGGTGCAGGCAACGGCTGCGCTCCATCGCCTCGGCATAGCGGTCGCCGGCACCGGCCTCGGCCACCGCCGCCGGGAGGTCCCAGCCGTGCTCGGGACCGAGACGCTGCCACTCGATGGTGAGCATGCGGTGGCGCTGCAGGTCACGGAACGCCCCGTAGTCGGACAGGACGTCGAAGCGGTACAAGGTGCGCTCGAGCGCCCGGCCCGGCTTCAGGCGCCGGTTGGTGCGATCGCCGCCGTAGGTCCGCACCACCCCAAGCTTGTCGGCCGGGGTGAGGCGGCGGACCCGCTCCAGGACCTGCGCCTCGGGCAGGTCGCTGTGCGGCCAGAGCATGCCGGCGATCAGCTTGTCCTCGGCGTCGGGGTCCCAGTCGACCAGGGTCACCCCGGGCGAGGGCGCCGGGTCCTCGTTGCCCAGCAGCGTGGCCGCCAGCGCCGCCATCGACTCGCGGGTCTCCTGCAGATACCCGCTCCAGAGCACCCCGCGGTCCTGGCGGTCCACCCGGCTGAGGAAGCTCGGTATGACCTTGCGCAGCTCGACCAGCATCATGTCGGCATAGATGCGGGCCTCGGGGAGCGGCGAGGCCCGCATCCGCAGCAGCAGCTGCTCGTAGCCCTGCCCGGTCCCGTAGATCCCGAGGTTCGACTGGGCGGCGGCGGGCAGCAGGCCGCGCACGGCGTCGAACGCCTTGGCCTTCACCGCCGAGCGCCAGACGAAGTCGCTGTCACCCGCCTGCCTCGGGTGGCGCTCGGCGAAGTGGGCGAAGACCAGGGGGCACAGCTCGGCGTAGGTGTCGAACAGCCGGTCCATGTCGCCCACGTAGCGGGCGCCCAGGGTCGACTCCAGAACCTCGGGGTCGCGGTAGTAGCGGTACCGGCCGTCGGGCCCGCGGGCGTCGTAGGCCATGTAGCGGGTGCTCTGCTCGAGGTAGGACATGAGACGGCCCCACTCGAGGATCTTGGTCAGCAGGTTCGACGCCTGCTCGCAGGCCAGGTGCACGCCGCCCAGCTGGGCCACCGAGTCGTCGCCGTACTCGAGGAAGACCCGCTCGTACAGCCGCTCGGCCCGTTGCAGGCCGACGGTGGCGTCGATGGTCTCGTCACCGGACACGTCGAGCTCGCCGACGAACTCGTCGAGGAAGAGGCGGCGCAGGCTCTTGGCGCTGCGGCTGTAACGGGCGAAGAGGGCACCCTTCACCACCTCGGGCAGGTTCACGAGGGCGAACACGGGCTGGTCGAGGTTCGTGACGTACCGGCGCAGGATGGCCGCCTCCCCGGCGGTAAACTCCTCAGCCGAGTACGCAGGCACGGCCCGAGAGCGTAGATGTGCCCCTGCCAGCCACGGTGGACTCCCGGCGCTGCGCTCCTAGACCACCACCTGTAGGGCGTCGGGCACGCAACGAAAGGCGAACGTGCGGCCCTGGCCGACCCGCTCGCCGTCGAGCCACACCCCGAGCGGCCGCTCGAGCTCGATGGTCTCGGCCCGGACCCGCCGTTCGGCGATGCCGGGGTGGGGCAGGTGGCTTCCCGTGCGCAGGCGGGCGCGGACCTTGGCCAGGTCGGCGATGCTCAGCCGGCAGTCGAGGAGGTCGAGGCGGCCGTCGTTCGGGTGGCCGCGAGGCCAGGGGTTCCAGCTGCCCAGCCACTGGGCGTTGCCGACGGCGAGGGTGCGGGTCCACCAGCGGTTGCGCACGACGCACGACGCCACGAACAGGTGCAGCCGGCCGTCGATCAGCACCCGGCCGAGGTCGACGGGGAAAGCCAAGTCCAGCGCCCCGGTGCCGCCGAGGGTGCGGGCCAGGTCGCCGCCGCTCAGCCCCAGGGCGGGAAAGGCCCGGCCCCGTTGTCGGGCTTCCTCCAGGGCCCGCCTGGCCTCGGAATCGGTGGCGCAGCGGACGCCGCCCTCGGGCAGGACGGCCCCCGGCTCGCCGTAGGCCGACCCCTTCTTGATCGTCATCGCCGGGCTGTCCCGGCCCACCCCGGCACCTTTAGCTGGCGGCGGCCTCGGTGGTTACCACCGAGGAGGCGGCCACGACGCCCCGGAACAGGGCGTCGGCGGCCTGGCGGCAGGCCGTGGAGGTGGCCGGCACCGGGGCGGCCTCCCCCAGCTGGCGGAGCAGGTCGATCAGCTGCTTGACGTTGCGGACGAAGTCGCCGCCGGACAGCTCGCGGTCCTCGAGGAGGCGCTCCAGGTCACGACCCGCGGCCCAGTCGTGGGCGTAGGCCGAGAAGCCGGCCTCAGGAAGGCGGGTGTGGGGCAGACCGGCCTCGTCCTCGGCCTCCACCAGGTCACGGGCCACGGCCTGCACGCTGTCCCATCGCTGCTTCAGCTGGCGGGTGGGCAGCCAGGGCGTCGGCTGGTCCTGGCCCCGGGCCTCGAAGGTGAAGCACGAGGCGAGAGCGGCCACGCCCGGCGGGTCGAGGCCGTCGAAGAACCCCGAGTGCAGGCACTCAGCGACGAGGAGGTCGGCCTCGTGGTAGAGCCGGCCCAGGCGCACGCCCTTGTCGGTCAGCGCCCACCCCTCGACGTAGCCCCAGGCCGAGAGAACCCGCAGGACCCGGTCGAACTGGCGGGCCAGGCTCTCGCTGCGCCCCTTCACGTCGCCTTGGAGGCGCTCCACCTCGCGGGCCAGGCGGTCCACCCGGTCGGCGGCCCGCAGGTGGCGACGCAGGTCCGAGCAGCTGGCCACCGGGTCGGCGGCGGCCGCCTCGGCCTGGCGCATGGCGTCGGCCCCCCGGGTGCGGGTGCGCCGGGTGGCGGCGGCGCCGACGGCGGCGCGCGAGGTGGCCACCACCTCGACCCGGGAGAGGGCGGTGACGGCCCGGGCCCGGAAGGCCTTGTCGTCGGGGAGGTAGGGACGGGGCAGCTCGACGCGCCCCAGCAGGCGGGGAGGCCCGGGGAAGTCACGGCTGGCGAGCAGCATCTTTCGGCTCTCCTGGGTGAGGAGGCCGAGCCGCACCTCGCCGCCCTTGCGGCGGGCCGAGGAGACCACCACCGCCCGTGCCCCGCTCCCCGGCAGCACCAGCACGTCCCCGGGCTTCACCTTCTCAAGAGCCTGCTGCACGGCCTGGCGGTCGCCTGGGCGGTGACGGGTGGCCTCCTCGGCCGAGTGCACGAGGTTGCGGTAGTGCTGGAGGTCACCGCGGTCGCACACCGCTTCGGCCCGGGCCTCGGCCAGCGCCTCCTGGGCCCGCTCCAGGTGGGTCTCCAGCCGCACCACGTCGCTGTCCGCCCGGTACTGGGCGAAGGAGAGGTTCAGCAGGTGGTGGGCCTGGTCGGGCGGGTAGCGGCGCACCAGGTTGCAGGCCATGTTGAACGTGGGCCGAAAGCTCGACGACAGGGCGTAGGTGCGGGTGGAGGCCAGGCCGGCCACCTGGTCGAACGGTACGAACGGCGACCACAGGACCACGGCGTAGCCCACATCGTCGATGCCCCGCCGGCCGGCCCGGCCGGTGAGCTGGGGGTACTCCCCCGGCGTCAGCGGCTCGTGGCGTTCGCCGGTGAACTTGGTGAGCTTCTCGATCACCACCGAGCGGGCCGGCATGTTGATGCCGAGCGAGAGCGTCTCGGTGGCGAAGACCACCTTGGCCAGCCCCTGTTCGAAGCAGTGCTCGACCGCCTCCTTGAAGGGCGGCACCATGCCGGCGTGGTGGGCGGCCAGCCCCTGTTCGAGCCCGCTCAGCCACTCGCCGTAGCGCAGCACCCGCAGGTCGGCGTCGCTCAGGTGCTCGACGTGGGCCTCGGCGATGGCCCGGATCAGCTTTCGCTCCTCGGGGCTGGTGAGGCGCACGCCCTCGCGCAGGCACGTGGCCACCGCCTCGTCGCACGCCTTGCGCGAGAAGATGAAGCAGATGGCGGGGAGCATGTCCTCGTCTCCGAGTCGGTCGACCACGTCGGCCCGCCTAGGGGTGACCAGGCGACCGCGCCGGGTCGGCGGGCCCTGTGATCCCCGCTCCGAGGGGCCGCTCGGGTCCCGGTGCCTCGCTCCCTGGGCGAGCTGGGCGGAGTCGAGCACGCTGCCCTCAGGGTTGGGCCGCCCCTCAACCAACGTGGGCAGGAGGAGCGGCTTAGCGCCGGCCCGGTCTCCGACCATGTAGAGGTTGTGGAGCTCGACCGGCCGGCGCTCCTCGATCACCGCCTCGGTGGCGCCCCGCACGGTGGCCATCCAGTCGGCCACCTCCTCGGCGTTCGACACCGTGGCGCTGAGCGCCACCAGCGACACCGAGTGGGCCAGGTGGATGATGACCTCCTCCCATACCGGGCCCCGGTAAGGGTTCTGCAGGTAGTGGACCTCGTCCAGGACCACGTAGCGCAGGGAGGTCAGGCTGGGTGAGCCGGCGTAGACCATGTTGCGCAGCACCTCGGTGGTCATGACCACCACCGGGGCGTCGGGGTTGATGGCGTTGTCGCCGGTGAGAAGGCCGACCCGGCCGTGCCCGTGACGCCGCACCAGATCGCCGTACTTCTGGTTCGACAGCGCCTTCAGGGGCGTGGTGTAGAAGGCCTTCTGCCCGCCGGCCAGGGCCCGGGCGATGGCGTACTCGGCCACCACGGTCTTGCCGGAGCCGGTGGGGGCGGCCACCAGCACCGAGCGCCCGGCGTCGAGGGCGTCCATGGCCCGCACCTGGAACGGGTCGGGATCGAAGCCGAGGGACGCGACGAAACCGTCCCGTACTTCCATGCGCTGAGTCTCCCACGCCGCCCACCGACCAACGGCGCATGCCCCGCCCGTGCTCTTCGGGGGGGTGGGGGGCTCGCCCCACCGACTACTTGCCGAGCAGCTTCCCGATCCCGATGGAGCCGAAGTAGAACAGCGTCATCGGCAGAGCCATCCCGAGGAGCGAGTACGGGTCCTGGCTCGGGGTGATGACGGCGGCCACGATGAAGATGCCGACGACGGACATCCGCCACGCCTTCAGCAGCTTGCGGGGAGTCAGGACGTTGGCCAGCTGGAGGAAGACGAGCACCACCGGGAACTCAAAGGCCACGCCGAACGCCAGCATTATCAGGGTGTAGAGGCTAATGTAGCGGGCCGGCCCGAACAGCGTCTCCACCTTGTCGCCGCTCACCGAGATCAGGAACGAGAGGGCCTGGGGGAAGGTCAGCACGGCGATCAGCGCACCCAGGGCGAACAACGCCACCGAGCTGGCGATGAACGGGATGGCGTACTTCTTCTCCTTCGGGTGCAGGCCCGGGGTGATGAAGCGCCACACCTGCCACAGGACGATCGGCAGGGCGAAGGCCAGCCCCAGGTAGACGCTGACCTTGAACCTGGTGGTAACACCCTCGAGCGGGTCGGTGATGACGAAGTTGCAGGTCCCGGGCAGGCCCTTCTTGGCCTTGAGGTCGCAGTAGGGGGCCTGGAGGAACGACAGCACCGGGTTGTAGATCAGGAAGCCCACCACGGCGCCGACGGCGATGGCGATCGTTGAGATGATCACCCGCCGCCGCAGCTCGGACAGGTGGTCGACCAGGCTCATGCGGACGAGCCCGTCCTCGCCCACCTCGACCGGCCTGCGTCGCCGCAGGGGCATCTTCAAGGCCATCGGCTCAGTTCAGGCTCGGGTCGACGGGCGGCACGGGCGGCCATGACCTCGCCGTCTCCAGACCGGGCAGCGGCACGTCGGCCGCCAGCGGGGGATCCGCCTCAGCGGCCCCGGCGGCGGAAGAGACATCGGCCGGCGAGGCCGCCGTGGCCGAGCCGTCCCCTTCGACGGCGGCGCCCACCTCGGCGGCGGCATAGGTGGTGCTGGTGAAGGCGCCGGTAGCCACCGTGGGCGTCTCGTTGGCCGGTCGCATGACCTCGTCCACCACCCCCTGGACCTCGGACTGCAACGAGCCGGTGAAGCGGCGCACCTCGCCCACCCATCGTCCCAGCGTGCGCGCCGCCTGCGGCAGCCGGTCGGGCCCGAGAACGATGAGGGCCAACACCAGGATGACCAGGATCTCAGGTGCGCCGACGCTGCCCACAGGGCGGAGGGTACCTGGCCCTGTCGCCTAGCGGTCGGCGGCCCGAGGCCGTCCCAGCCGTGCTCGGCGCGCTCTCGGGTCCGTCCCACGTCTGCGAACATCGGGCGGTGGTCGACGTCGTTTCCTCGCCCCCGCTGGCGTTCGCCCACCGGGGGGCCCGGGCTCAGGCGCCCGAGAACACCCTCGAGGCCTTCGCCCTGGCGGTGCAGCTGGGCGCCACCGGCCTTGAGACCGATGCGTGGCTGACCGTTGACGGGGTGGCGGTGCTCGACCACGACGGCACGGTCCGCACCGGCGTTCGCCGCCGCCCGATCGCCCAGGTCACCGCCGCCGACCTGCCGGCCGCCATCCCCACCGTGGCTCAGATGTACGAGGCGGTGGGGCCCGGCCTCGAGGTCAGCGTCGACGTGAAGGACCCGGCCGCCGCCCCCGCCGTCATCGCCGCCGCCCGCCAGCATGGGGGCGACGACGCCGTGAGCCGCCTGTGGCTGTGCTCGCCCGACTGGCGCGTGGCGGCCGGGTGGCGCCAGCTGTCGCCGGTCGTGCGCCTGGTGGACTCAAGCCGCCTGCGCCAGGTCAAAGAAGGTGTCGAGAAGCGGGCGTCGCTGCTGGCCGCCGCCGGAGTCGACGCCCTCAACATGCACCACACCGACTGGTCGGCTGGGCTGACGACGCTCGTCCACCGCTTCGGCCTGCGCGCCTTCGCCTGGGACTGCCAGTTCGAGCGGGTGGTGGCCCAGATGCTCGCCGTCGGTGTCGACGGCGTCTACAGCGACCACGTGGCCGAGATGGTGGCCGCCGTGAAGGCGTGGAGGCGCTGACGCACCCCGGTCAGAGAGCTTCAGACGGGCTCAGAGGAGGCGGAGGGAGCCCAGCGGCCAGATCTTGACGAACGCCCGTCCGACGATGGTGCTCTGGTCGATGGGGCCGAAGACCCGGCTGTCGCTCGAGTTCGTGCGGTTGTCGCCCATCACGAAGACCTGGCCCTGGGTGATCGTGCGCCTCGGGACCGGGTTGCCCAGGCTGGAGGTCTTGCGGAAGGGCTCCTTCACGGGCTGGTCGTTCACGTACAGCGTGTCGCCCCGCGACTCGATCGTGTCGCCTGGGACGGCAACCACCCGCTTGATCAGGTCACGGATGCCGGCGGCGTCGTTGGGCGGCCGCTCGAACACCACAACGTCACCCCGGTGGACGTCGTGCAGCTTGTAGCTGAGCTTGTTGACCAGCACCCGGTCGTGGACCTCGAGGGTGGGCACCATCGACGGGCTCGGGATGAAGAAGGCCTGGAAGAGGAAGGTCTTGACCACGAACGCGACCACGAGGGCCCCGACCAGGATAACCACCCACTCGATGAGGTTCCGTGATGCTGATGGGCGCGGCTTCTCCGGGCTGGGCTCTACAGGTGCCTCGGTGGTGGCCGTCACGAAGTTGAGGCTACCGGTAGCGGCCCAGAAGCCGGGTGGCGGCCGAGCGCCCCAGCCCGGCCAGCTCCGGCGGCCCCTCGATCACCGTGGCCAGGGGACCGAGCCGCACCAGGAGCCGGGCCAGCCAGCCGGCCTCGCTGACGGCCAAGTGGACTCGCAGCCGGCCCTCGCCCAGCTCCTCCACCCGGTCGACCGGGTGGTAGGCCGCCACCCAGGCGGCCGCCGGCTCGAGCTCGAGGACGACCACCGGGTCGCCGAGGCGACGGGTGTAGGGCTCGGTGGGCCCGGGATCGTCGGGCCGGTCGAAGCGCTGGTCGGTGACCCGCACCGCCTGGACCCGGTCCACCCGGAACAGCCGCGGCTCGTCCGCCTGGTGGTCGTGGCCCCGCAGGTACCACGACCCGCCAGAGGAGAAGGTCAGCCACGGGTCGACCAGGCGGGTGGTGAAGCGGTCGGAGCCGAAGCTGTAGTAGTCGAGCTCGACCCGCCGGCTGGTGGCCGAGGCCGCCCGGAGCTCGGCCAGCACACCGGTGTCAGCGTGGCCCAGCTCGACCTCCACCCCCTCCCCCGGCTCGGCGCCCACGGCCACGGCCACCTTGTCGAGCGCCCGGGCCAGCGGGCCGGCGGGATCGGTCCCGGGCACCGACAGCAGCGCCCGGGCGGTGGCCATCAGCACCAGGCCCTGGGCGGGGGTGAGCCGCAGCGGTCGCCGGAACCAGTCGGCGTAGGAGATGTGGACCCGGCCGTCCTCGAGCCACGCCTCGACCAGGGCGTCGGGGGTGAAGGGGTGGACCCCGCACACGAACAGCAGCTCCAGGTCGGTGCGCAGCTCGGCTTCGGTGCAGCCGAAGCGGACGCAGACCTCGTCAACGTCCGCCCCGCCCCGGGCGGCCACCCACGGCACCAGGGCCAGGAGGCGGCGGAGGCGGTCATCGGCGGTGGTGCGGCGGGTCATCGGGCTGTCGCCTCGAGCCACCGGATCACACCGTCCCGGGCCTCGGGCGGGCTCAGGACCTCGGCGTGGTCGAGGAGGGTCAGGGCGAAGGAGCGGAAGGCCTCGGGGTTGGCGACGGGAACGGCGAGCACGACCGAGCCGTCGGCCCGCCGCTCCTCGACCTGCGACGCGCCCTGGGCCCGGGCGAAGTCGGCCTGGCCGGCGTCCACCCAGAGCCGGGCCACGTAGAGGACCTCGTCGCCGAGCAGCCAGGGGGGTGGCGGTGCGGCCCGGCCGACGGCGGTCGGGCGCTGGAAGGCATCGGCGGGGCCGGCGGGCTCGATCGGCCCCTCGATCCGGTCGACCCGGTAGAGCCGGGCGCCGGCCCGACCGGCGTCGAAGCCCTGCAGGTACCAGTGGCCCCGCTGGCAGGACAGCTGCCAGGGCTCGACCTCACGGGCCTCGCCCCGGTAAGAAAAGGAGAGGCGCTGGCGGGCGTTGACCGCCGCCCACAGGGCGCCGAGGTGCTGATGGCCGGGAAGGCGGGCCGTCGACCCGGCGGGCACGGTGATGCGCTCGGCCGCCCCACCGGTCAGCTTCCACAGCGCCTCGGCCGGGGAGCCCTCGGGCAGGTCGAGCTCGACTGTGGCCAGCGCCAGGTGCAGGGCCGCCGCCTCCTCCTCGGTCAGGCCCGGGTCGGGAAGCTCGTAGGCCTCGCGGTGCACCCGGTAGGTGGGGACCTGCCCGTCCGCCACCACGACCGGCACGCCCATCCCGGCCAGCGCCTCGACGTCACGGCTGAACGCCCTGCGGGCCGCCACATCGTCCGCAGGGTAGAGCGGAACGACGCGCTGGAGCTCTATCCGGGTCTTGGGTTCACGGGCCTCGAGCAGGGCGGCCAGCAGGTCGACCAGCCGCTCCAGCTTGCGGTCCTGCTCGGTGCCCATCAGGGGCCGGAGGCTACGGCCCGACCGGCGACCGTGCCGGCCGCCGCGCTCCAGCGGAAGAAGGCTGGGTCGTCGACCGCCGAGCGGCCCATGGTCGTGACGCACAGCCCCGTCGAGCGCAGGATGCGGTCGACGTCAGGCACGTCCTCGACCGTGCGCAGCTCATGCACGGCCAGCGCTGGCGGCAGCGGGTCGGGCCGCTCCCCCGCAGGGATCGGGACCAGGGTCCGGTGGTGGGTGGCCGCCAGCGCGGCGGTGACGTGGTGGCTGACCCCGCGATGGCGAGCCCTGGGGTCGGCCTCGGAGAAGCGGACGGCCACGACCGGGCGCCCGCCGGCCAGCGCGGTGGCGTCGATCGTGGTGGCCACGGTCAGGCCGCTGAACCCCCTGCTGGTCCCCGTGCCAACCACCCCGGGACCGGGGGCGACGACGATGGCGTCGGCCCGGGCGCCGGTCGGGGCGCCGGCGGCGGCGACGTCGAGCCCGGAGGCGACGTTGACGGCCTCGTGGTCACCTCCAAAGGCGTGACCCGCCGTCACCGTGGCGGCGAGCAGGCCGGCGTCGACCAGGCCGGCCACGACGTCGGAGAGGGCCAGGGGCAGGGCGCCGGCGTCGGTCATCAGGTAGACGAGGCGCCGTCCCGGGGCGGCGGCGGCGAAGGCGGCGGCCACACACGGCAGCTGGCTGTGGAGGAAGCAGCTGACCACCGGGCGGCCCGACAGCCCGTCCGGCGGTTCGTAGCCCGGTTCCTCCTCGGCCGCCCCGGTGTCAGCCTGCAGGCTGGTGTACCGCAGCTTCATCACGTGGCCCCGGCCGTCCTGGTGCCAGTGGCGCCGGGAGAGGTTCCAGTGGACGACGTGCCAGCCGCCGGTACCGAGACCGAGCTCGACCGCTGTGGTGTTGAGCACGACGTCGTCGCCCTCGGCCACCGGCCCCACCAGTTCGGTGAGGACGTAGGCCCGCTCAGGCTCGGCGCCGCCGAGGTCGACCTCGACCCGCTGGAGGCCGCGCCGCGCCGAGATGAGCCCGGCGACCCGACCGGTGCGGAAGCTGGGCATCCCGGCCGCTCAGAGCCGGGCGATGAGCTTGCGCACCCGTTCGTCCTCGGACTTGAACGGGTCCTTGCACAGGACCGTGGCCTGGGTCTGGTCGTTCAGCTTCAGGTGCACCCAGTCGACGGTGAAGTCGCGCCGC
Organism: Acidimicrobiales bacterium; assembly: GCA_038253125.1. GTDB lineage: Bacteria > Actinomycetota > Acidimicrobiia > Acidimicrobiales > JAUJNH01 > JAUJNH01. Next base: position 12,321 of record JBBSHM010000015.1, read on the forward strand.
TTCTCCTTGGCCTTGCGGATGAACTCGCCCCGCAGCTTGGCCCGGGTGGTCTGCGGCGGCTCGTCCATAGCCCGTTCGATCTGGGTGTCGGTGCACGTCCTTTCGACCATGCCCCGGCTCTGCAGCCGGTAGAACAGCCCACGCTCATGGCTGACGTCGTGGTACTGCAGGTCGAGCAGGGCCACCTTGGGGTGGCTCATCGGCAGGTCGTGCCTGGCCCGGTAGCTCTCGATCAGCTGGTGCTTGATGACCCAGTCGCACTCGCGGTCGAGTTTCCACGGGTCGTTCTCAAGCTGGGTCATGCAGTGCTCCCACATGCCGAGCGCCTTCTCCTCGAGGGGAGGCAGGCCCTTCTGGTCCCGGTAGCGCAGGGCCCGGTGCAGGTACTCGCTCTGGATGTCGATGGCCGACAGCTCGCGTCCGTTGGTCAGGCGCACCTTGCGCTTGCAGGTGACGTCGTGGCTGATCTCGCGGATGGCCCGGATCGGGTTGTCGAGCGACATGTCCCGCAGCACCACAGCCGGGTCCTCGAGCATGCGCAGCAGGATGGCGGTGGCCCCCACCTTCAAGAAGGTGGCGTACTCGCTCATGTTCGAGTCGCCGACGATCACGTGCAGCCGGCGGAACCGCTCGGCGTCGGCATGGGGCTCGTCGCGGGTGTTGATGATCGGCCGGCTGCGGGTGGTGGCCGAGCTGACGCCCTCCCAGATGTGCTCGGCCCGCTGGCTGATGCAGTACATCGGGCCCCGGGCGGTCTGCAGCATCTTGCCGGCGCCGGCGTAGATCTGGCGGCTGACCAGGAACGGGATGAGGTGGTCCTGGTAGTGGGCGAAGTCGTCGCGCCGACTGGTCAGGTAGTTCTCGTGGCACCCGTAGGAGTTGCCGGCCGAGTCGGTGTTGTTCTTGAACAGGTAGATGACCCCGCGGATGCCCTCCTCACGCAGGCGCTGCTCGGCCGAGGCCACCAGCCGCTCCAGGATCCACTCCCCCGCCTTGTCGTGCACGACCAGATCGGCGATCGAGTCGCACTCGGGCGTGGCGTACTCGGGGTGGCTGCCGACGTCGAGGTAGAGCCGGGCCCCGTTCTCTAAGAAGACGTTGGACGACCGGCCCCACGAGACCACCTTGCGGAACAGGTACCGGGCAACCTCGTCGGGCGACAGCCGCCGCTGGCCCCGCAGGGTGCAGGTGACCCCGTACTCGTTCTCCAGCCCGAAGATCCGGCGGTCCATCCGCGCTCACCGTACCCGCAGGCGCCCGGGTCTGATGGCGCACCGGAAGACGCGGCCCGAGCTCCGTCCTCGGAGATGAACATGACCTCGCAGCGACCTGGGCTGGCTTGGAGAAGATTGACCGATGGGTCCGTTTGACCTCCAGCCGCTGTGGGTGTGGACGAACCATGACCACGAGGTGGGCGGGGCACGTAGCGTCGAAGCCATGGATGCCGAGGAGGCGACAGTCCGGGCCTTCGTGCTTCCGCACCGTAGGGACCGATGGATCAGCGGCCTTGCCAGCGCCAAGAGGCGAGGCAAGACCACGGGCCGGCTGGCTCACTGGCCTGATCTCGACCCGCGCTACGCCCATCACATTAATGGTGCCGCACAGGCGACAGATGCCATCCTGGCTGATCTGGTTCGCCGGAAGGCACCGACCTCATGCTGGGTGATATCGGGGAACTCGGACCTCGACGGGAGCGAGATGGCCCTGACCGAGGCCCTTGAACGCATCGTCGGCGAGTTGTCCCCATCTATCGTCGTCTGCCGGCCCGGGAAGCTTGCCTACTACGAAGGTGAGGAGCCGGGCGAGCGCTACATCCTCGAGCGCAGCTGAAATGGCCGCCCAGGTACGAGCATCTCGGGTCGGCGACAGGCGGGCGCTTCGGGAGTCGTTGTAGGCGCTGCGCACGTGCGGTTGCCGACCAGGTCGATGATGACCCGCAGCCCCCGGTTGGCCGACTGGTGGACCAGTTCGACGAGTCACCGAGGCTGCACCAGCCGGGGATCGACCCGTTGAAGTCGGCGACGTCGTACCCGTCGTCGCGGTCGGGAGTCGGGTGGATGGGGTTGAGCCACATGCACGTCACCCAGTAGCGCATGAACTAGCGCCGGGGCCAGCCTCACCCCCTACCATCCGGGCATGCGCGCACGCGTCCTCGTCCTCGTCCCGCTGCTGATGGGCCTCGGCGGCTGCGGCTCGGCTGCTGCCAAGAAGCAGGCATCGCCCACGACCACCGTGCCTGCGGCGACCACGACGACCCTGTCGAAGGCAGAGATCGACAAGGCCAAGGCCAAGAGCCTCGTGCTCACCGCGGCCGACCTGCCGGGCTTCACCACCAAGGCCCCGACGCCCGACGACAACGCCGACCCCCTGAACACCTGTGCAAGGACCGCCCCGACGCTCTCCTCGGCGGTCGACAGCCCGAACGACGCCCCGGGCGACGACTTCGAGCGCGGAGCCGACGGCGCCGTCGCGGTCGGCTCGGACGGGGATGTACTCGACCCGGTCCTGGCCAGCACCTACCTGAAGGAGCTGGCCGGACCCAGCCTGGCCGCCTGCTTCCAGAGGGTCATCAAGGCGGAGATCGTCAAGGGCCTACCCAAGGGGGTCACAGCGACGATCAGCGTCGTGCCGGGAACCGCCCCCGTCGCCGGTGCCGAGCAAGCGGTGTCGCTCGACATCAAGGGCAAGGTCTCCGGCGGGAGCGTCGCGCTTCTGATCCGCCTGCGCCTGGACGTGCTGCGCAAGCAGGGCGCCATCGTCAGCCTGTCCTACGCCGCATTCGGCGTCCCCTTCGACCAGGCGGAGCACGACCGCCTTCTGGCCCTACTGGCCTCCCGCCTCTGAGTCGAGTCCCTGCTACCTGGATTCTGTCCATTATCGCTCGTAGCGGTTGGGTGAGCGGAGTGGCTCGTGAGGCGTCCCGGCGGCTTCGTCGGACCCGTTGGAGGTCGTCGAGGAGAAGGGCCTGGGCTTGCTCGACGTAACCGCTCGGGTCGAACTGGCGAAGGTGGGGATGGCGGCCGCGGCAGCGGGGCAGGACCTGCTCGGAGCCCTCCCCGAAGGCTTGTGCCACGGACCGCTGCTCCAGGCAGGTTCGGCACTTCACGAGCACGTCGGTTGAGCGGGTGCTCACCCCGGTGTCCACCGACTCGAGCACCGCGTGCCGGTGCACGGCTTGTCCTTCTGGACGAAGGCGATCCATGGAAACTCGTCGAGGTGGCCGCGTGAGCAGGCGGTGACGAATCGGGCGGCGCGCCGGGCGTCGACGCGGTCAGCATCACCCAGTTCCAGGCTGAGGCATCCACCACTTCCGGAGCGGGACCGGTCATGATCTTGTGTAGCGATGACAGACCAGATCGGTGTTGCCTCGAGGTCGTCTCGAACGGGGTGACCTGGGGCACCTTCCCCACCAGCCCCGTAGGGGACGGCCCAGCCCTGGGCGGCCCGCTCCGCCAGCGCGGCAACAGTCGCCTGGTAGTGGTCTGGAGCGCCGGGCGGGGCAAGCCCAGCGTGCCGGGGGGATCGACAGCAACGACACCCCCGCCCTTCCAGTTCTAGCCCGGTCAGGGACGCCCCCTGCCGCAGCAGGCTCGGAAGGCTCACCGTCAGCACCCCGCTCGCCCACCCATGGCCTCCAGGTTCGACGGGCCGGCAAATTAGGAAGGCGCAGCGGGGCGCCACCCGATTACCTCAACTACCCGTGGAAACAGGGTTGAGGAGTTTCTAGTTGTGGTGACGCTGGACGATGCCGTTCCTCTTGGCGCCTGCCGCCTGTGATGGGATCCGTGAGCCGCTGGCCGCGTTCGGGTGGTTAGCGCCTGCTCCGACGCACGGCTGGTTCACCGTGGTGAAACGGTTCTGGACCCAGCGGTTCGTGCCGCAGACGGGGTTCTCGTCGGCACCGTCCCACCGGTTGTTGCCGGAGCCAATGTTGTGCTCGAGGACGTTTTTGCGGGCGCCGGAGCCGGGAACGGTCACCAGGTTGCCGGCCGAGTCGAGGACCGGGACTTGGTCCGCCCCCGTTTGCACGGCGAGCCCGATGCCGATCCCGTCCTTGCCGTTCCCGTCAGCGGTGTTCTGAAGGATCTGGTTCCCATCGGACCGGGGTCCGATGTAGATCCCGTCGATGCCGTTGCCGGATGAGGAGTTGCCCGTCACCGTGTTGTCCTTGGGGCCGCACAGGTTCGGCGTGTCGACCCTGGGGTTGTCGGGGTCGGAGCTTATAAAGCAGCCGTAGTTCTCGGCGCCGGTCGTCCAGGCTCCGGTCCCGAGCTCCTGGCCGTTGCCGCCACCGAGGCTGATCCCGTTGCGCTGGTTGCCAAACACCCTGTTGTCGGTCACCTTGTTTTGGTTGGGCATGGCGATGACGGGCGGGCCCATCGCCAGCAGAGAGATGCCGTCTCCCAGCGCGCCGTCGAGGGGGGCGCCGAACCCGTTGTGGGTGACGGTGTTCCGAGTGATGACGTTGCCGTCGTTCGAGACGGTTTTGGGGCACCCGCTGGAGACCATGTACCCGGTCGAGCATGCGGGCATAACCTGGATCCCGTTGGTCCCGGATCCATCGACGACGTTGCCGGCGACGAGGTTTTTCGTGGCGCCTGGGCCCTCGATGGCGATGCCCATGTCACGCTTGTCGATCGGCGTCTCGCCGTCGAACATTGGGATGTTGTTGCCGAGCACGACGTTGTCGAGGATCTCATTGCGGCTGGAGCCGGCGCCGCGATCGCCGACGAGCGAGATTCCCGACCACTGACCGTTGTGCACAACGCGGTTCCCGCCGATCCGGTTCCGGTCGGAACCGAATACCGCGATGCCGTCACCGTCGTCATGCCCGATGTTGTCGTGGACGCTCAGGCGGGTCACCTGATTAGCAGCCCCGTGAAAGATCTGGACGCCCATGGCGAACTGTGTGACCTCGCCGTTCATCACCCGGGATCCGGTGGTGTTGCGGAACGTGATCCCCGACGCATCGGCCATGTTCCAGGCCGCACCGGGCGCAGGGCTCAACATACCGAGCACACGGTGGCCGGCCAGGTCCAGCGTGATGCCGTCGGCGGCGACGATCAGGCCGTCGCCGGCACACGGTCCGATGTCCGTGAGAAGCCGGGTGCTCGTCTTCACCACCGCTCCACAACTCAAGCCTGGCCCGGGCGCAGCCGATGCCAAACTGGGCACCGCCCAGCTGCCGGTGACCAGCGAAAGCACAGACAGCGCGCCAACAGACGCACGAAACTTGATCATCATCTACCCCGGTCCCTATCTGGCCGGGATGAGGTCACCCCTTAGCCTGACCTTTGTCTACTCCCGCTAACAGTGAGAAGTCAAGATACTCGGCGGGTGCGCCGACGCTGGAGGTTCCGGTCCGAAGCGAGCTTGCGGGCGTGGAACAAGGGTCCTACCTCTCGTCGAGCAACATCGACGAATCGTCCCTACCCGGGTCCTCGCTGGAGTACGCCCGGGCCGCTGTGCGATGTCCGCTGGCGCTCCACGCTGCGCCCATGAGACGCCCTTCAGCGGTCCTGTTCGTCGATGTCGCCGCCGGCCGGCTGCTCGATGTCGTTCCTGGTCGCAGCAGCATCGGGCCGTGCCGGTGGCTCGCCTAGCGCGGCGAGAAGTGGCTGGCCAACATCGCCTGGGCGACGCTGGACCGGCCAGCTTGGGACTGAGGCGCTGACCTGACGGACACGGGACTCTCGCCCCCACCCAGGTATCGACGGGCGTCCTGTGCGGAGGACGGGCGCCCCAAACCGTCGGCCCCCGACCACCCCGTCTTAGGAGATCGCCGCCGCCGTGCGGACGGTGTCCGTCGGGGGAGCTGTCTTCGGCGCCGCGATCGCCCCCCGGGTCCTGACCAGGACGGCCTCGACGGACCCGGTGTCGGCAGGCCATTTCCCTAGGTGGAGTCGTCGGTGGCTACTCGGCGATGGCGGGGCCGGGTTCGGGGTCGGCCAGCGCCGGTGGGCCCAGCAGGTCGACCAGGTCCTGGTCGCGGATGCGGCGGAAGCAGCGGCGGTGGTCGCCGCGCTCCAGCACGGCGACCTCGAGGTCGGCGGCGCCGAGGGTCCGGTCGGGGCCGCCGAGGGCGGCGACCGCTGTCTCGAGGGCGGCCTGCAGGTCGGCGCCCCGGTCGTAGGTGGACGACAGGCGCTCATCGAGGGCGTCGGCATCGCCGCCCAGAACCGACGTGCCGTCCTCGTCGACGACGGTGCCGTCGTAGAGGATGTGGAAAAGCTGGTCGCCGGCCTGGTCGACGCCCACCTCGGCCACCAGGATCTCGACCTCCAGAGGCTTCATCTCATGGGTGAAGACCTGGCCGATGAGCTGGGCGTAGCCGTTGGCCAGGCTGCGGGCGTCCACGTCCTCCCGGCTGTAGGAGTAGCCCTTCAGATCGGCGCTGCGGATCCCGGCCTGGCGCAGCTGGTCGAACTCGTTGTACTTGCCGACGGCGGCGAAGCCGATGTGGTCGTAGATCTCGCCCAGCTTGTGCAGGTTGCGGCTCTTGTTCTCAGCGCACAGCAGCACGCCGCCCGTGAAGCTCATGCCGACGAGCGAGCGGCCCCGGGCGATGCCCTTGCGGGCGAAGTCGGCCTTGTCCTTCTGGGCCTGCTCAGGTGAGACGTAGCCGAACATCGACATCTCAGCGCCGCGCTCCCCGCTCGGTCATGCGGTTGATCAGGCTGGCGAAGCGCTCGGCCACCTCGGCCTCCTCGACCGGGGTGAAGCCGTCGGTGGTGATGGTGGCCACCGTCGGGTAGATGCCCCGCACGGCGTCGGGGCCGCCGGTGGCCGAGTCCTCGTCGGCCGCCTCGTACAAGGCCTGAACGGCCAGCTCGATCGTCGCCTCCCGGCTCATACCCGGCGTCCAGCCCAGCTTCACCGTGGTGCGGGCGTCCCGGCCACCCGACCCATCGGCGTGGAACTCGGTCTCCTCGTAGCGGCCGCCAGTGGGGTCGTAGGTGAAGATCCGCCCGGATTGGCGGCGGATGTCGTAGCCGGCGAACAGCGGCACCACGACGAAGCCCTGCAGGGCCAGGCCCAGGTGCTGGCGCACCATGGCGGCCAGCTGGTTGGCCTTGCCCTCAAGCGACAGGGCCACCCCTTCGGACTTCTCGTAGTGCTCGAGCTGCAGCTGGAACAGCCGGATCAGCTCGAGCCCGAAGCCGGCCGACCCGGCGATGGCGATGCCGGAGTGGCGGTCGGCGGCGTGCAGCTTGCGGACGTCGCGCTGGGCGATGGAGCTGCCGGCGGTGGCCCGCCGGTCGGCCGCCATCACCACGCCCTCGGCGTAGGTGACGGCCACGATGGTGGTGGCATGGCGGTCGACGAAGCCCGGCTGCGGCGCGCTGGCCGGGGTGGCAAACGGGTCGCGACCCACGTGCTGCAGGAGCCCGGTGAAGCTTGGCCCCGGGTCCTGCCCGGGCGGAAAGCGGGGAAGGGTCATGGCGCCCGGCAACCTAGCCGCCAGGCTCCTACTGGCCGCCCTTCTGGACGTAGCTGCGCACGAAGTCCTCGGCGTTGACCTCCAGGACCTCATCGATCTCGTCCAGGAGGTCGTCCATCTCCGCCTTCAGCTCCTCACCCTTCTTGGAGGTCGTCGGGACGTCATCGACGACGTCCTCGGTCTCCCGGGTCGACGTCTTCTTGATCTGCTCACGTTCTGCCACCGCACACCTCCTCCACTTCCCGCTCTGAGGGGCCGCTCGGGCCCGGGGGTTCCTCGGCTGTCATGTCTACGCCCCCAGGCGGCGTAAGAGCTCAGCGGCGTCCTCACAGCCCTCCATGAGCGGCCCCACGATCTCCTCGGTGCCCCGTAGGGGCTCCATCATCGCCACCCGCTTGAGGGGCTCGCCGTCGATGTCGAAGACCATCGAGTCCCAGTTGGCGGCGGCGATCTGGCCCGGGAAGCGGTCGAGGCACCGCCCCCGGAACCAGGCCCGGGTGGTGGGCGGCGGCCAGACCACGGCCGAGGCGGCCTCGGCCTCGGTCACCAGGCGCTCGAGCCCGAGCTTGGCGGCCAGGTCCTTGCCCGGCCGCAGGTCGTGGTACACAAGGTCGAGTTGGGCCAGCTTGGGGTGACGCCATTCGAGCCCGTCACGCTCGCGGTAGGCCTCCAGCACCTTCTTCTTGGCCACCCAGTCGAGCTGGTCGGCCAGAGAGTCGGGATCGGTCTCAAGCAGGGTCAGGACCTGCTCCCAGCGCCGCAGCACCTCCTGGCCCACCAGCTCGCCCCCGACCGCCTCGAGCCCGTTCTCCTCCGCCCACTTGCGGGCCAGCCCCAGATGCTCCCACTGCACGTCGAGGGCGGTCATGGTGCCCCCGTCCACCAACTCGAAGGGCTGGCGCAGCGTCAGGTCGTAGGAGATCTGGCGGAGGGTGGGGATCGGGGTGGCCGGGGTGAAGTCCTTGTCACCGAACCAGTCGTCCTCGACCATGCACAGGATGAAGCCCATGACCCCGAGCTTGAGGAACGTCTGCACCTCGCTGCGGTTGGCGTCGCCGATGATCACGTGCAGGCGGCGGTACCGGCCGGCGTCGGCGTGGGGCTCATCCCGGGTGTTGATGATCGGCCGCTTCAGCGTGGTCTCGAGCCCCACCTCCTCCTCGAAGAAGTCGGCCCGCTGGGTCAGCTGGAACGGCACGTCGACCCCTCCAGTCGACGCCGCCTCGCACCCCACCTTGCCGGCGCCCGACCAGATCTGGCGGGTCACGAAGTGGGGCAGCACGTGCCTGACGACCTCCGAGAAGGGCACCTCGCGGTCCATCAGGTAGTTCTCGTGGCAGCCGTAGGAGTTGCCCTTGCGGTCGGAGTTGTTCTTGTAGACCACGATCTCCGGGCCGGCCGGCAGCTGCCGGCGGGCCGCCTCCATCGACTCGACCAGGATGCGCTCGCCGGCGCGGTCGAAGCGGACGGCCTGGAGCGGGTCTGAGCACTCGGGCGAGGAGTACTCGGGGTGGGCGTGGTCGACGTAGTACCGGGCGCCGTTGGTGAGCACGGCGTTGACCAGGTGGGTCTCGACCTCGGGGGGCTGTGAGCCGTCACGGTTGAAGCCGCGGGCGTCGTCGCCCGGGTGCTCGTCCTCGAAGTCCCAGCCGACCCGCTCGGGCGAGCCGGCACCTCGCTCGGCCCGACGCGCCAGGTCGCCCAGGTAGGCGTTGATCAGCACCGACGACGCGGCGATCGGGTTCGGGTCGGCCACACCGGTGTGACGGATCCCGTACTCGGTCTCGATGCCGTAGACCTTCGGGAGCGCCACAGGGCCACCGTAGCGGTGGCCGCGGCGATCGCTGGGCCGGCTGCCGGTGGCTCTGCTACAGGTACTGGCCGGTGCCCACCCGTTCGATGGCCCGTCCCCCGTGGGGCTCCCGGTCATCGCCCCGGGTGATGAGGGTGCGGACGTAGACGATGCGCTCGCCCTTCTTGCCCGAGATCTTCAGCCAGTCGTCGGGGTTGGTGGTGTTCGGCAGGTCCTCGTGCTCGCGGAACTCCTGCTTGATCGACTCGAGGAGGTCGTTGGTGCGCACGCCCCGGCCCTCGCCGGCGATCTGGCGCTTGATGGCCAGCTTCTTGGCTCGGCGCACGATGTTCTCGATCATCGCCCCCGACGAGAAGTCCTTGAAGTACATCACGTCCTTCTCGCCGGACTGGTAGGTGATCTCGAGGAACCGGTTGTCGTCGGCCGTCGAGTACATGGCCCCGACGGTCCGCTCGATCATCGAGCGCACCGCCTTGTCACGGTCGCCCCCGCCGATCGATGCCACCTCGGCCTCGTCGAGCGGCAGGTCGCTCGTCAGGTAGCAGGCGAAGATCTTCTCGGCCGCCGGCTCGTCGGGCCGCTCGATCTTGATCTTCACGTCAAGCCGGCCCGGTCGCAGGATGGCCGGGTCGATGAGGTCCTCGCGGTTCGAGGCGCCGATCACGATGACGTTGCGCAGCGACTCGACCCCGTCGATCTCGGCCAGCAGCTGCGGCACGATCGTGGACTCCATGTCCGAGCTGATGCCCGAGCCCCGGGTGCGGAACAGCGAGTCCATCTCGTCGAAGAAGACGATGACCGGCACGCCCTCCTCGGCCTTCTCCCGGGCCCGCTGGAACACCAGGCGGATCTGGCGCTCGGTCTCACCCACGTATTTGTTGAGCAGCTCCGGGCCCTTGATGTTGAGGAAGTAGGACCGGGCCGCCGGCTTGCCGGTGACCTGGCTGACCTTCTTCGACAGGCTGTTGGCCACCGCCTTGGCGATGAGGGTCTTGCCGCAGCCCGGCGGCCCGTACAGCAGGATCCCCTTCGGCGCCGGCAGGTGGTACTCGCCGAAGAGCTCGCGGTGCAGGAACGGCAGCTCAACGGCGTCCTTGATGTCCTCGATCTGGCGGTCGAGGCCCCCCACGTCCTCGTACTCGATGTCGGGTACCTCCTCGAGAACGAGCTCCTCGACCTCAGGCCGGGGAAGCTTCTCCAGCAGGAGCCCGGTGCGGCTGTCCATGAGCAGGGTGTCCCCCGAGCGCAGCCGCACCCGGTCGCGGTCGGCCAGCAGCTGCTCACCGAGCTCGGCCACCCGCTCCTCGTCGGCCCGACCCACCACGAGGGCCCGCCGCCCGTCCTCGAGCACCTCCTTCAGCGTCACCACCTCGCCGGAGCCCTCGGGGCCGCGAGCCAGCACGATGTTGAGGCTGTCGTTCAGCACCACCTCCTGGCCCTTCTGCAGCGAGCCGACGTCAAGCTCGGGGTGCAGCGACACCCGCATCTTGCGGCCCCCGCTGAACACGTCCACGCTGCCGTCGTCGTTGCCGCCGAGGAAGGTGCCGTAGGCCGACGGCGGCTGGGTCAGCTTGTCGACCTCCTCACGCAGGGCGGCGATGTGCTCGCGGGCCTCCCGCAGGGTGTAGGTCAGCTTCTCGTTCTGGGACACCGCCTGAGCCAGCTGGCCCTTGGTCTCGAGCAGCTTCTCCTCGAGGGTGCGGACCCGCTTGGGGGCGTCGGCCAGGCGCCGGCGCAGGATGCCGACCTCCTCCTCGAGGCCGACCGCCTGCTCGCGGACGTCCCTCAGCTCCTGCTCCAGCGCGACACCGCGTCGGTCCTCAGCCATGGCGAACACCTCCGTTGTGGCTCCCACAGGGGAACCTGCTTCTAGGATGCTACGGCGCCAGATGTTTCCACGGTGGCCGCCTTGGAAATTGACAATGGAGCAGGCCGCCGGTACCTTCCAATGGCGAGCACACCCCCCGGCGCTGCACGAGAAGCGGCGCACCTACGACAAGCTCTGAAGGGACGACAGCATGAAGGTCTGGATCGACCAGGATCTGTGCACCGGCGACGGCCTGTGCGAGGAGATCGCCCCTTCGGTGTTCACCCTCCTCGACGACGGCCTGGCCTATGTCAAGGATGCCGACAAGGTGCTGTCCAACCCCGGAGGCGCTGAGGCGCTGGCCCCCGTGCCCGACGGCATGGAGGATGCGACCATCGAGTCCGCCGAGGAGTGCCCCGGCGAGTGCATCTTCCTCGAGCCCTGAGGGCCTCTGAGCCGACCAGCTAGCCGACCAGGCACGGCCCCGTCGGCTGGGTGGCGCCGCCGTTGGCCTGCAGCGCACCGCGCAACTCCACGTCGGTCAGGGCATAGGCCACCCCGTCACGGTCGGGGGCGATGGCAAAGGCCACACCGGCGATCTCGCCCGCGCTGTTCACGAGTGGCCCGCCGCTGTAGCCGGGGGCCAGCCGGGCGGCCAGGATGAAGATGTCGCGGGTCGTGGCCCGGCGGTCGTACAGGTCGCGGCCCACGGCCTTCACCCGCCGGGTGACCTTGCTCGGAGCCACCGCTATCTGGGGCTGCCCTCCGGGGTGGCCGAGCACGGCGCCCTCGGCGCCCTCGGCTGCGGTCCTGGCCACGACCGGGAGCGGGCTCAGGCCCAGGCCGTCCACCCTGAGCACGGCGAGGTCACGGGCAGGGTCGAACATCGTGACGGTGGCCCGGGCCCGGCTGCCGTTCGGCCGGATCACCTCCGTCGCCCTCTCCCCCGCCACCACGTGGGCATTGGTGACGACGGTGTTGGACGCCACCACGAAGCCGCTGCCGTCCTGGATCCGGCTGCACGCCTTCCCCTCGACCTTGACCGTCGACGCCTCGACCTGGGCGAGGACCGCCGGCGTTAGCCCCGATGCCGCCGGGGGCGGTCCGGCGGCCGGCGCCCGGTAGAGGCCCTCGAAGACCTTCGGGAAGTTGACGTCGCCCACCAGGCTGCGGAGGCTCTGCACCGAATCGGGCGGCCGTGGCAGCAGCCGTTCGATGGCACCGGCCACCCGGGACGAGCGGGTGAGGCGGGCGGCGCTGCCCTGGACGCCAGACATCGCCGGCAGGAGGAACCACACCGCCAGCAGCACCCCGAGGACGCCGAGGACGCCGCCGATGCCCTTGTCCAGCCCCCGGGCCGGCCCCGGTGGCAGGGCCGTGCGCAGCCGGGAGCCGGCCAGCAGGCCCAGGGCCTGGCCGGCGAAGGCGCCGCCGATGAGCACGACCAGGGCCACCAGAAGGCGGCTGGCCGTCCCTGCTCCGTCGCCCAGCAGGCCTACGGCGGCGGGGAGCGATCGTGCCCCGAGGTACAGGCCGAGCGCCAGGCCGATCCACGAGGTGGCCCGGGCCAGGAAGCCGAGCCGGTAGCCGCCAACGCCCGCGGCGACCAGGGCGACGAGGATGACGACGTCGAGGATGTTCACAGCACCGGCGGGCGGAGCAGCCGGCCGGCGGTCAGGAAGCCGGTGTGGGCCACCATGCGGTGGTCGGGGCGCACGGCGGCGCCGTCCACCTTCCACGAGCGCACGAGGACCTCCTCGGTGGTGCACATCCCAAAGCCGCTCGAGGCCAGAGCCGAACGCAGCTGCTGCACCTGCACGATCGAGGGGAGGTAGCTGACCAGGATGCCGCCGGGCGCCAGGGCCCGCTCGGCGTGGCCGACCACGTGCCATGGCTCCGGCAGGTCGAGCACCACCCGGTCGAAGGCGGCCTCGCCGTCGATCCCGTCATAGGCGTCGCGGATCTCGACGTGGTAGCGCTCAGCAGCCACGTCCTCGCCCAGGAAGCCGGCGACGTTGCTCCTGGCGTTGTTGGCGAAGTCCTGGCGCAGCTCATAGCCGTGGACGTCGGCGCCGGCCCGCAGCAGGGTCATGGACAGCGCGCCGGATCCCACGCCAGACTCGAGCACACGGGCACCAGGGAAGATGTCGGCCAGGATCAGGATCGGCCCGAGGTCCTTCGGGTAGATGACCTGGGCTCCACGCGGCATCTTCAGCACCACGTCAGCCAGGGTGGGCCTGACGCAGAGGTACTTGGCGCCGTCCTGCATGCGCAGGAACGTCCCCTCGGCCCGACCGAGCAGATCGTCGTGGGCGAAGAAGCCGTGGTGGCTGTGAAACGAGCCTCCGGCCTCGAGCCGAACCAGGTAGCGCCGGTCCTTCCCATCCACCAGGAGGGCCCGCTCGCCAGGCAGGAAGGGGCGGGCCGGCACCGCGGTGGAGGCTACCTGGGTGACCTGCGGGACCTCCGGCGCTGGACGCCGGTGTCGACGAGGCTGAGGCCCTCACCCGGCCCGAGCCGCTCGACCAGGACCACCTCGCCCCGGCCCTCGCCCACCTTCTGGGAGAAGCGCACGAGGGCGGCGACAGCACCCAGCACCAGCCACAGGTTGCTGCCCCCGAGGAAGCCCATCGTGATGCCCCGGCGCAGGACGATGGGCCAGTCCGGGCGCCCCCTGCGCCCGGCCAGGGCGTCGAGCTGGCGTGGCGCCACCCGCCGGATCAGCTGCTTCCAGAAAAAGCGCAGCATCAGAGGCGGCGGACCTCGACGATGGTGGTCTTGGCCTCGCCCTTGCGGCGCCCGAGGAGGAAGGCGACGATCAGGACGAGCACCAGGGAAGCGACGCCGACGGCCATGGCCTTGGGCTTGACCGCCTCGGTGGTGTCGCTCAGCTCGGCGTCGATCTCGGTGAGCTTGGCCTGGAGGTCGGCGGGCGTGACCTTGACGGCCCTGTCCCGGGCGCCGCGGCTCATCGCTTCGAGCTGATCTGCTTGAGGGCCAGGCCAGCGACGCCGCCGGCCACGGCCACCGCCACCAGGTAGGGCAGGAACGACCACAGCCCCCGCAGGCGGGCCTCGACCTGCACCAGACGCAGGACCCCGACCAGCACGAACACCAGCCCGACCGAGGCGAGAGCCGAGCCGAGGACGCCGAGGCCGACCCGGGGCCCGAGGGCCTTCAGCGGCTCGATCGTCTCCTGCTTGGCGTAGGTGACGGTGAGGTCGACCAGCTCCCGCCCCAGCTCTGGGAGGCTCTTGTCCTTGGGCCTGCTGGCCTTGGAGCTGCCGTTCACCGGTGGGATGGTGCTGGCTGGGCGCGTGGCCGTCGGGGTTACCGTCGGGGGACTGTCGGGGGGGGCCACAGCCCCTTGCTACCCGTTGCCCAGGCGGAAGGCAAGAACGGCGGCCGCCTCGGTGGCGAGGTCGAACAGCCGGCTCAGGAGCTCGGTGCACGACGGGGAACCGAGCAGGGCAACCTGATCGAGCTCGCTCAGCGGTGCGACGGCGGCGAGCTGCCACGACGCCGCGGCCGGATCTTCGGCCAGCTCGACGGAGGGCGGGTACGCCGGCTCCTCCAGCTCGTGGCACAGGGCGAGGCAGCGCCGCACCTGCCTGTCGGCCCGCTCCAGGAGGGGTCGGTCGAGGCCATTGTCGAAGTGGGCGTCGGCAAGGTCCTCGACCTCCGCCCGAGGGTAGGGATCCTCGGCGAGCCAGCCCTGGACGGTCACCCGGCGGGTGCCGAGGGCCATCGCCGCGTACCGGCCGTCGGGGAGCTCGGCCACCTGGGTCAGGCGGGCGACGGTGCCGACGGTGAAGCGCTGGTCGCCGCCACCGACCTCGGTTCCCCGCTCGATCAGCACCACCCCGAACTCGGCCGGCTCCCCCCGCTCGGCGCCCTTGATGCAGGCGGCCACCAGCGCCCGGTAGCGGGCCTCGAACACGTGCAGGGTGAGCGGCATCCCCGGGAACAGAACCGTCCCGAGCGGGAACATGGCCATCTCGGTCATGGGCCGCGGCGGGTCGGCGTCGGGGGCTCGGGGTCGACGGCATCGGCTGGGGGGGCGTCCGGCCACCCCTCGAGGGCGGTGCCGAGGCGGTCGGACAGGCGGGCGACGTCAAGGCGGGTCGGCACGCCGTTGGCCACCACCGCAAAGGCCACGGGCGGGGCGACGCCCGGCTTGGCCGGGTCGAGCCAGCCCACCAGCGAGGAGACGCCGTCGAGGGTGCCGGTCTTGGCCCGGAGTCGGCCGACCACCGGGGTGTTGACGAAGCGCTTCTCCAGGGTGCCCGACAGGCCGGCCACCGGCAGGGCGTCGGCCAACTGGCTGGTGCGGCCGGCGGCCACCAACGCCGCCAGCAGCAGCGAACACGTGGCCCGGTCGGAGCGGTCGAGGCCCGAGCCGTCCTGCACCGACAGGGGGCCGACGGCGAGGCCCTGGCCGGCCAGCGCCGCCCGGGCCGCCACCAGGCCGGCCTGGCTCGTGCCCGCCCCGGCGGCCCGGCGGCCCATCTCCTTCAGCAGCAGCTCGGCCGTGGTGTTGTCGGACTCGCGGATCATCTCGCTCACCAGCTCGCGCACGGGCAGCGACTCCCTGGCGGCCACGGTCACAGCTCCGGTGGCCGGCCCGACTGCCGGGTCCCCCACCACCTGCACGCCCCGGGCCCGCAGCTGGTCGGTGATGACCTGGGCGAACTGCAGGGCCGGCTGGCCGACCGGCTTGCCGGCGGCGTCCTGCCCGTCGTCGACCAGGAGCGCCGACAGGGGGGCGACCTCGCCGTTCGCCTGGTAGCCGGGCTTCCAACCGGGGCGGGCCCGCTCGGTGTCATAGCGGCTCTCGTCGGCCCGGATCCTGCCGGTCACCTGGTGAACCCCGGCAGCCACCACGGCCTCGACCACGTCCTCCATCCGCGTGCGGATCACAGGCTGGCGCTCCGCCTTGGCCGCATGGCCATCGGTGGAGATGATCGGGTCGCCGCCGCCGACGACCTGCAGGTCCCCGGCCACCACGCCGCCCGACGGGGCGGCGTCGGCCTTCACGGTCGTGGTCAGGCGGGTGTCGGGCCCGAGCACGGTGACGGCCGCCTCGGCGGTGAGCAGCTTCAGGGTCGAGGCCGGGATGAGGGGCTGATCGGGCTGGCGCGAGTAGAGCGTGCGGCCGCCGACCTTGACGATCAGGCAGGACTGGGCGGTCCACGGCGCCAGGGTCGGGTCGTCGGCCACCCGTGCGACCGCCGTCAGCAGCCGGCTATCGGCCCTGGCCCCGACGAGGGCCTCGGGGACGCGCCGGAGCGAGAGGAGCGGCGTCTTCAGACGCACCGGCTCCGCCGCCGCCTGCCCCGTCCACGGGCCGCGTGGGATGACGACGCCGGCCACGCCGGCCGCCAGCACGGCGATGAGCAGGACCGGGACGAGCCGTCGCACGCCCATCTCAGGTCCGGACGGTGAGGCGGGCGCCGCTGGCCGGCAGCAGGGTGAGCCGAGTCACCTCAGGTGGTTCGCAGGTCGAGCCCGAGCGACACCAGCTGCTCGGCCGGGCGGTGGTAGCCCCGCTCCAGGTGGTTGATTCCGCTGAGCGTTGAGGGGCCGTCGGCCGCCGCTGCGGCAATCACCGACGAGAAGCCGGCCCGCACGTCCGGCACGGTGACATCGGCTCCGTGCAGGGCCGAGACACCCTTCACCACCGCCGAGTGCAGGTTGTTCGTCTCGTGGAACCGGCAGGCGGCACCGCCGAGGCAGGCCGAGAACAGCTCGACCTCAACACCCAGCTGCTGCAGGGCGGGCACGTACACCAGCCGGTTCTCGAACACCGTCTCATGCAGCACGCTCATCCCGTCGGCCTGGCTGAGCAGCACCATCAGCGGCGTCTGCCAGTCGGTCATGAAACCCGGGTGGGTGTCGGTCGACACCGCCACCGGGCGGAGTCCGTCGGGAGCGGAGGCCGTGGTCCACTCGTCGGTCACCTCCACCCTGGCGCCCATGCGGTGCAGCACGTTGATGGCCGTCACCAGGCGGTCCTGGCGGCAGCCGGCCACCCGCACCGCCCCTCCGGTGACGACCCCGGCGCACAGGTAGGACCAGGCCTCAATCCGGTCGCCCTCCAGCGTGGTGGCGGCGCCGTCGAGCCGCTCGACCCCCTCGATCACTATGCGGCGGTCGGGCTGAAGCTCGATGCTGGCGCCCATGCGCTGGAGGAACAGGGCCAGCTCGGTGACCTCGGGCTCAGTGGCCGCCCCCTTCAGCACGGTCTTGCCCTCGGCCAGCACGGCGGACAGCAGCACCGCCTCGGTGGCGCCGACGCTCGGGTAGGGCAGCTCGATCTTGGCGCCCCGCAGCCGCCCGGCCTTGGCCATCACCCCGTCGTCGCGCAGCTCGACCTCGGCCCCCAGGGCCGAGAGGGCGGCGACGTGGAAGTCAACGGGCCGGCGGCCGATCCGGTCGCCCCCGACGAGGGGCACGAAGGCCTCACCGACCAAGTTCAGCAGCGGTCCGGCCAGCAGGATCGGGATGCGGTTGAGGCCGCTGAACTCGACCGGCACCGTGGCCTGGGGCGACGCTGTCGGGTGCACCGTGATGGTCGAGCCGTCCCGCTCGACCCCGACGCCCAGGCTCTCCAGGATCTGACTGGTGATGTCGACGTCGCCCACCTCGGGGGCGTTGCGGATGGTGGATGGCCGGGAACCCATCATCGCCGCCACCAGGTGCTTGGTGATGGCGTTCTTCGAGCCGCGCACCCTGACGTCGCCGCGCAGCGGTCCCGACGGCTGGATCAGCCAGGTGCCCGACCCGGGGGAAGCGCCATCCACGAGCGGCGAGGCTACCGGGCTCAGGGCTCTCGCCAGGGACCGAAGATCCGTCAGCCGGGCTCCCGCTGCAGGGCGGCCCGGAAGAAGGTGCGGACGTGCAGCAGCCGCTGAGCCACGGCCTCGGGGGCCAGCGGGTCCCGTCCGGTGACGGCCTCGAGGAAGGTGACGTCGGAGAACCAGCTCAGCACGGCGCCGTAGCCGGTGAGGAGCAGCTGCTCGGGGTCGTGGCGGCGGAAGGTGCCCGCCGCCATCTCCCGCTCGAAGAACCCCTCGGCCCGGGCCATCAGGGGGCGCAGGACCGAAGCGAGGTCGTCGGTGAAGCGGCCGCTGCCGGCCAGCTGCTCACGACGGACCAGGCGGACGAACTCGGGGTTCTGCTGGAAGAAGCTGAAGGCGGCGGTGAGGACGTGGTCGACCATGGCCCAGCCGTCCTGGCCGCGGGCGGTCTCGACGGCACCGCTGACCCGCACCAGCCAGTCGGTGAGGGTTGACCCGACCACCTCCCGATACAGGATGTCCTTGCTGGCGAAGTGGTGCAGCAGGCTGGGACGGCGGATGCCGACCTCGTTGGCGATGTCGTTCAGCGACACGCCCTCGTAGCCCCGCTCGGCGAACTGGTGCCGGGCGGCAACGAGGATCGCCTCGCGGGTGGAGGAACCGGCCCGCATGTCGACGGGGCGAACCGGGGCACCCACGGGAGGCCACCGTAGGCCGCGTAGACTCACCGGACGTGGAGATCGTCGCCGCCCTGTTCGTCGAAGGCATCGACATGCGCCAGGTGGCGGGGCCCTCGACCCGCATCGACCTGACGGGGGTCATGTTCTCGGCGGTCGCCCCGTCGCCGCCGCCGGTCACCCTGGCCCCCCACCTCGTGGTCATCGTGCGGGAGGATCCGAATGGTTCGGGCCAGGCCTCGCTGGTGTGTGAGTTCGTGCGCCAGGCCGACGGCGAGCAGGTGGCCAGGAACGTGCAGATGGTGGCGGTGGCGGCCGGCAAGTTCGGGCGGCAGCTGGTGAAGGCCGAGCTTGAGTTCGCCGACTACGGCACCATCGAGGCCCGGTGTCGCCTCAACGCCGATGGGCACGTGACGACGGTCCCGTTCACCCTCCTGCCGCCGGTATGAGCCGGCCCCCGCGGCTCCCCTGAGCGTTCCCCCGGACGGGGCCGCCGTTCCTGGGTAGGGTCACTGCACATATGGGCGCTGATCTGCCGGAACTGGAAGAGCGAGCCGTCAACGTCGTCAGGGGGCTGTCGATGGACGGCCCGCAGCGGGCGGGCAACGGGCACCCCGGGACGGCGATGGCGCTGGCCCCGCTGGCGCACGTGCTGTTCCACCGGGTGATGAAGCACGACCCGTCCCTGCCCGAGTGGCACGACCGCGACCGCTTCGTGCTGTCGTGCGGGCACGCCTCGATCCTGCTGTACTCGATGCTGCACCTAACCGGCTACGGCCAGACGATCGACGACCTGAAGGAGTTCCGCCAGCTCGGCTCCCGCACTCCCGGCCACCCCGAGCGGCTACACGCCCCCGGCATCGACACCACCACCGGCCCCCTCGGCCAGGGCATCGGTGCCGCCGTCGGCATGGCCATGGCCG
Source organism: Acidimicrobiales bacterium (assembly GCA_038253125.1). Lineage (GTDB taxonomy): Bacteria > Actinomycetota > Acidimicrobiia > Acidimicrobiales > JAUJNH01 > JAUJNH01. The sequence goes on from JBBSHM010000015.1 coordinate 31,782, forward strand.
AGGAGCACCTGAGGGCCACTTTCGGCGCCGAGGTGTGCGACCACCAGACCTTCGTCATCTGCTCAGACGGCGACCTGCAGGAGGGCGTCAGCCACGAGGCCGCCAGCCTGGCCGGCCACCTCGGCCTCGGGCGCCTCGTGGTGGTGTGGGACGACAACCACATCAGCATCGACGGCCCGACCGAGTTGTCCTGGACCGACAACACCCCCGAGCGCTTCCGGGCCTACGGCTGGGACGTCGACGAGATCGGTGAGGTGGCGAACGACCTCGACGCCCTTGAGGCGGCCGTGCGCCGGGGCGTGGCGGTCACCGACAAGCCCACGTTCATCGCCCTGCGCACCCACATCGGCTACCCGTCGTCCCTCCAGGACAGCGAGAAGGCCCATGGCGAGCCCCTGGGCGCCGACGTGGTCCGCGAGACCAAGGTCAAGCTCGGGCTCCCGCCCGACCAGGACTTCTTCGTCCCGGACGACGTCCTGGCCCTCTACCGCGAGTCGATCACCCGCGGCCAGACCGCCCGCCACGCCTGGGAGCAGCGCCTGGCGAGCATGAAGGGCGACCGGGAGCGCTACGACGCCGCCCAGGAGGGCCGCCCGCTCACCGAGTGGGCCAAGAGCCTGCCCTCGTGGCAGCCGGGCGAGAAGGTGGCCACCCGCAAGGCCGGGGGCGCGGTGCTTGAGGCCGTCAAGGATCTGGTGCCCGGCCTGTTCGTGGGTGGCGCCGACCTCACGGGCAACACCGGGGTCAAGATCGACGTCCCCGTCTTCACCCGCGACGAGCGCGCCGGCTCGCGGGTGCACTACGGCATCCGCGAGCACGGCATGGCCGCGGCCATGAACGGCATGGCCGCCCACGGCGGGATCCTGCCGGTCGGCGGCACGTTCTTCATCTTCTCCGACTACTGCCGGCCGGCGATCCGGATCGCCGCCCTGTCCGACCTCAAGGTCGTGTACAGCTTCACCCACGACTCGATCGGCCTCGGGCCCGACGGGCCCACCCACCAGCCCATCGAGCAGTTGGCCGGGCTGCGGGCCATGCCCGCCCTGCGGGTCATCCGGCCGGCGGACGCCAACGAGACCGTGCACGCCTACCGGGTCGCCTTCGACTCCGACGGGCCCACCGCCCTGATCCTGTCCCGCCAGGACCTGCCGGTCCTGGAGGGCACCGAGGCCGCCTACGACGGGGTGGCCCGGGGCGCCTACGTGCTCCGGGAGGACCCCGAGGCCGACGTCACCCTGATCGGCACGGGCAGCGAGGTGCACCTGTGCCTGGAGGCCTTGGCCCTGCTGGCCGAGCGTGACATCCGGGCCCGGGTCGTGTCGATGCCGAGCTGGGAGCTGTTCGAGGAGACGAGCGACGACGAGAAGGAGGAGGTGCTGCCCTCCGACCTGCCGGCGCTGGCGGTCGAGGCGGCAGCATCCTTCGGCTGGGAGCGCTGGGCCGAGGCCGTGGTGGCGATCGACCGCTTCGGCGCCTCCGGTCCCGGGGAAGAGGTCATGGCCTCTCTCGGCTTCACCGCCGAACGGGTGGCCGACGAAGCCGAGAGCCTCATCGCGTCGCTGCTGGAGGCCTACGGCGACGACGACGAGGACGACTAGCAGGAGGACCCCCATGACCACGCTCCAACGGCTCTTCGACGAGCAGGGCCAGAGCCCCTGGCTCGACAACCTGAAGCGTGGATACTTCCGGGACGGCACCCTGAAGAGCCTGGTCGACCGCGGCATCCGCGGCGTCACCTCAAACCCCACGATCTTCCAGAAGGCGATCGAGGCCTCGCAGGACTACGACGAGCAGTTCGCCGAGGCGGTCAGCCGGGTCAGCGTCGAGGACGCCTACTGGGAGCTGGTGGTCGACGACATCCGTCACGCCTGTGACGTGCTGCGCCCGGTGTTCGACGAGAGCCGGGGTGCCGACGGCCACGTCTCGATCGAGGTGTCGCCGGCGCTGGCCCGCGACACCGAGGGCACCCGGCACGAGGCCCGCGCCGTGTGGCAGCGGGTCGAGCGGCCCAACCTGATGATCAAGATCCCCGGCACCGCCGAAGGCCTCCCTGCGGTGCGCTCATCCATCGCCGAGGGGATCAGCGTCAACGTCACGCTCATCTTCGGGGTTCCCCGCTACGGCGAGGTGATCGAGGCGTTCCTGTCCGGCGCCGAGGAGCTGGTGGCCGGCGGGGGTGACCCCTCTGGCGTGCGGTCGGTGGCCAGCTTCTTCGTCAGCCGTGTCGACGTCGAGGTCGACCGGCGCCTGCGGGCGGTCGGGGGCGACGACGCGGCCGCGCTGCTGGGCACCGCCGCGGTCAACCAGGCCAAGCTGGCCTACGAGCTGTTCCAGGAGCGCTTCGCGGGCGAGCGGTGGGGCGCCTTGCAGGACCGGGGCGCCCACCAGCAGCGGCCCCTGTGGGCGTCGACCTCGACCAAGGACCCGAGCTACCCCGACCTGCTCTACGTCGACAGGCTGATCGGCCCCGGCACCGTCAACACCATGCCTGATGCCACCATCAATGCCTTCCTCGATCACGGGACGGTGGCGCGCACCGTGGACCAGGGGCTCGACCTGGCCCGCAGCGGCTGGGCGGCGCTGGCCGAGGTTGGGATCGACGTGGACGACGTGTCCCGCACCCTCGAGGAGGAGGGGGTGGCCTCGTTCTCCAAGTCCTACGACGAGCTGCTGCAGGCGCTGGCCGACAAGGCGAACAAGCTGTCATGAGCCTCGACGTCCCCACCGCCGAGGAGCGCCCGCCGCTACCGGGCGAGATCGTGGAGCGGCTGCTGGCCCGCGACGCCACGTTGTGGCCTCAGGGCTCTGAGGCACCGCAGCGCCTGGGCTGGCTCGATAGCGCCTCGCGCCTCCTGCCGGCGTGCGCCGAGGTCTTTGAGTGGGCGTCGTCGCTGTCCTTCGACCGGGTGGTTCTTCTCGGCATGGGCGGCAGCTCGCTCGGGCCCGAGGTGCTGCGGGCCGCAGCGCAGAGCGACCGGCTCGTGGTGTGTGACACCACCGACCCGAAGACCGTGGCGTCGGTGCCGACCGATGGCTCGTTCTTCCTGCTGTCCTCCAAGTCGGGGGGCACGCTTGAGCCTCGGGCCCTGTTCTCCCACTTCTGGGACCTGGTGCCGGACGGCAGCCGGTGGGCGGCGGTGTGCGACCCCGGCACCAAGCCGGTCGAGCTGGCCCGCCTCCACGACTTCGCCCGCGTCTTCCTGAACGACCCGAACATCGGCGGGCGCTACAGCGTGCTGTCGTGGTTCGGCCTGGTGCCGGCCGCCCTCCTCGGCATCGACCCGGTGACCCTGTGCGAGCGGGCCCGAACAGTGGACGTGGACGAGGCTGTCCGCCTCGGGGTCGGCTGGGCCGAGGCGCAGCGGGCCGGTCGGGACAAGCTCACCATCCTGCTGAGCGACGGCCCGTTCCGGGCCTTTGGCCTGTGGGCCGAGCAGCTGGTGGCCGAGAGCCTGGGCAAGCGGGGCACCGGGATCGTTCCCGTTCCCACCACCCAGGCCGAGGCGGGTCCCGACCGCGAGCCGGTGGTGGTGGAGGTCGATGACGTCTACGGCCTGGCCCCGGAGTTCATGCGCTGGGAGATCGCCACGGCCACAGCCGGCAGCCTTCTCGGGGTGGACGCCTTCAACCAGCCCGATGTCGAGGCGGCCAAGGTGGCCACCGTCGAGGCGCTCGACCACCTGCCGCTGCCCGAGGGACTGCCCGACGGGGTAGAGGTGGCGGCGCCCGATGCGCTCCTGCCGTGGCTGAAGGGCCAGGTCCGGCCGGGCGACTACGTGGCGCTGCAGGCATATGTCCCCTTCGGCCAGGACGCAGCCCTCGAGGCGCTGCGGCGCCGGGTGCGCGACGCCCTCGGTGGGATGGCCGTCACCGCCGGCTACGGGCCCCGGTTCCTCCACTCCACCGGCCAGCTCCACAAGGGAGGCCCCGACAGCTGCGTCGCCGTGCAGATCGTGCCGGCCGCGGCGACGGCGTCGGTTCCGGTACCCGATCACTCCTATGACTTCGGCACCCTCGTGGCCGCCCAGGCCCTGGGTGACCTGCGGGCCCTGCGGGCCGCCGGGCGCCGGGTGGTGCGGGTCGTGGTGGACGAGGGCGACCTCGAGAAGGTGGGCTGAGCGATGCGCATCGGGATGGTCGGACTCGGACGGATGGGCGGCAACATGACACGGCGCCTGCTGAAGGCGGGCCACGAGGTAGTCGCCCACGACGTCAGCGGCGATACCGTGGCCGTGCTCGTCGGCGAGGGGGCGCAGGGCGCCTCCGACCTCGGGTCCCTGATCCAACAGCTGGAGCCGCCCCGGGCCGTGTGGCTGATGCTCCCGGCCGGCCAGATCACCACCGACGCCGTCGACCAGCTGGCCACGCACCTCTCGCCGGGCGACGCCGTCATCGACGGCGGCAACGCCCGCTACACCGACTCGATGGCCCGAGGCGAGCGGCTGGGCGCCGAGGGCATCGACTTCTGTGACGCCGGGGTGTCCGGCGGGGTGTGGGGCCTGGAGAACGGCTACGGCCTCATGGTCGGGGGCGCCGACCCGGTGGTCGAGCACCTCCGGCCCTTCTTCGAGTCCCTGGCCCCCGCGGGCGGGTTCGTCCACGTCGGCCCTATCGGCAGCGGCCACTTCACCAAGATGGTGCACAACGGCATCGAGTACGGCCTGATGCAGGCCTACGGCGAGGGCTTCGCCGTGCTGGCGGCAGCCGAAGAGTTCCACATCGACCAGGCCAAGATGGCCGAGGTGGCCGAGGCGTGGCGCCACGGCACCGTCATCCGCTCGTGGCTGCTCGACCTGGCCGCCCTGGCCCTGGCCGAGGAGTCCTTCGCCACCGTCGAGGGCTACGTCGACGACTCGGGCGAGGGCCGCTGGACCGTCGAGGAGGCCGTCCAGCGCGGCGTTCCCACCCCGGTCATCACAGCCGCCCTGTACGAGCGCTTCGCCTCCCGCGACCCCAACCTGTTCTCCAACCGGCTGCTGGCCGCCCTCCGGGGGCAGTTCGGCGGCCATGCCCTGAAGGTCCACCTAGTAGAGGACGTCGAGACGCCCGGTGCCTGAGAACCCTCTCCTCGAGGGGCTCGAATCGGATCGGCGAGCTCCGCCATGTGTCCTGGTCATCTACGGAGCCTCGGGCGACCTCACTTCGCGCAAGATCCTGCCGGCCATCGAGCGGCTGCACCGCCGCCGGCAGCTGCCCGGTTCCTTCGCCGTCGTCGGCACGGCCCGCACCGAGATGGACGACGAGGACTTCCGCACCCTGTGCATCAAGAGCGTGCCCGACGCCGCCCCCGGTTGGCACGAGATGGTGAGCGGCTTCCGCTACGTCTCGGGCGACTACACCGCCACCGAGACCTTCGACCGGCTGAAGGAGGTGCTGGCCGAGGTGGACGAGCAGCGGGGCACCCACGGCAACCGGGTGCACTACCTGGCCACCGTGCCGTCGCTGTTCGACGACATCGCCCGCGCCATCGGGCGTGAGGGCATGCACGAGCCCAAGTTCGACGGTGCGTTCGTGCGGGTGGTGTGCGAGAAGCCCTACGGCCGGGACCTTGCCTCGGCCCGGGCGCTGGACGAGGCCATGCACTCGGCGTTCACCGAGGAGCAGATCTACCGGATCGACCACTACCTCGGGAAGGAGACGGTGCAGAACACCCTGGCCCTGCGGTTCGCCAACACCTTCTTCGAGCCGCTGTGGAGCCGCCAGCACATCGACCACGTGCAGGTGACGGTGGCCGAGACGGTCGGGGTCGGCACCAGAGCCGGCTTCTACGAGACCGCCGGAGCCCTGCGGGACATAGTGCAGAACCATGTCCTGCAGGTCCTGGCCGTGTGCTCGATGGAGCCTCCGGCCACCCTCGACGCCAACGGCGTGCGGGACGAGAAGGTGAAGGCGCTGCGGGCCATCCGGCCCTGGAGCCCGGCCGAGGTGGCAGACCACGTCGTGCGCGCCCAGTACGCGCCGGGCTGGAGCGAGGGCGAGCAGGTGAAGGGCTACCGGGAGGAGGAGGGGGTGTCCCCGAGCTCGAC